>NZ_JBDJNT010000010.1:0-148328 GCF_039674525.1 Stenotrophomonas sp. TWI377
TCGCCCCACCGGCCCGGGTTGGGCCGGCCGGGGCCCGGCCCGGACTCACCTTTGGTTGCGCGTGGGGGGGTGGCCGCCCCGGGCCCGGCACTACCGTCGTTGAATGCGTGCGTCCCACGCGCATCGCCGTCTGCGCGCTACCCGATTGACACACAAGCACGCGATAATGACGCGGTGACCACCGCCCATGCCGCATCCTCTACCGGATAGCGGCCTTTTTCTTTTTCCGCAGGAGCTGCGCATGGCCGAAGCCGTACGCCACGACAAGACGGCGCGCCAGCTGCGGCTGTTGTCCGATGCACTGGACAGCGGGCGGCTGGGTCCGGTCCGTCGGTTGGTCAATACCCTGGCGCCGGCGGAAATCGGCAACCTGCTCGAATCGCTGCCGCCGGGCAAGCGTGAGATCGTCTGGGGCCTGGTGGATCCGGAAGACGACGGCGAGGTACTGGTCCACGTCGGCGAGGAAGTGCGCGAAAGCCTGCTGGCCGACATGGACCCGGACGAGATCATCGCCGCGGTCGAAGATCTGGACATCGATGACCTGGCCGATCTGGTCGAAGACCTGCCGGACACGGTCATCGATGAAGTGCTCAAGTCGATGGACCGCGAGAACCGCGAGCGGCTTGAGCAGGTGCTGTCCTATCCCGAGGACAGCGCCGGCCGCCTGATGAACCCGGACGTGGTCACCGTGCGCGCCGACGTCAATGTCGATGTGGTGCTGCGTTACCTGCGCCTGCGCGGCGAACTGCCCGACCACACCGATCACCTGTTCGTGGTCAGTCGCCGCCACCAGTACCTGGGCCGCCTGTCGCTGGCCGCGCTGGTGACGCACGAGGACAACACCCCGATCAACCGCCTGATCGATGACGAGCAGCCGGCGATCGATGTCGGCGAGAGCGCCGATGAAGTCGCGCGCCAGTTCTCCGATCATGACTGGGTGTCCGCCCCGGTGGTGGACGACAACAACATCCTGCTCGGCCGCATCACCATCGATGACGTGGTCGACATCATCCGGTCGCAGGCCGAGCACCAGGCGCTGGGCGCCGCCGGCCTGGATGAAGAAGAAGATCTGTTCTCGCCGATCAAGCGCGCCGTGCGCGGTCGCGTGGTCTGGCTGGGCATCAACCTGTGCACCGCGTTCCTGGCGGCCAGCGTGATCGGCCAGTTCGAGCTGACCCTGCAGAAAGTGGTGGCGCTGGCGGTGCTGATGCCGATCGTGGCCGGCGTGGGCGGCAATGCCGCCGTGCAGGTGCTGACCCTGATGGTGCGCGGCATCGCGCTGGGCCAGGTCGGCCAGAGCAACGCGCGCATCCTGCTGTGGAAGGAATCACGCGTCGCCTTGATCAACGGCACCCTGATCGGCACCGTGGTCGGCATCATCGCCTACCTCTGGTTCCACAGCTTCCTGCTGTCGCTGGTGATCACCCTGGCGCTGATCATCAACTTCTGCGCCGCGGCCCTGGCCGGTGTGCTGCTGCCGCTGCTGCTCAAGCGCATGAACGTGGACCCGGCCGTGGCCGGTACCGTGGTGGTGACCGCTGTCACCGATGTCATGGGCTTCTTCAGCTTCCTCGGCCTGGCCAGCCTGATCCTGCTGCACTGACCCTGGACACCGCATGGCCCTGACCCTCGACAACTACTTCCAGCCCGGCTGGCGCGACGCGACGTATACCTGCGCCGCCTGCGAATGGCAGGGCAGCGCGCGGCAGATGCCGATGGAACTGCACGAAGACGAAGCGCAGTTCGACTGCCCGCAGTGCGAGAACCCGATCCTGCTGGTGGTCCACCCCAGTCTGGCGCAGGTGCAGGCGGCCGCCGCCGACGGTCACCCCGAGGCGATCGAACAGCTGGACATCCTGGCTGCGGCCCCGCGCCCGCACTGATGCACTGCAAGATGCTCCGGCGCGCCACCGGGCCTAGACTGAAATCGATTTCAGACAAGGCACGACAATGGCGCGACGCTGGGGAAGCTGGCTGCTGTGGGCGGTGGCGATGATGACAGTGGCCGGCTGTGCGAGCACCCCTGATGCCGCCGGTGGCCAGTTCGTCGGCCGTGCGGTCAAGGTGGATGGGCAGACTGCGTATTACCAGGTGTTCGTTCCTCGCAACGCAGCGGCCTCACGCGGCGAACTGCCCGTGGTGCTGTTCCTGCATGGCTCCGGTGAGCGTGGCCGCGACGGCCGCCGCCAGACCCAGGCCGGGCTTGGGCCCTACCTGCGCCAGCACGCCTCCACCTTCCCCGCGCTGGTCGTGTTGCCGCAGACGCCCGATGACCAGGAGTGGTCCGGCGAGAACAACCGCATCGCGCTGGCTGCACTGGATGCCGCCATCGCCGAGTTTGGTGCCGACCCGCAGCGGCAGTACCTGACCGGAATGTCGATGGGCGGCTACGGCAGCTGGAACATCGCGCTGGCCGAACCGACCCGCTTCGCCGCCATCGTGCCGGTCTGCGGCGCGGTGCTGTCCCCGCACCAGAGCCGCCCGGACCTGCAGGTGGAGGCCGTGGCCGGCCAGAGCGACCCGTACGCCGCCATCGCCCAACGCCTGCGCAACGTCCCGATCTGGATGTTTCATGGCGCGCTGGACGACCTGGTGCCGCCGGACGACGACCGCAAGCTGCACGCCGCGTTCCAGCAGGCCGGCGCGAAGGACGTGCGCTACACCGAGTACCCCGAAGGCAACCACAACGCCTGGGACGCCACCTATGCCGATGCGGCGATGTGGGCGTGGTTATTCATCCAGATGAACTGATAGCATCTGGAAACCGCCGCTATCGCAATAGTCACTCTATGCACACCCTATGCGTTTTCAACAACAAAGGGGGAGTGGGAAAGACCACTCTACTATGTAATCTCGCCGCGTATTTTGCGCTTGTCGAGAAAAAACGAGTACTAGTTGTTGATGCAGACCCCCAGTGCAACGCCACGGCCTATATGCTTTCTGAAACGAAGGTAGAAAAGCTGTACTCGTCTTCAACTGACGGGAGCACCATCAACTCGCTTATTACGTCACTAAAGAAATCAAAGGGGTTTGGATCACCACCGGTAACGAAAAGCGTCGGATTTGGTGTGGACATTGTTCCCGGCGACCCTAAATTCTCTCTGGCGGAAGACTTTCTTTCCAAGGATTGGCTCGATGCGACGAATGGACAAGAGCGCGGCCTTAATACTACCTACTTCCTAAAAGCAATGCTCTCCTGGGCAAAGACTCAAGGATATGATTATGTATTTTTCGACATTGGCCCGTCGCTAGGCGCCATAAATAGAACGGTTCTATTAGCGTGCGACTACTTCATCCTTCCGATGTCGTCTGACATTTTTAGCCTAAGGGGACTTCAGAACATTCAAATCGCAATTCAGGGATGGCTGAAAGGAGTTGAAAGAGGCTTGGAGGTGTATGAAGAGGAAAACGGAAGTCCGTTCGAAATGGAAGACGGCGTAGCCACGAGCACGGACAAGATAAGATTTATTGGATACGTTACTCAGCAATATACCGCAAAGACTGTTGGCGGCAAGAAGCAGCCGGTAAAATCTTTCGAAAAAATCATCAAGAGAATTGCTCCGGCAATTGAGAAAAGCCTAATCAAGCCACTGAACGACGGAGCAATTCTCAACTATAAACTTGGAGAGATTCCCTACTTCCAGAGCCTTGTTCCGATGTCACAAACCGCGGTCAAGCCAATCTTTGCGCTGAAATCTGCTGATGGTATTGTCGGCGCGCACTTTGATAAGGTAAAGGAATTCAACCAAGTAATATCCGAGATCGCAAACCATCTCGACCAAAACCTTGCTGAGGCAGACTGGGCATGAAGTGGCCGGACGCATTGGTTTCTGACATTGCCGCGCGAAGAGCCGTACTCTTTCTAGGCGCGGGAGTTTCAATGAATTCTGTCGGCCAAGACGGGAAATCGAGACCAAAAAGCTGGCCGGGTTTTCTAGAAGCAGGAGCAAAGAAGATTGGATCAGGGAACTCAAAGATCGTCAAACAAATCAGAGAGCTTATCTCAAGAAATGACCTGCTCACGGCTTGCGAAGTAATTAAGAACAAACTAGGCGAAGAAGCATTCGCAACCCTCATGATCGAGGAATTTCAAACACCCGGATTTCGTCACGCCGGAATTCATGAAACCCTTTGGTCATTAGATGCAAGAATCACCATAACTCCAAACATCGACACAATCTACGACACTCTTGTCGCCGATCGCGGCAACAACACAGTAACGGTAAAAACCTACAAAGATACCGATGTAGCGCAAGCCATTAGAAGACGAACCCCGCTCCTAATAAAGAGTCATGGAAGCATCGGCTCCCCCAACGCTCTTATCTTCACACGCAGTGATTACGCGAAAGCAAGAAACGAACATCGAACGTTCTATGAATTGCTTTATTCACTCCTAAGTACACACTCTTTTTTATTCGTAGGCTGTGGACTTGAGGACCCTGATATCCGCTACTTACTCGAAGACTACAAGTACAGAAACTCCTACACCCAAACCCACTTTTTCACCATCCCCAAAAATCAGTACGTTCCTGAGGTCCGGAACGTCTACTCCACATCCTTGAACCTTAACTTCATTGAATACTCTGAAGAGGACAACCACCAACAGCTCAAGGACGGCTTGATAGAGCTAAGCCAGAAAGTTGAGTTGGCAAGGCAGGAGATGAGCGCAAGAAGCTCTTGGTAAAGATGTTCTCGCTAAGATGCGGAGCTTTCGAAGAAGCTCCGCCATAGCTTTCCGCTTACCCCAACAACGTTTCCAGCACCGCCATGCGCACGGCGACGCCGTTGGCGACCTGGCGCAGTACCCACGACTGCGGGCCGTCGGCCACCTCGTCGGTCACTTCCACGCCGCGGTTGATCGGGCCCGGGTGCAACACGGCGGCGTCGGTGCCGGCACGCTTCAAGCGCGCGGCATCCAGGCCGTACTGCGCGTGGTACTGCTCCAGCGAGGGCACCAGGCCTTCTTCCATGCGCTCGCGCTGCAGGCGCAGCATCATCAACGCATCGGCGCCTTCCAGCATGGCGTCGAAATCATCGCCAACGATGCAGCCCTTGAGGGTGTCATCGTCCGGCAACAGCGACTGCGGGCCGCACACGCGGATCTCGCCGACGCCCAGCGTGCGCAGGGCATGCAGGTCGGTGCGGGCCACGCGCGAGTGCTTCACGTCGCCGACGATGATCACCTTCATTTTCGAGAAATCGCTGCCCTTGGCCTGGCGCAGGGTCAGCATGTCCAGCAGGCCCTGGGTCGGGTGCGAGCTGCGCCCGTCACCGGCGTTGACCAGGGCGGTACCCTCGCCCGCCACCGCGGCCAGCGCTGCCACCGCGCCATCATCGGGATGCCGCACCACGAAGCCGCGCACGCCCATGGCTTCCAGGTTCTTCAGCGTGTCGCAGGCGGTCTCGCCCTTGCGGGTGGAGGACGTGGAGGCGTCGAAGTTCAGCACGTCCGCGCCCAGCCGCTGCGCGGCCAGCTGGAACGAGCTGCGGGTGCGCGTGGACGGTTCGAAGAACAGCGTGCAGACCGCCGAGCCACCGAGCACATGACGCTTGTTGCCGACCCGGCCGACAGCCGCGTCGCGGATCTGGCCGGCGCGGTCGAGCAGCTGCAGCAGGGTTTCGCGGGGCAGACCCTCCAGGGTCAGCAGGTGGCGCAGGCGTCCATCGGAATCGAGTTGCGAGGCGGTCATGGGCAGGGTCTGAGGGTCAGGAAACGGGGGTGGCGTCATCCGGGCAGGAGAGCCAGCGTTCGATGATCACCGCCGCGGCCACTGCATCGAGTGCAGCGGCATCGCGACGGCGTTTGCGGCCTTCGGCGCGCTCGACCGCGAACCGGCGTGCCGCCTCGACCGAGCTGGAACGCTCGTCGACCAGCACCACCGGCAGTTTGAAACGTTCCCGCAGCTGGCGGGCAAAGCCCTGCGCACGCTTGCGGTTGGGCTGGTCCTGGCCGTCCAGGGTCAGCGGATCGCCGACCACCAGGCCGTCCGGCCGCCACTCTTTGATCAGGCGCTCCACCGCGGTCCAGTCCGGGCCATGGCCGTGGACATCGACCACCGCGATCGCCCGCGCATGGGTGCCGAACGAGCTGCCGATGGCCACGCCGATGCGGCGCGAACCGACGTCGAAGCCGAGCACCGTGCCATCACGGCGGATGGTTGGCGGCGTGGCCGCAGCAGGCGCTGGCGTGGCCGGCTCAGACATGGCCGCTGTAATCGGTGAGGCGGAACAGGTCCACGCCGATACGTGCCGCCGCACCTTGCCAACGCTGTTCGAACGGCGTGTTGAACAACAGCTCGGCGTCGGCCGGCACGGCCAGCCAGCTGTTCTCGGCCAGCTCGGACTCCAGCTGCCCTTCGCTCCAGCCGGCGCAGCCCAGGGTGACCAGCGCATTGCGCGGGCCCTCGCCACGGGCCATGGCTTCAAGGATGTCGCGCGAGGTGGTGAGGAACACGCCCTCGCCCACGGCCAGGCTGGAATCCCAGTTGCGCGCATCGTCATGGATCACGAAGCCGCGCTCGGGATGCACCGGGCCGCCGTTGAGCACGATCTGGCCAGGCAGGGTGTCACTGGTGGTGGTGATTTCCATCTGGGCCAGCACCTCGCCGAGGGTGTACTCGGAGGGCTGGTTGACCAGCACGCCCATCGCGCCGTTCTCGTCGTGCTGGCAGATCAGCGCCACGGTACGGGCAAAGGTGGGGTCGGTCAGCGACGGCAGCGCGACCAGCAGGTGGTGGGCAAGCGAAGTAGACAGTTCAGACATGGCCCCATTCTAGCCGCTGGCCGTGATGTGCGCTTTCGCGCTGACATAATGCAGGCCTGCGTGCGTGCCCCGGCCCGTGCGCCTGATCCGCCATCGCAAGGAGCTGCACGTGTCCGGTTACTGCCTCATCGCCCCCGGCCATCCGGTCCACGGCCACTACCATGACCACGAGTACGGCTTCCCGCAGCGTGAGGAGCGCGAACTGTTCGAGCGCCTGATCCTGGAGATCAACCAGGCCGGCCTGAGCTGGGAGACCATCCTGAAGAAGCGCGAGGGCTTCCGTGCGGCCTACGATGGTTTCGACGTGGACACGGTGGCCGCCTATGGCGAGCGTGAGATCGAGCGCCTGCTCAACGATGCCCGCATCATCCGCAACCGGCTCAAGGTGCACGCAGCGGTCCACAACGCCCAGGTGATCCAGCAGCTGCGGGCCAGCCACGGCAGTTTCGTCGGCTGGCTGGATGCCCACCATCCGCTGGACAAGGCCGGCTGGGTGAAGCTGTTCAAGAAGACCTTCCGCTTCACCGGCGGGGAGATCACCGGCGAGTTCCTGATGAGCCTGGGCTACCTGCCCGGCGCGCACGCCCCGGACTGCCCGGTGTTCAAGCGCATCGACACGCTCAAGCCGACCTGGCGCCAGAAGTGACGCACCCCGTCGTGCGGGCTGCGCTGCTCGCTGCCCTGAGCCTGCCCCCGCTGGCTGCCGCAAGCGACCTGGACGGCGTGCTGGAGCGCCTGCGCGCGGAGATCGCCGCGGTGCCGGTCGACGACCCGGCCCCGATCGATACCGTGCTGGCCCGCTACCGCGACGAAACCGGCATCGACCTGCAGATCCCGGTGGCCGGCGACAGCGATGCGCCGCTGCCCGCGCTGGTGCGCCCGGCCAACATCACCCCGGCCGATTGGGACGCGGTGACCCGCTACCTGCGCGGGACCGATGCCCAGCACAGCGTGCCGGTGGAGATGGGCGAGCTGTCGCTCTCCCTGCTCGATCTGGATGGCGACGGCCAGCGTGACCTGGTGCAGAGCGCCTACAGCGGCGGCACCGGCCTGTACACGCAGGTGGACATGCTGCGGCGGGATCCGCAGCGCGGCTTCGTGGTGCCGGACAGCCTGGACCCGCAGCGCCCTTGGGCACAGGGCCAATACGGCCTCAGCGGGCGTGGCAGCGATCAGGGCCTGTACTGGCTGCGTATCGACGGGGTCAGCTTCATCGCCTACCGCGATGGCGACTACTACGGCGATACCCTGCTGCTGAACCGGCCGTTGTCGGCCGACCCACGCGAACGCAGCCCGACGACCCGGTTGAAGGTGCGCTACGGCCGCGAGCATCGGCTGGCCGATCCGGTGATGCATGTCGACGGCGAACCGCTGGATGCGTCCGCCACGGCGATCGCAGCGGACCGGCGCCTGCTCAGGCACATCGAGCGCCTGCTGGCCGCGCTGACCGTTGATGGCGACGGCGTCGCGCATTTCGGCGATGAGCAGGGACGCTGCCCGGTCCCGGCCGGCACCGATCCCGGTGAGACAGACCTCTGGCCGTGGCGCGGCGCGGGGAGCTATACCTTCGATACCGCCGCCGACACCGTGATCCGCTCGGGGAAGCAGTGCTACAGCGCCACGCTCATCGCGCTGCGCAGCAGCTATGCCGGCGACCATGCCCTGTGCTGCCAGCTGTGGCTGTACCGCGGCCCGGGTGAACAGGCGGCCGCATTGGACCTGCGCAGCCGCCGCTGGGTCTCCGGCGTGACCGTCGTTGCGGTGCCACCGCAGGGCGAGTAACGGGCGTCAGACGCCCATGTAGCGGCCCGGGCGGTGGTTGAACATCAGCACCAGGCTGAGCACCACCGCGCCAATCGCCGAGTACATCACCTTGGACGGGGACAGCACCGAGAACGCCACGCACATCAGCAGTGTGTCGAACGACATCTGCACCTTGCCGGCGCTCCAGCCGCGGGTGCGCTGCAGGTACACGGCCAGGATGCCGATGCCGCCCAGGCTGGCCCGGTGGCGGATGTAGAACAGGATGCCCAGACCCGCCAGTGCGCCACCGACGATCGCCGAGTACAGCGAGCTCATGTGGGCGAAATCGGCCCAGCGCGGCAGCAGGTCGGTCAGCACGCCGCAGGCGGTGACCGCCGCGAAGGTCTTCAGGGTGAATTCCCAGCCCATGCGGCGCACGGCCACCCAATAGAACGGCAGGTTGACCAGCACGAATACCAGGCCGAAGTTCCAGCCGAAGGCGTAGTGGGCCAGAAACGCCAGCCCGGCCATGCCGCCGATCATCAGCCCACCCTTGGCGAAGATCGCCAGGCCGAGCGAGGCGACCAGGGTCGCCAGGACCATGCCCTGCACGTCTTCGGCCACGGAATGGCGCAGGGCTTTCTCGTCGGCCACGGTGCCGGCGCTGTCCGGTGGCGGGGTCAGCGGGCCTGCGGTGACCAGGTGGCCGTCAGCGTCGTCGCACGGCGCGGGGCCATGGGAATCAAGGGACATGGGGGTGGGGGTGTGACGTGGGGAGCGGTATTAGACACGATCGGCGTGACAGATGTTGGGGAGATTGATTCAGCTGCGCCAGGGTCGCGAAATCGACATCCCCCTTTCATCCCGCCTGAACACCCTGTAGACGCAGCATGCACGGGTACCCCGCTGCGCCCCTCCCTCCCTCAGGAGTTCCGTGCCATGCCCTACGTCACCACCGCCGACAAGACCGAGATCTTCTACAAAGACTGGGGCAAGGGTCAGCCCCTCGTGTTCCATCACGGCTGGCCGCTCAGCGCCGATGACTGGGATACCCAACTGCAGTTCTTCCTGCTGCAGGGCTACCGCGTGATCGCGCACGACCGCCGCGGGCATGGCCGCTCCTCGCAGACCAGCGGCGGGCATGAGATGGACACCTACGCCGCCGACGTCAACGCGCTGGCCGATCACCTGGACCTGCGCGATGCGATCCACATCGGGCATTCCACCGGCGGTGGCGAAGTCGCGCACTATGTGGCGCAGGCCAAACCCGGGCGCGTGGCCAAGGCCGTGCTGATCGGTGCGGTGCCGCCGATCATGGTCAAGAGCGAGGCCAACCCGGGCGGCACGCCGAAAGAGGTTTTCGATGGCTTCCGCCAGGCACTGGTCGCGGGTCGTGCGGCGTTCTACCGCGACGTGCCGATTCCCTTCTACGGCTTCAACCGCGAGGGCACGCCGCCACAGCAGGGCATCGTCGACAACTGGTGGCGGCAGGGCATGATGGGCGCGATCAACGCGCACTACGACTGCATCAAGGCCTTCTCGGAAACCGACTTCACCGAAGACCTGAAGAAGATCGACGTGCCGGTGCTGGTGATGCACGGCGACGACGACCAGATCGTGCCGATCGCCGATTCAGCAGAGCTGGCGATCAAGCTGCTCAGGCACGGCACGTTGAAGGTCTACAAGGGCTATCCGCACGGGATGTGTACGACGCATGCGGACGTGATCAACGCGGATCTGTTGGCGTTCATTCGCGGGTGAGGCGCGTGCCGACCGACGGTCGGCACCTACCCGACATCCGTGGGACGGGTAGCGCACGACCGTTGGTCGTGCGCCCCGTCGCCCCGCTCAGCGCGCGACCAGCTTCTGCCGCTCGGCGTTGTAGCGATCCCCGACGATGGCGATGCTGTCCAGCGCCTCGCCGATCTGCTGCATGTCCGCATTACTCAACACGACGGCCGCCGCGCCAAGATTCTCGGTCAGGCGATGCGGCTTGGTGGTACCAGGAATCGGCACGATCCACGGCTTGCGCGCCAGCAGCCACGCCAAGGCGACCTGTGCCGGCGTTGCGCCCTTCTCGGCGGCAATCGCGCTGATGCGGTCCACCAGCGCCTGGTTGGCTTGCCGCGCCTCCGCGGCAAACCGCGGCACGCTGTTGCGGAAGTCATCGGCCGCAAACTGCGTATCCACGTTGATCGCACCGGTCAGGAAGCCCTTGCCGAGCGGGCTGAACGGCACGAAGCCGATCCCCAACTCTTCCAACACCGGCAGCACGGCCTGTTCCGGCTCGCGCCACCACAGGGAATACTCGCTCTGCAGCGCCGCCACCGGCTGCACAGCATGCGCGCGGCGGATGATGTCGACACCGGCTTCGGACAACCCGAAGTGCTTCACCTTGCCCTCGGCGATCAGGTCCTTGACCGTGCCGGCCACGTCCTCGATCGGCACGTTCGGGTCCACCCGGTGCTGGTAGAACAGATCGATGCGGTCGGTCTTCAGCCGCGCCAGGCTGGCCTCGGCCACCGCGCGGATACGCTCGGGGCGACTGTCCAGACCGGCGTCGGCATGGCCACCCTTGAAGCCGAACTTGGTGGCGATCACCAGCTGGTCGCGGAACGGCGCGAGCGCCTCGCCCAGCAGTTCCTCGTTGAAGAAGGGGCCATAGGCTTCGGCGGTATCAAAGAAGGTGACGCCCTGCTCGACCGCAGCGCGCAACAGCGCGATCGCCTCGGTACGGTCGGTGGCCGGGCCATAGCCGTAGCTCAGCCCCATGCAGCCCAGGCCGAGGGCGGAAACCCGCAGGCCGCTGCGGCCCAGTTCACGTGTCTGCATGGTGCTGCTCCTGCCGGTGGGACCGGCGTCATGGGGGAGTGCCACGATAGCCCTGTCGGCGGCGGAGATTGGATGGTGTGGGGTACGTTCGGTCATGAGCGTGGCTAATCAATCGAGGCATGAAGCAGATACGCATCATCCCGGCAGCGCGTAGGTGACCTTTTTATCCTTGATCGATACCCATCGCCGCTGCTGCAGCTGTTGGATCAACGCTGCGCGCTGGAAGCCGCCGGCGCGCGGTACGGATCGTGCATGTCCATATGCCCATCACCTGATACGTTGATACCGGCAAGGTGCCGGCGCCCCTGCACCCCGGTTGCCCAGGACGGCGCGACCATCCCAGCGCCGCGCCGCCTGTTGAAGCCCGCTGTGTCAGCGGACTTCCGAAATCTCCACCCCGTCCAGCCCCTGCGACAGCGTGCGTGCATCGCCACCCTGCGACAGCTTGATGCGCAGGCGTACTTCGTTCTGCGAATCCGCATAACGCAGCGCGTCTTCGTAACTGATCTCGCCGGCCTGATACAGCTCGAACAGGCTCTGATCGAAGGTCCGCATGCCCAGCTGCACGGAGTCCTTCATCACTTCCTTGAGCTTGTGGATCTCGCCATCGCGGATGTAATCCTGCACCAGCGGCGTGCCGAGCATGATCTCCATCGCGACCTTGCGCGACTTGCCATCCGGCGAGGGAATCAGCTGCTGGGCGACCACGCCCTTGAGGTTCAGCGAGAGATCCATCAGCAACTGGTTGCGGCGGTCTTCCGGGAAGAAGTTGATGATGCGGTCCATCGCCTGGTTGGCGTTGTTGGCGTGCAACGTGCACAGCACCAGGTGGCCGGTCTCAGCGAAGGCGATGGCGTGATCCATGCCCTCGCGGGTGCGCACCTCGCCGATCATGATCACGTCCGGTGCCTGGCGCAGGGTGTTCTTCAGCGCCGCTTCCCAGCTGTCGGTATCGATGCCCACTTCGCGCTGGGTGATGATGCAGCCCTCGTGCTTGTGAACGAATTCGATCGGGTCTTCGATGGTGATGATGTGCCCGGTCGAGTTGTGGTTGCGGTAGCCGATCATCGCCGCCAGCGAGGTCGATTTGCCGGTGCCGGTCGCGCCGACGAACAGGATGATGCCGCGCTTGGTCATCGCCAGCGTCTTGATGATCGGCGGCAGGCTCAGCTCTTCCACGGTGGGAATGCGCGTCTCGATCCGGCGCAGCACCATGCCGACCTGGTTGCGCTGGTAGAAGCAGCTCACGCGGAAGCGGCCGACACCGGACAGGCCGATGGCGAAGTTGCACTCGTGGGTCTTTTCGAACTCTTCGCGCTGTGCCGGCGTCATCACGTTCAACACCAGGTCGCGGCTCTGCTGCGGCGTCAGCGGTGTCTGGGTGATCGGCGAGATCTTGCCGTTGACCTTGATCGCCGGCGGCATGCCCGCGGTGATGAACAGGTCCGACGCCTTCTGGTGCGCCATCAGCTTGAGGAACGAGGTGAAGTCGATGGTGGTGGTGGTGTTCATTGCGGTGTGCTCCGAAGATTGCCGGGAGCCGGCCAACGGCCGGCGGTGCAGGAAGCCGGGCAGCGCCCGGCTCTACCATCATTCGAAGATGCGCTTGTCCTTGGCGTACTCGCGCGCCTGGTTGCGGGTGATCAGGCTGCGCTTGACCAGATCCTGCAGGTGCTGGTCCAGGGTCATCATGCCCATCTGCTGGCCGGTCTGGATCGCCGAGTACATCTGCGCGACCTTGTCCTCGCGGATCAGGTTGCGGATGGCCGGGGTGCCGACCATGATTTCCCAGGCGGCGGTACGCCCCCCCCCCACCTTCTTCAGCAGCGCCTGCGAGATCACCGCGCGCAGCGACTCGGACAGCATCGAGCGCACCATCGGCTTTTCGCCGGCGGGGAACACGTCGATGATGCGATCGATGGTCTTGGCGGCCGAGCTGGTGTGCAGCGTGCCGAACACCAGGTGGCCGGTTTCCGCCGCGGTCAGCGCCAGACGGATCGTTTCCAGATCGCGCAGTTCGCCGACCAGGATGATGTCCGGATCCTCACGCAGGGCCGAACGCAGCGCTTCGTTGAAGCCGTGCGTGTCGCGATGCACTTCGCGCTGGTTGATCAGGCACTTCTGCGAGGTGTGCACGAATTCGATCGGATCCTCGACGGTGAGGATGTGGCCGTATTCGTTCTTGTTGATGTGGTCGATCATCGCCGCCAGCGTGGTCGACTTGCCCGAACCGGTCGGGCCGGTGACCAGGATCAGGCCCTGCGGCTGGTCAATCAGCTCGCGGAAGATCGGCGGGCAGGCCAGGTCTTCCAGCGTGAGCACCTCGGAGGGAATGGTACGGAACACCGCACCCGCGCCGCGGTTCTGATTGAAGGCATTGACTCGGAAGCGCGCCAGCGAGGGAATCTCGAACGAGAAATCGACCTCGAGGAATTCTTCGTAATCGCGGCGCTGCTTGTCCGACATGATGTCGTACACCAGCGCGTGGACCTGCTTGTGGTCCAGGGCCGGAATATTGATGCGACGGACATCGCCGTCGACGCGGATCATCGGCGGCAGGCCGGCCGACAGATGAAGATCCGACGCTTTGTTCTTTACAGAAAACGCCAACAGCTCGGCGATATCCATGCGCTGCTACTCCCCATGACTGCTGCGACTGGAAGGTTCTTTCCCCGGGCGGCAGTATAGAGCGAGATGTGCACAATACGCGCCAGCCCCTGATCCACCGGACCCGCCGTGACCGCCCAAGCCCTGCCGACCCTCCTGACGAACCTGCACAACGCGGCCGCTGCCGCCGGGCGGCCAGATCCGCGCCTGCTGGCGGTCTCCAAGACGCAGCCGGCCGAGGCCGTGCAGGCCCTGGCCGCGCAGGGCCAGCGAGCCTTCGGGGAGAACTACGTGCAGGAGGCGGTGGCCAAGATCGAGGCGCTGGCGCCGCTGGGCCTGGAGTGGCACCTGATCGGTAATCTGCAGTCCAACAAGGCCGAGCTGGCTGCCCGCCATTTCGACTGGGTGCAGAGCGTGGACCGCCTCAAGCTGGTCACCGCACTGGCCACGCACCGCCCGGTCGGCCAGCCGCCGCTGAACGTGCTGATCCAGGTCAACATCGATGACGAGGAGAGCAAGCACGGCTGCGCGCCGGAAGACATCGACACGCTCGCGGCCGCCATCGCTGCGGCGCCGCAGCTGCGCCTGCGCGGGCTGATGGCGATCCCGGCGCCTTGGCCCGATCCCGAGCGTCGCCAGGCCGCCTTCACCCGGATGGCCGCGCTGTTTGCCACGCTGGCGGCAGCGCATCCGCAGGTGGATACGCTGTCGATGGGGATGAGCAGCGATTACCCTGAGGCCATCGCCCATGGCGCCACCCTGGTCCGCATCGGCACCGCGCTGTTCGGCGCACGCCCGCGACCGGCCTGAGCGCCCCGCCCGTTCCAAGGAGAGTTCATGAGCACGTCCCCCATCACCTTCATCGGCGGCGGCAACATGGCCCGCAGCCTGATCGCCGGCCTGGTCCGCCAGGGCGTGGCCCCGGCCAGCCTCCATGTGGCCGAGCCGGTGACCGAACTGCGTGAGCAGCTGACCGCCGAATTCGGCATCAAGACCTACGCCAGCGCGAGCGAAGCCGCCGCGCAGGGCACGGTCTGGGTGCTGGCAGTCAAACCGCAGGTGCTGCGTGATGTCTGCGCCTCGCTGACCGATATCGCCCAAGGCAAGCAGCCGCTGGTGGTCTCCATCGCGGCCGGCATCACCAGCGGCCAGCTGGACCGTTGGCTGGGCAGTGGCATGGCGGTGGTCCGCGCGATGCCCAACACGCCGGCCCTGCTCGGCGCGGGCGTGACCGGGCTGTTCGCCACCGCCACGGTCAGCGCCGCGCAGCGCGCGCAGGCCGACACCGTGCTGGCCAGCGCCGGCCGCACCGTGTGGATCGATGACGAAGCGCGCATGGACGCCGTCACCGCCGTCTCCGGCAGTGGCCCGGCCTATGTGTTCCTGCTGGCCGAAGCGATGGAAGCGGCCGGCATCGCCCAGGGTCTGCCGGCCGAAGCGGCCCGCACCCTGGTGGTGCAGACGCTGCTCGGTGCCTCGCGCATGCTCGATGAATCCGGCGAAGCCCCGGCCGAGCTGCGTCGTCGGGTAACCTCACCGAACGGCACCACCCAGGCCGCGATCGAGAGCTTCCAGTCCGACGGCTTTGAAACCATGGTCGCGCGCGCGATCGACGCGGCGACGACGCGTGGGCAGGCATTGTCGGCGGCGAATGATTGACGACCAGGCGCAGCCACGCAGGGCGTGGCGTTACCCCTACGTTTACGGGAGACATGCACATGAAGATCCTGCTTGTCGGTGCCAGCGGCACCTTGGGCCAGGCCGTCGCCAGCACGTTGGGCGCCCACCATGAGGTTATCCGCGCCGGCCGTCATGGTGGCGATGCGCAGGTCGATCTGACCGACGATGCCAGCGTGCAGGCGCTGTTCGCGAAGGTGGGCAAGGTCGATGCCGTGATCGCGACCACCGGCCGGGTCCACTTCGGTCCGCTGGCGCAGATGCGGCCGGCCGACTTCAACCTCGGCCTGCAGGACAAGCTGCTCGGCCAGGTGCGGCTGAGCCTGGCCGCCCAGCATCACCTGAACACCGGCGGCTCGATCACCCTGACCAGCGGCATCATCAGCGCCCAGCCGATCCGCGATGGCGCCAATGCCACGGCAGCCAACGCCGCACTGGAAGGTTTCGTGCGCGCCGCCGCCTGCGAGTTGCTGCCGCGGGGGCTGCGCATCAACGCCGTGAGCCCGAATGTGCTGGCCGAATCGATGGATGACTACGGCGCGTACTTCCCGGGCTTTGAACCGGTGACGGCGCAACGCGCGTCGCTGGCCTACCAGCGCAGCGTGGAAGGCATCCAGAGCGGGCAGGTGTTCACCGTCTGGTGAGGGCGGTGCCGGCCAGCGGCCGGCACTACCCCCCACATCGCCGGCACTACCGGTCCCTGCAGCACCGGGCCCGGTCGTGCCGGCTGCTGGCCGGCTCCTGGCGACGGAGGGCACTTCGAGAGCCGGCCAGCGGCCGGCACTACTCCCAGCGGCGGGGGCCGTCGCCCTGATCGCCGAGCGTGTCGCCGGGGTTGGTCAGGCGGCAGCGTTTCAACGAGAGGCAGCCGCAGCCGATGCAGTCGGTGAGCTGGTCGCGCAGCAGCAGCAACTGCTCGATGCGCTGGTCCAGCTCGCTGCGCCACAACGCCGACATCTTCGCCCACTCGGCCTTGGTCGGCGTCTTGTTCTCCGGCAGCGCCGCAAATGCGGTCGCGACCGCCTCCAGCGGCATCCCGACCCGTTGGGCCACACGGATCACCGCCAACCGGCGCAGCACATCGCGGGCAAAGCGCCGCTGGTTGCCGGCGGTGCGCAGGCTGCGGATCAGCCCCTTGCGCTCATAGAAATGCAACGCCGAGACGGCCACCCCGCTCCGTTTGGCGACCTCGCCTACACTCAGTTCCTGCGCGATCACTGCTTGACCTCAACCATGGTTCAGGTGGCATCCTGCGCGCCGCTGGGGGTGCACTGCAAGCCCGGCGCTCCTACCGATGTCTGGAACCCGCATGTCCGCTGAAGTTTCCTCTCCGCCCGCCACCGTCCCGGTGGAGGACACGCCGATCCCCTCGATCCTGTCGCCGGCCTACCGGGCAACCACGATCGGCATGGTCGCGCTGGTCTCGCTGCATGGCTTCGAGGCGTTGGCCGTGGCCGCCGCGATGCCCACCGTGGCCCATGACCTGGACGGGCTGCGCCTGTACGCGCTGGCGTTCGGCGGCACCCTGGCCACCAGCGTGATCGGGATGACGCTGTCCGGGCGCTGGAGCGACCAGCAGGGCCCGGCGCGCCCGCTGTGGCTGGGCCTGGCGTGCTTCATCGCCGGCCTGCTGGTCGCCGGCTTTGCCCAGCACATGCCGGTGCTGGTGCTTGGGCGCCTGATGCAGGGGCTGGGGGCCGGCGCGATTTCCGTGGCGCTGTATGTGCTGGTCGGGCGCTCGTTCCCCGAGCCGATGCGGCCACGCGTGTTCGCCGCCTTCTCCGCCGGCTGGGTGGTGCCTTCGCTGATCGGCCCCAGCATCAGCGGCCTGATCGTGCAGCACCTGGGCTGGCGCTGGGTGTTTCTGATCGTGCCGCTGCTGGCGATTCCGGCGGCGTTGCTGCTGCGCCCCGCCCTGCGCCAGATCGGCGTGGTGGCCGCGGGCAGCACCGGCCGCAACGTCGTGCCCTGGGCCGTGGGTGCCTCCCTCGGCGCGCTCATGCTGTATATCGGCGGCCAGCAGCAGGGATGGCTCGCGCCAGCGCTGCTGGCACCGGCCCTGGCCGTGCTGGCACTGTGCAGTTGGAAGCTCCTGCCTACCGGCACGTTGACCCTGCGCCGCGGCCTGCCCAGCGTGATCGCGCTGCGTGGGATCGCGGCGTCCGCGTTTTTCGGTTGCGAAGCCTTCCTGCCCTTGCTGCTGCAGCGCGAGCGCGGCTTGACCCCGCTGTTGGCGGGCGTGGCACTGAGCCTGGGCGCGTTGGGTTGGTTTGCCGGCTCGTGGCTGCAGGGCCACCAGCAGCGCGGCTGGTCACGCCGGCAGTTGCTGCAGTCCGGCGCGCTGTTGATGTGCGTGGGCATCCTGGCCACGTCGCTGGCGATCCAGCCGGGCATGCCGCTGTGGTCGGCGATGGTGGGCTGGGTGCTGACCGGGCTGGGCATGGGACTGATCTATCCCAGCCTGTCGGTGCTCACGTTGTCGCTGTCAGCGCCGGCCCACCAGGGCGCCAACACCTCCGCCCTGCAGCTCAGCGAAGCCCTGGGCGTGGCGACCACGCTGGCCGTGTCCGGCTCGTTGTTCGCGCTGTTCCTGGAGGGCCGGGAAGCCCTGGGCTACCTGCTGACCTTCGCGATCATGCTGGTGCTGGCGATGCTCAGCGTGGCGGTGGCGCGGCGGATCTGAGCGCGGTGGCGTGGCGCGCGCATCCTCACGGATGCGTGTCGCCGACCTCTTTCAGGTCCTCTCGCAGGATGCGGCGGATCTCCAGCACGGCCTGCGGGGTCTCCTGCACGCTGTGCCCGGAGATGATCACCTTCTCCGATACCGCCCCCTCCAGATGCGCGCTCCAGTACGGCACCAGGCCATCGTCGGACTGCAGCAACGGCACCTCCGGTTTGCGCTGGGCGATGATCGAGTGGTACTTCAGCCCCGGTGTGATCGGCAGCGCGCCAGCGGCCTTCACGAACGGATCGCTGGCCTTGAGGTTGTCGATGCTGTTGGGAATCTGCAGCTTGGTGGTGCTGTTGGCCGATTCGGATTCCTGCAGGGTCAGGAACACATCCTCGAACTTGCCCAGGATGGTGATCGGCAACCGCACCAGCCGGCCGATCAGGCGCCCCAGCCGGTTGCCCGCGATGTCCGTGCCTTTGTGCGGCGCGGCGATGAAAATCACCCGCTCCACGTTCGGCTCGGCGGTGAAGTGCAGCAGCGGGCCGAGCTTGGCCTCGACGCGCTTCAGGCGCTCGCCCTTCAGATCGTAGTTGGCCAGCAGATCGTTCCACAGCACATCGCCGGAGGAGGTCACCAGCAGGCGTGCAAGCACGCCGCCCATGCTGTGGCCGATGAACACCATGTCCTTGGCGGCCGGCGTGCTGCCGGTCGGGTCGAAGTGCTTGAGCGTGTTGTTGAAGGCCTGGTTGATCTCGTAGCGGTTCAACGCGATCGGGGCGTTGGTCGGGTAGTACACCTGCCAGACCTGGAAATGCCGGCGCAGCTCGGGATCGCCCATGATCTCGTTGGCCACGTTGACCCAGGCTTCCGGGCTGCTGCCCAGGCCATGCAGCATGAAGATGATGCGGCGATTCGGGTCCCACGGCTGCATCAGGTATATGTGCGGCGCGCCGATGCCTTCGCTCAGGCCGAACAGCGTGCGCAGCGACTGCGTGGCAAAGCCGGACTGGGCCAGCCACAAGCCGTAGGCTGCGGTGAAGTTGCCCGCCAGCGGAACCTTCTCACCGTGCAGGTCCACGCTCTCGGTGGACTCGGGCGAGTACACATCAAACAGCACCTGGGTGGTATCGAGCACCTGCTGCAGATTGTCGCCCTTGAAGCGCAGCAGGGCGGTGGCGTTGATCGCGGACATCTCGCTGTACTGCGGAATCTCCGCCTTCCCGCCGTCGGCCGGTGCGACCAGCTTGGGTGGGTCCATGATCACCACCAGCTCGGCGCCGAAGCCATCGCGGCGATAGGTGCTGCGCAGCCCGGCAAAACTCACCGCCGAGGCGGACACCATCCGGGTCGGGATGCTCTGCATGCGCAGCTCATCGAAATCAGAGGTCAGCGTCCAGCGCTCCCCGGCCACGGCAGCGTTGTAATCCTCGCCTTCCAGCGCGCTCTCGCGGCTGCGCTTGAACACCACTGATGCGGTCTGCTCGGCGGCGTAGTTGTAGTAATCGCGTACCTGCGTCTGGCGATCCTCGAAGGCGCGGTCTGAAGGCGTGCGCCCGCTGAAGAACAGGTACGCATACGCATACCGCGCCGCTTCCAGCCACGCATCCAGGGCGGCGTCGGACATCGGCGTCTTTTCGCGGTCCTTGGGCTTGGGGGTCAGCGCCAACGCGGTCTTCACCCACAGCTCGGACTGCGCTGAAAGGCGCTGTTCCTCGGGCAGGACATCGGTCTCTTCCAGCGTCTTCTGGCAGCTGGCCACGTCCTTTTCGCACTGCGCCACGTCCATCCCGATCACGCTCAGCGTTTCCTGCGAGGCAGCGCTGAGCTTGCCCGAGGTCAGCACGTCGCCGCGCTTGTTGGCGAGGTATTCGGTCGGGGCCACCTGCTTCATGGTGACCATCGCACAGCCACTGGACAGCAGCAGCGAGAGCACCACGGCCAGCATCGGCAAGGCGCGGTGCGGCGACAGCTTCAATGCGGAACTCATGGAACGCTTCCCTGCCCTGTCCCCGGGACGTCCCGGCGGATCACCTGTGAAAAATCATCGTTTGCATTGCTCGCCCGCGCACGGTCGGTAATCCGCCCGCGTGCCTTCAGCGTCTCGAACGGTACCCCCGGCGTGAGCACCCCCAGATCGCGCGCGTATTCGGCGAAGTAGCCCGAGGCCAGCAGCCGGTAGTCCATCGGCAGGCCAGGCGCGATCTGCTTGGCCAGTTCGTACACGATGGTCGTGCAGTTGCTGGTCAGCGTGTTGTAGAACGCCGGCGCGGCATCGAGCTTGCGGGCCTCGCCGAGGTAGGACACGAACAGCGCCTTGAGCTGCTCCTGGGTCATGCCGTGCAGGCGGTACAGATAGACATCTTCGCCCCGCGCATTGGTGCGCGTGCGCACGATGTCGGTTTCCTCCGAAGCGACCAGGGTCATCTCGAACTTGCGGAAGAACCCGCCCAGCGCGGAGAACGACTCGCCGCGCTCCTTGCGGATCTCCAGCGAGAACACCAGGTAGCGACCGTCGTCGAAGCCGAAGGAAATCAGCGTATGCGCGATCGCCGGGCCCATCCAGTAGGACATGATCAGATCGGCCGAGCGCAGCTGGTCCAGGTTGTACTCGCGGCGTACCCAGCGCGCGTCGTAGTCGGTCTCGCTGCGCCAGGTGAAATCACGCACGTTGTCGAGCACCACACGCGGGCCATCCACCTCGACCACCTTCAGCCGCTGGGCGACATCATCGGCCCAGACGCGATCCTGACGCGGGGTGAGCAGCAGCCACCAGACGCCCGAGAGCACCAGCGCCACGCCGTACAGCACGCCCGGCCAGCGCCCGGCGCGCGCACGCGCCACCCCGATCGCACCGGTGACGGCAAATAGCGCCCACAGGCCGACCAGCAGATACCGCACCCAGCCCGGACCCGGCAGCTGGTAGGCCAGCAAACCGGTGATCCACAGCGCCGCCAGCAGCATCAGCAACGCCAGCCCCCATCGTCCTGCCTTCTTCACGCATCGATCCGTCGTCTATCCGGGGCGCTAGTTAGCCATAACCCCTGTGTGCGCTGCATGTCGAGCCTGTTCAGCTTCGGACCGGCGTTCACCCCGGACCCGGCACCACATGGCGTCGCCTGCCCACCCGATCGCATACTTGGCCACCAACGGCTACCCGGGAAGCGCCCCTCATGCAGGGATTGACCACCATCGGCGGCGTGCCGATCCAGCGCCACCATCTGCTGCGCTGCCACTGCGGCGCCGTCGTCCTGCGCCTGCACCTGCCCGACGGCGTGGTCGCGCCCCGGCGTTGCGACTGCTCCATGTGCCGCCGCCGCGGCGCGATCGTGGCCTCGGTGAAACTGGCGGATCTGGAGATCGTGCAGGGCCATGACGAACTGCGGCTGTATCAGTTCAACACGCACGTCGCCCGCCACCACTTCTGCGGCGTGTGCGGCATCTACACGCACCATCAGCGACGTTCTTCACCGGAGGAATATGGCTACAACGTCGGCTGCCTGGACGGTGTCAATCCGTTCGATATCGGCGAGGTGCCGGTGAATGACGGGGTCAACCACCCCGCCGATGCCAACCGCGCTTAGCGACGGCCCGGGCCGATCTTCTGCCACGGGGCCATGCCCTTGCGCCCATGCAGCAGCGGGCGCTTGAGCGGCAGCCGGCGCGGCATCGGGATGCCCACCCCGGGCGCGGCCGTATCGTCCTGGCGCAGTGACTCGGCACGCTGGCCGACCAGCAGGGCCGCCACTTCTTCCAACCCGTTTCGCATGGTCCGAGCGACCGTCTGCAGGGGATTCATGGCGTGTCTCCAAGCGGTGTGGGGACGATCTACGCTAATGGCGCACCGGCATTGAAACCGTGAACGGAATGGGTCAACAAGATGAAATCGGGGGTCCGGAGGGCATCTCCGTTCAGTGTTTTGCCACCGGATCGGGGCGGGCCTTGCCCAGGCGCCGCACCAGCACGAAGAACAGTGGCACCAGCAGGATCGCCAGCAGCGTGCCGGAGAGCATGCCGCCGATCACGCTGACACCGATCTCGCGCCGGCTCACCGCGCCAGCGCCGGTCGCCAGGGCCAGCGGGATCACGCCAGCCACGAAGGCCAGCGAGGTCATCACGATCGGCCGCAGGCGCAGGCGCGCGCCCTTCAGTGCCGCCTCCACCGCCGAGCTGCCCGCGCGGTACTCAGCCTCGGCGAACTCCACGATCAGGATCGCGTTCTTGGCCGATAGACCGATCGTGGTCAGCAGCCCCACCTGGAAGTAGATGTCGTTGACGAAGCCCGCCGCGGTGGTGGCGATCACCGTGCCGATCACGCCCAGCGGGATCACCAGCATCACCGCCACGGGCACCGTCCAGCTCTCATAGAGCGCGGCCAGGCACAGGAAGATGAAGGCGATGGAGGCCGCGTACAGCCACAGCGTCTGGTTGCTGGACAGCTGCTCCTGGTAGGACAGCCCACTCCACTGCAGCGCAAAGCCGGGCTGCTCGGCCACCAGCGTCTGCATGGTCTGCATCGCTTCGCCCGAGCTGCGCCCTTCGGCGGCACTGCCCTGGATCTGCATCGCCGGCAGACCATTGAAGCGCTGCTGCAGCTGCGGCCCACGTGACCAGTGGCTGCTGGCGAAACTGGCGAACGAGGCCATCTGCCCGTTGCTGCCGCGCACATACCACTGGCCGATGTCGTCGGGCACGCTGCGGTAGGGCTGGTCGCCCTGCACGTACACGCGCTTGACCCGGCCGCGGTCGAGGAAGTCGTTGACGTAGGTGCCGCCCCATGCCGAGGACAGCGTTGAATTGATGTCGGCCTGGGCCAGGCCCAGCGCACTGGCCTGCGCCTGATCGATGTCCAGATGCAGCTCGGCCTTGTCGCCGAGGCCATTCAACCGCACCGAGGTGAGCCGGTCGTCATCGCTGGCAGCCTGCACCACCTTTGCCTGGGCGGCCTGCAGCGCCGGCCGGCCGGCGGCGCTGTTGTCCTGCAGCCACAATTCGAACCCGCTGGACTGTCCCAACCCGCGCACCGCCGGCGGCGCCAGCACGTTGACCTTCGCATCGGGCAGATTGCGGAAATGCGCGTTGGCGCGGGCGATGATCGCCCCGGCGCTGTGCCTGGCATCGCGTTCGGACCACGGCTTGAGCGCCATGAACCCCTGCCCCGCGTTCTGCCCGGTGCCGGCGTTGTTGCGGCCGACCACCACGAACACCACGTCCAGGCTGTCCTTCTCGTGCTCCATGAAATAGCGACTGATCTGCTCGCCCAACGCCTCGGTGCGCGCCATCGGCGTGCCTTCCGGGGTGGAGAACTGGAAGGTCACCTGGCCCTGATCCTCCACCGGCAGGAAGCCGGTCGGCATCCGTGCATACAACGCGACCACCCCCACCACCAGCAGCACGTAGAAGGCCATCCAGCGACGCGGGTGCGCCACGATGCCGCCCAGCTTGCCGCGGTAGCCGTTCTGGCTGCGCTCCACGCCGCGGTTGAACCAGGCGAAGAAGCGGCCCGGTGGCGTCTGCGCGCTCGATGGCTTGAGCAGGGTCGCGCACAACGCCGGGGTGAGCGTCAGCGCGACCAGTGCCGACAGCGCCATCGCCGAGGCGATCGTGATCGAGAACTGCCGGTAGATGATGCCGGTGGAGCCGCCGAACAAGGCCATCGGCAGGAACACCGCGCCGAGCACCACGGTGATGCCGACCAGCGCACCGGTGATCTCGCCCATCGATTTCTCGGTCGCCTCGCGCGGCGGCAGGTGCTCCTCATGGATGATGCGTTCGACGTTCTCCACCACCACGATCGCATCATCCACCAACAAGCCGATCGCCAGCACCATCGCGAACAGGGTGAGCGTGTTGATGGTGAAGCCAGCCACCGCCAGCACGCCGAACGTGCCCAGCAACACCACCGGCACGGTGATCGCCGGGATCAGCGTCGCACGCAGGTTCTGCAGGAACAGGAACATCACCACCACGACCAGCACGATCGCCTCGATCAGGGTGTGGATGACCCCCTCGATGGAGACCCGCACGAACGGCGTGCTGTCGCGTGGGTAGGCCACTTCCAGCCCGGGCGGGAAGCTCGGGCGCAACCGCTCGATCTCGGCGCGCACCGCATCGGCGGTCTCCAGCGCGTTGGCACCGGAGGCCAGCGTCACCGAGAAGCCTGCTGCGGGATAGCCGTTGAGGAAGCTGCTGGTCTGGTAGTTTTCCGCGCCGATTTCCACCCGCGCGACATCGCTCAGGTGCACGGCCGCGCCGCTGGGCAGGGTGCGCAGGATGATCGCGCGGAACTGCTCGGCGGTCTGCAGCCGCGACTGCGCGGTGACGGTGGCGTTGAGCGCCTGCGCCGGCCCGGTTGGCAACGCGCCCAGCTCACCGGCGGTGACCTGGGTGTTCTGCGCCTGGATCGCGGTGCGCACATCCGAGGGCATCAGATCGAACGCGCGCAGCTTGTGCGGGTCCAGCCAGATGCGCATCGCATAGGGCGAACCGAACACGTTGATTTCGCCCACGCCGGGAATGCGGCTGATCGGGTCCTGCACATTGCTGACCAGGAAATCGGAGACGTCCACCCGTTCCATGCGCCGGTGGGTGTCATACAGCGACACCACCATCAGCGAATCACCCTGCGATTTGGCCACGGTGACGCCCTGCTGCTGTACTTCCTGCGGCAGCCGGTTGATCGCCTGGTTGACGCTGTTCTGCACCTGCACCTGGGCAATGTCCGGGTTGGCGCGCTGGTCGAAGGTGACCGTGATCCGCGCCTGGCCCGAAGACGAACTGGTGGAGGAGAAATACAGCAGGTGGTCGATGCCCTTGATCTGCTGCTCGATCACCTGGGTGACGCTGTCTTCCACCGTCTGTGCCGAGGCACCGGTGTAGTTGGCGGTGATGTTGACCTGCGGTGGCGCGATGTCCGGGTACTGCTCCACCGGCAACTGGGTCACCGCGATGGTGCCCAGCGCCATGATGCAGATGGCCAGGACCCAGGCGAAGACCGGGCGGTGGATGAAGAAGCGCGGCAGCATCGGCGGCTCAGCCCTCGCCGGCCGGCGCGGCGGCGGGCACCGTGGCCGGTGCGGCTTCGCCCGCGGGCTTGATCCGTACCGTGGCGCCTTCGCTCAGCCCCTGGCGGCCACTGAGCACGACCTGCTCACCGGCCCGCAGACCCTCGAGCACCAGCCACTGGTCACCCACCGCGCGCGCCGTCCCGAAGGTGCGTTGATGCACGCGTCCGTCCGCGCCCACCACCCACGCCAGCGCCTCGCCCTTCGGGCTGCGGTCCACGGCGGCCTGCGGCACCAGCAGCGCCTGCTGCTGCGTACCCTGGCCGACCTGGGCGCGCACGTACATGCCGGGCAGCAGCTGGCCCTGTGGATTCGGAAACTGTGCCCGCAGGGTGATGCTGCCGGTTTCCTGGTCCACATCGATGTCGGCGAATTCCAGCGTGCCGGTCAGGGCGTAGTCGGTGCCATCGGAGAGCTTGAGCTGCACCGGCGCGGTGGTCGCCTCCACGCCGCCGTCGGCGATCGCGCGGCGCAGCGCGAGATACTCGTTGCTGGACTGGGTGATATCCACGTTCATCGGATCCACCTGCTGGATGCGCGCCAGCGGCTCGGCCTGGCCGTTGGTCACCAGCGC
The DNA here is from genome assembly GCF_039674525.1 of Stenotrophomonas sp. TWI377. Lineage (NCBI taxonomy): Bacteria > Pseudomonadati > Pseudomonadota > Gammaproteobacteria > Lysobacterales > Lysobacteraceae > Stenotrophomonas > Stenotrophomonas sp. TWI377. Next base: position 25,929 of record NZ_JBDJNT010000010.1, read on the forward strand.
GCCCGGGGTGAACAGCGCGCGGCCGATCCGCCCGCTGATCGGCGCGGTCACCCGCGCAAAGCCCAGGTTGGTGCGTGCGGTATCGCGCACCGCCTGCGCCGCCTGCACCGCCGCCTCGGCCTGCTGGTGGGTGGCCACCGCATCATCCACGTCCTGCTGCGCCGCCAGTTGACCGACACCGAGCTGCTGCATGCGCTTCGCACGCAACCCCGCCGCCACCGCACTGGCCTCGGCCGTGCGCAGGTTGGCCTGCGCTTCGTTCACCGAGGCCTGGTACAGCGCCGGTTCGATCTGGAACAGCGGCTGTCCGGCCTTCACCATCTCGCCCTGCTCGAACAACCGCGCCTGCAATACCCCGGACACCTGCGGGCGTACATCCGATTCCTGAGAGGCCACCGTGCGTCCGGGCAATTCCTGGGCCAGCGCCAGCGATTGCGCCTGCAGGGTCAGCACCGTCACCTCCGGCGCCGGTCCCTTTGCCTTGGGCGCTTCCTTGCTGCAGGCGGCCAGCCCCAACGCCACGGCCAGCCCCAGCAGCGGCAGGCGCCAAGGGCCGGACAACAGGCCGGGGGCCGGGGAGGACGGGAGCGGATCGGTCATGGGGGACGGTATTCCAGGCGTGAACGGGGCACATGGCCCCGGGCGGCAGGGCCACTGCTCGGGGCGAATATAGGAGAAGCGGGGCGAGGATCCGGCGAAAACCGCATGAAACATTTTTCATTTGCAGTCCCTCCGGGGGGTTGCGACGATGCACCGGTCCCAATCGTCAAAGTGGCCCATGCCGCGCGTACTCACCATCGAGGACGACCTCGTCACCGCCGAGGAGATCGCCACGGAACTGCGCAGCCACGGCTTCGAGGTGGACCGGGTGGGCAATGGCGAGGACGGCCTGGCCATGGCCTGCCGCGGCGACTACGCCGTGATCACCCTGGACCGCATGCTGCCGGGCATGGATGGCCTGGCCCTGGTCACGGCCCTGCGGCGCCAGGGCATCACCACCCCGGTGCTGATGATCAGCGCCCTTTCCGATGTGGATGAGCGGGTCCGGGGCCTGCGCGCCGGCGGCGACGACTACCTGACCAAACCCTTCGCCTCGGACGAAATGGCGGCCCGCGTGGAGGTGTTGATCCGTCGTCACGGGCAGCCAGCCGTGGCGGAGAACCAGTTGCGCGCCGGTGACCTGGAGCTGGACCTGATGACCCGCACCGCCCGCCGCGCCGGCGAGGAGATCACCCTGCTGCCGACCGAGTTCAAACTGCTGGAATTCCTCGTGCGCAACGTCGGCCAGGTGGTCACCCGCACCATGTTGTTCCAGGAGGTATGGGGCTACCACTTCGATCCCGGCACCAACCTGATCGACGTCCACATCGGGCGCCTGCGCAAGCGCATCGACCAGCCCGGGCGTGCCCAGCCGATCCGCACCGTGCGTGGCACCGGCTATGTCCTGGACGACCATGTCTGATCACTGGCGTTCCTCCAGCAGCCGGCTGCTTGGGCTGTACTGCGTGCTGTTCGTGGCCTGGTCCAGCGTACTGCTGGGGGTGATGTACTGGCGCGTCTCGGACTACCTCAACGACCTCGCCGAGTCCGGCCTGCAGCAGCGCGCGCACCTGTTCGAGAAGTTCGAGGGCCCGGCGCTGGACGATGCGCTGCGCGACAGCCTGCGCTATGACCTGCACGGGGCGTATGCCTACGGCATCTTCAGCCGCAGCGGGCAGCCACTGTCCGGCCCACTCCTGGCGATTCCCGATGGCCTGAGCATCGACGGGCACGCGCAGGCGGTGGAACGCTGGTCCCTGCGTAGTGGGCCGATCAAGGCGCCCGGGCGCGCGCTCGGCGTGGAAACGCAGGGTGGCCGGCTGCTGGTGTTCGTTCGCCAGAGCGGCAAGCTCTCCGCGGTCAACAGCATCATTCTCGATGCGCTGCTGTGGGGCGTCTCGTTGACCATCATTCCCGGCCTGGCCGGCTGGCACATCCTGCGCCGGCGCCCGCTCAAACGGATCCAGCAGATCGAGGCCGCGACCAACCGCATCATCGCCGGCGATCTCGGCCAGCGTCTGCCCGTGTCCGGCCACCCGGATGAGATCGACCGTCTCTCGAGCATCGTCAATGCCATGCTCGAACGCATCGAGCAGCTGATGACCGAGGTCAAGGGCGTGTGCGACAGCATCGCGCATGATCTGCGGACCCCGCTCACCCGCCTGCGCGCGCATCTCTACCGCACCCGTGTCGGGCTGGAAGAAGATGACCCGCGTGCCGCGCAGCTGGACAAGGCGCTGACCGAAACCGACCGGCTGATGGCGCGCTTCGGGGCGCTGCTGCGCGTCTCCGAACTGGAAAGCCACCAGCGCCGCTCGGCCTTCGTCGAACTGGATGCGGGCGAGCTGCTGCAGGAACTGCACGCGTTCTACCTGCCACTGGCTGAGGAGAAGGACCAGCAGCTGCTGCTGGAGATCACCCCGCAGGTAGGCACGCTGTGGGGCGACCGCGAACTGCTGTTCGAGGCGCTGGCCAACCTACTCTCCAACGCGTTGCACTTCACCCCGGCGCAGGGCCGGATCGTGCTTCGCGCGGTGGATGACCACGGCGCACCGCGCATCGATGTGATCGACAACGGCCCCGGCATTCCGCCGCAGGATCGCAGCCTGATCTACCAGCGCTTCTTCCGCGGCGGTAGCGGCGGCGAGACGACCGAGGGCTTCGGGCTGGGGCTTTCGATCGTGGCCGCCATCGCCGGCCTCCATGGGTTCCGGGTCCGCGCCGGGGATGCGCCGGGCGGCGGCGCATGGCTGAGCATCCGCTGCGCGGCGGAGGGGCTTCGCTGACACCCGGCCGCCTGCACATCGCGGCGATGCGGTAGCCACTAGCATCGGCGGCGACGCTTGATTCGCTGCAAGGTGTACCCCTCGATGTCCTCATTGCCCGGCCCGCGCTTCCTCAACACCATCCTGCTTGGCGGCGACACGGCCGGGAAACTCGGTGCCGCCGCCGCGGCAGGATTCGCACAGGTCGAGCTGTGGCGTGAGGATGTCGAGTCCTCATCCGTCGCCGACGTGCGTGCAACCCTGACGCGCAGCGGCCTGCAGCTCACCGACGTGCAGGTGCTGCTGGATTTTGATGGCGCTTCGGCGGCCACCCGCGAGGGCAAGCGTGCAGAGGCACTGTCCTTGCTTGCGCTGGCGCACGACATGGGCGCAGGCACGGTGCTGGTGCCCGCCTGCACCGCGACCGACTACGTGCCCGACCGCGTCACCGACGACCTGCGCTGGCTGTGCGCGCGTGCCGCCGAACGTGGCCTGCGCATCGCCTACGAAGGCATGGCCTGGAGCCGCCTGCATTCCACCCTGCCCTCTGCGTGGCAGCAGATCGAGCAGGTCGGCGCGCCGAACCTGGACATCGTGGTCGATGCCTTCCACCTGTTCGCCGCCGGGCGCACCGCCGACGATCTGCACGACGTGCCGGTGGAGCGCATCGCGCTGGTGCAGCTGTCGGATGTGCTGACCCAGCCGTTGCCCGGCCAGGTCACCACGCAGGCGCGGCATCACCGCTGCCTGCCGGGCGATGGCCTCTGGCCGCTGGAGACGCTGATCGATGCGCTGGCCGCGATGGGTTACGGCGGGCCGATCGGGCTGGAGGTGTTCAACGATGCGCTGAAGGCCCGCGATCCACATGCGGTGGCACGTGAGGCCATGGCCGCGCTGGAGGCCGTGCTGACGCGCTGATGCTCGACGGCTGCCACCCGCGGGCCGTGTCGGGAAATCCGGCAAGCGCAGGACGTCAGGACGTGAGCGGGTGTCAGCGTGGTTCGACTGCCGACTTGGCGATCTGCGGCCACTGCCTGGCGACCGCCTCGATGTTACCGGCCACTACGGCCCGCAGATCGCGCGGATAGCGCACGCCCTCGGCCTCGCTCAGCCGCGTGGCATGGAACCGGCCGTTGCTGGCGCGCAGAATCCAGCCACCCTCGATGCAGGCGCGCGAGGCCAGGAACACGACGCCCGGCGCCACGGCCTCCGGGTGCAGCTCATCCGGCTCGCCTTCCACGCCCCACATGCGGGTCTTGGCCACGGGTGAAACCGCGTTGACCACGATCCCATGCGCGGCGCCTTCGGCAGCCAGCACATTGACGATGCCGACCGCGGCCGACTTCGCCGCCGCGTAGGCCGCCAGCCCGTGCTGCACGTACTGCGGGTACAGCGCGCGGTCGGAGGTGGTCAGCACGATGCGGCCATGCCCCTGCGCCTGCATCGCCGGCCACGCGGCCTGGGCGAGCCACAACGGCGCCTTGGCCGCGACCGCCATCATGTGGTCGAAACGATCCTCGTCCACCGCATCGATCCGCTGGTACTCGACCCAGCCCGCGTTGTGCAGGATCACGTCCAGGCGGCCATGCCGCTGCAGAATATCGGCGACCCGTGCGGCGGCCGCGGAGCGGGACTGGATGTCCTGGTGGCTGGCCTCGACAGAGAGCCCCTCTGCACGCAGACGCGCAACAGCGTGATCGATCCGCTGCGGATCACGGCCGGTACCGTCCAGCGTAGCGCCCACGTCCTGCATCACCACATGCGCGCCGCGCTGGGCCAGCAACCGGCTGTAGGCGAAGCCGAGGCCGCCTGCGGCGCCGGTGACCAGGGCGACCTGCCCGGCGAAAGAAAGTGTGTCGTTGATCGTCATGCGGACAGCATCCGCCCTGGACAGCGCGGATGCCAATACCGATGACAGCTTGCTGCGATACGCAGGGCGTATCGCACACGAGATGCTTAGCGGTGCGTGGGCTCGACGATCACCGCCGTGCCGTAGCACAGCACTTCGGTCAGGCCGGTCATCACGTCGGTGGCGTCATAGCGCATCGCGATGATCGCGTTGGCGCCCAGCAGCCGCGCATGGTTGGACATGTCCCGGTAGGTCTCTTCGCGCGCCTGCTCGCACAGCTGCGTGTAGATGGTGATGTTGCCGCCGAAGATGGTCTGCAGCCCGCCGAGGAAGTTGCCCACGATGGAACGCGAACGCACGGTGATGCCACGCACCACGCCCAGGCTGCGCACCACGCGGAAGCCGGGCAGCTCCATCGCCGTGGTCACCATGGAATCGTCGAGCCGGGTTGCCGGGCCTGCGCGGCCACCGCTGTTGTAAGGATCTGCCATTGCTGCCTTATCCAGGTTGAGAGTATCGATCCGGCCAGCACGCAGGGTGCGGCTGGCGCTGGCGGAAGGATAGCGCCAAGGCAAGCAAGGAAGCGACGTCCCGTGGCGCCCGGCGGCGCCCCTATACCCCGCCGAGCCTGACCACCTGGTACACTGCGATATTCCGCTCGGCCAGCGCACGCACCACCTCGGGAATCAGCTGCATCGGCAGGTCCACTTCATAGCCGTGCGGACGGGCGTGCAGGAGCGAGGCGTCGAAGTGGAAGGCAGGATTGTCGCTGGCGCGTTGAACGAGGAACGTGGTGATCGCATCGCGGGCGATGTCCTCCGATTCCCCGACTTCGACATACACCCGGTACAGCGTGTCGCCATAATCATCGGGCGTGCCGTGCACGGAAGTCACCGTTGGATCGGTCATCGCGTCCTCCTGTGTTGGCGCAAGCGCCGGGCCAGCCGAAACCATACACCTCGGTCGGTCCACAGCGCCTGCACACAGTCGCACTTCCGGCAGCCCTCAGCGCCCCCGCGGATCGACCAGATCGCTCTTGCTACGCGCAAACACCGGCGCCCCCACGTCCAGCTCCGCATCACCCACCGGCCGACCTGCCAGGAAGTCCGTGATGCCCGCGGCGATGGCGGGATTCCCGAGCCACAGTTCGTTGTCGTGGCTGGCCCCGCGCACCCGCAATGTGCGGCTGTCGCTGAAGCCCGGCCGCAGCGCCTCGGCGTTGGCCGGCGGCGTGCGCCCATCCAGCGTGCCACTGATGAACAGCACCGGCACGTTGCTGCGCAGTGGCCCGCGGAAAGCATCGCCAAGATCGACCAGCCCCAGGCCATCCCCCAGTGCCGGGAAGGGGAAGTTCAGCGCATCGCCGAACAGGCTCTCGCGTGCCTGCGCCTCGGCCAGTGCGCGGCGCTGCGGAGTCTGGCCAGAGGCCACATCCATCGCCAGCGACATCGCGCCGTAGCTGCCGTACTCACTGCGCAGCAGCAGGACCATTGCCGCCAGCAGATCGTAGTCGCCGTTCTCGGCATCGCGCAGGATCAGCGGCAGCCACTGCTGGGTCATGCGGCGCCCGAGACAGGCACTGATCGCCAGCTGCGCGTCGTACGCGCCGATCATCACGGGCTTGCCGCCATGCATGACACTGTGGCCTTGGCGCGGCTGCTCGCGCAGGGCGGCCAGCACGCGCGTGGCCGAGCCGGTCAGATCATCGAAGCCCGCTCCTTTGGCCAACACGCCCAGCTCCGCCAGCAGCGCATCGGCCGACAGCGGCAGCTTCAAGGTGTCATCAGGTCCTTCCGTCCCCATCAGCACCACGCGGTCCAGACCGGCGCCGTGCAGGCGCACCGTGGCCAGCGCCAGATGCGTGCCATAGCTCATGCCCCACAGGCTGATCTTCGGCACCTTCAACGCACGCCGCAGGTCCTCCAGATCGCCGGCACTTTCCGCGGTGGTGTAGGCCCCCAGGTCCACGCCCGTCTCCCGCCAGTACGCCACGCAGCGGGCGGCAACGTCACGCAGCGCGGCGAGCGCCGCATCGTGCTGCAGCGGCTTTGCATCGTCGAACGTGTGCTCATGCGGGCACGACGGCGGCGGCTCCGACTCACCCGCCCCGCGCTGATCGAGCAGCAGCACGTCGGTTTCGCGCCGGACCTGATCGAACACCGGCCAGCGCGGTCCGCGCCCGGTCCCGATCCCCGAGCCCCCCGGACCACCGGCCAGGTACACCACGGGCGACGCATTGCCATCGCCACCCGTTGCCGGCAGGCGCACCACCCGCAGGCGCATGCGCGGGCCGTTGGGGTCGGCATGCCGGCGCGGCACCTCCAGGTAGCCCGCCTCGGCGGCGATGGTGCCGTGCTTCTGCGTCTCGAACGCATAGGGGGCGAACTCCAGCCGCGCCGCCGCATCACGTGCCAGCACAGGTGACGCGCCGACCAGGGTCAGGCAGAGCGCTGCCCACCGCGTGACCGGCAGGCACAGGCCGGGAGCAGGAGAACGGAACAGGGACATCGGGACGTTGGACATGACGGACTCCGGATGGGAGGTAAGGGAATCGAGCACCGAGTGACGGCGCATGCACCACGCCGTCAGCATCACCTTCCCCACGGCAGCCGAGGACGGCCCGTCCGCCGAACAGCTCCAGGCGGGGGTCCAGTGACTCCGTGCAACCGATACGATGGACGCATGCAGATCCCACGCACCCTGACCGCCCTCGTCGTCCTGCTCATCGCGGTCGCCGCGTGGCTGCTGTTGGTCGCGCCCCCACCGGGCGTGCACTACTACGAGCCACAGGAGATGGCACCCGCCACGTTGGATGCCGACGGCGCACTGCCCACCGCACCACCGACGGCACTGCAATGGCAAGCGGCCGACCAACGCGAACTGGTGAAGTGGCGCGGCCCTTACTGGCTGCGCTGGCGCTTGCCTGCGCAGCCAGCACACGGCGCGGCCGACCGTGCCCTGCGCATCTCGGTACGCGCCGCCAGCCAGCCCTTCTGGAACGGCCAGCCCTTGGCCGCCAATGGCACCGTCGGCCGCAACGCGGACGAAGAGCAGCCGGGACAGGTGGACATCATCCGTGTGCTGCCGCCCTCTTCCTCCAGTGGCACCGATACGGTGGTGCTGCTCGCCTCCAGCCATCATCAGTGGTTCAAACTGCGGGGCGCGGATGCCTTCGTTGCGGTCGGGCCGGCTGCCTCGATCTACAGCCTCAACCTTGGACCGTGGTTGATCGCCGCGCTTGCCACGGGGGCGCTGGGTGCGGCCTGCCTCTACTTCCTCGCTGCACAGCGCGGCCGTCCACGGGTACCGGGTGCGCGCCTGCTGCTCGCATTGGGGGTCGTCGGCCTTGCGTTGCCCGTCGTCGAAGCATGGCGGCCGCTGGTCGGCTATGGCTATCCGTGGCACGGCCCGCGACTGCTCATGCTGCTTCTGCTGCACCTCGCCGCGGCGATCCTGCTGCCGGCTTACCTGGCGCGTCGTTTCGGCGTCGCGGTGCCGAAGACAGCCCGCGTCGCCTATCTCGCCACACTGCTGGCGCTGGCCGCATTCGTGCCCAGCTTCGACGGCCGCGGTGCCGCACTCCTGCTGCTCAGCCTGCTGACCTCCGCCTACGTGCTGCTGCGCGCCCGTGGCGAGCCCGACGAGCGCTGGCCGATCCTGACCCTGGTGGTGGCCGGTGCATTCGCCGTGCCGCTGGCCGGCGGCATCTTCCTCGACGGCCCCTACTTCCTGTTCCTGGCCGTGCTGATGGGCTTCCTGCTGATCCGCCACGCCGCCCAACTGCGTACGTTGGACCACCACAACGCGCAGCTGCGCGAAGAGCGTGCCCGCCTCTCGCTGCAGCTGTTGCAACGGGGCATCCAGCCGCATTGGCTGATGAACACCCTGACCGGCCTGCAGGAACTGATCGAACAGGCACCGATGCGCGCCAGCCGCCTGGTCGAATCGCTGGCCGAGCAGTTCGACCGCCTGCGCGAGAGCAGCACCCGCCCCAGCGTGCCGCTGGACGAAGAGCTGGCGCTGTGCCGCAACCACCTGGACATCGTCGGCCTCGCGTTGGATCGCCACATCGGTCTCGAGGTCGACGGCGAGCACACGGGCCTATGGCTGCCGCCCGGCGTGCTGCATGCGCAGGTCGAGAATGCGCTGACTCATGCAGGAGCCGTCGCATGTGCCGAGCATCCCTTCCGCCTGCGTATCCAACGCGACGGCGACCGTTGGATGCTGGAGCTGCGCAGCGCACGCGGCACTGCCCCGCATCGCGGGCAAGGCACGGGCACCCGCTACATCGAGGCAAGCCTGGCCGCCACCTGCCCCGAGAACTGGCGCTTTGAACAAGGCCCCGATGGCAACGACTGGTACGGCCGCATGGAGCTGACATGCGCATCCTGATCGTCGAGGACGAACTGCTGGTCCGCCAGCGGCTGCTGCGGATGTGCACCGAACTGGCTGGCAGCCGCGCGCGATTCGATGCCGTGGCCGACCTTGACGCCGCCGGTGACCGGCTGCAGCGCAGCGTGTATGACGGCCTGCTGCTGGATTTGAATCTGGGTGGAGAGGATGGCTTCGACCTGCTGAAGCGCGTGGTGGCTGGCCGATACCACTGCGTGGTGGTCTCCGCGCATCGGGAGCGGGCGCTGCAGGCGTTTGAGCATGGGGTGCTGGATTTCGTGCCGAAGCCGTTCTCGCGCGAGCGGTTGCGGCAGGCGCTGGAGCGGTTGCTGGATGTTGGGCGGTATCGGTCCGGGGCGGCGCGTTACCTGGGCATCTGGCATGCGCAGGGGACGGCGATGGTGGAGCTGGCGGACGTGCTTTGGATTCGTGCTGATGGGGACTACAGCGAGGTGCGGATGCGCGATGGCCGGAGTGAGCTGCATGACAAATCGCTGGCGACTCTTACTGCCGTGCTACCGCCGGACTTTGTGCGCTGCCATCGGTCGTATCTGGTCAATTTGACGCATGTGCGGACGTTGCATGCGGCTTCGGGGAGCCGGTATTGGCTAGTGTTGAATGATGGGGCTGAGGTGCCGGTGGGGCGGGCGTTTGTTGAGGACGTGCGCGGGGAACTTGGGTCGATATAAGCGCTTCGAGAAGACCGCTGCAGCACCGATGTCGGATTTCGGCCAGGAGCGGACGCAGCCTTTACAACAACCAGTCCTTCTTCATCCGGCGTATGTGAAGGAATAACCTCTTCCGATGCGCTGAATGCGAACAAACCCCAGCTCACCCAAGTGCATGCCGGCCGCCATCAACTGATCTGCACTGACCATATCCAAAAGCGCTGAACGGGCCGCCGCAGCCCGCTGCGGATCCTGGTCGAATGCGATGGATACGTCGGGCCGGGCAATTTGGATGTGGGGAAAATGCACGATGTCACCCCAGATCAACGCACTGCGGTCCTCCGATTCCACCCGATATCCGGTGTGCCCTGGCGTATGGCCTGACAGCGGAACCATACTGATACCGGGCAGTACATCGCCCTCGGCCAACAAGCGCAAGTTGCGGCGATAGCCGGCGAACACCTGCCGTGCGAGCAGGAAGTTGCCCCGGGCACGATCATTGCTGCGGGCAAGGTTGCCGTCGTCCTCCCAGAAGGACAGCTCGCGTGGGTGTATGAGCAGCTCCGCATTGGGGAAGACGGGGTGACCTTGAGCATCGAGTAGACCGCCAACATGATCAGGATGCGCATGCGTGAGCAAGATCGTATCCACATCCGTGGGCTGCACACCGGCTCGCAATAGATTGCCCCTCAATTCCCCTCCCCAGCCCTTGATCCCCCCGGCACCGGCGTCGATGAGGATCGTGCGGCCCTTCCCCCGCACCAGGTAGGTGTTGATATGGATCGAGGACGGGTCGCTGACCCCGGCCTTCAGCTGTAGCTGCGCGGCCTCGGCCGGATCGATGTGGGAGAGCAGATCCAGACTGGTGGTCAGATGGCCATCGCTGATCGCTTGGATCAGGAAGTCACCGATCTGGAGGGTGGGCAGAGCCCGTTCAATGATGGATGCGTTCATGCCGCTCGTCAGTTTCGCGCGTGGAGGGAATCATTGCCGTAGCCAAAGCATCGGATGCGCGCCGTCAGCCCAGCATGGTCTTGGATGGCCAGATCGAGCTGCCGCATGAATTCGTCCATGAGCTCGGGCGTCCTCTCCGGACCCAGTCGGTAGGCCAGTTCCGCAGATGCCGGATGGCCCCGCCCCTGACGCGCAGCCAGGTAAAGGATGTGGACGTTGTCCAACGCAGCACCCAGCATGTCCGTACACAGCACCGCGCATCGCTCAGTGAGCGCGGCCAGACTGTCGTCCGCCGGCATCCGCTCCGCGGTGAAGGAGATCGAGAGCCTAGGCATGTGAGCGCTGCTCCGATCCTTGTTGGCCTTCAACCGCCACGCTCTTGAGTTGCGCGGTCATGGGCGTATACGCGTGCACACCGTCAGGAAGGGATTCCAAGACCGGGACTTGCCCGGCCGGAACGCGCGCAAGCCAGAGTGCTGCGGGCGCGCGATCGAGCGCAACCGCATGCAAGGCCTCGAATGCAGTCCCCATCTCAATGAGCGGCTCAGGGCCGACGCGACTCACCAGCAGGTAATCGCCCTGTTCGACGGCGGAGGCCCGATCCAAGCCACTGTATAGGTTGCGATGCCAGTCGGTGATGTGCTGCTGCCAGCGCGCGAAGTTGCCCCCTCCCTTCCGGGCATACTCGTCCCCCTGCAGGACCTCCAGGCCGTCTATCGAGTGAAGGGCAAGGTAGGTCGGGCACCCTGAACCACATGCCCTGAAGCGCTGCGAGGTGTGGAACCCCCGCACGGAAATGAGCGCAGGCAGTTTGTGCAGGCTGTAGAAATCGTTCCATTCCTCCTCGCTGGCGGAGTCGGAATAGCTGCATTCGACGGTGTAGATCATGGGAACACTCCTGGGCCGGCTTGTGCGCGCCCCTTGTTGATGTCCCCTCATGCTAGGCCTGCATTAGCTCGCATCAAACCGATGTTTCGGTATGCTTCAGTGACAAAAGATCACGCTGAATCCCCATGCGCAGGAAGATTCCCAGCAGCACCGCCCTGACCGCCTTCGAGGCCGCCGCCCGCCACGGCAGCTTTGCGCGGGCAGCGGAAGAGCTTTCCCTCACCGAGGGGGCCATCAGCCGCCAGATCGGCAGGCTGGAATCCTTCCTGGGGGTCCCCCTATTTGAGCGGGTCGGCAATCGCGTCCGCCTCCTGCCCAATGGGCAGCGATACGCCGCCCAGGTCCGCGAGTCGCTGGACCGCTTGGACCGGGACAGCCAATACCTGATGGGCCAGCCTGACAACGCGGCAAGCTTGGACATTGCCGTAACGCCCACCTTCGCGATGCGATGGCTCATCCCTCGCCTGCCCGCGTTTAGCCGCGCGCATCCGAACATCACCGTGCACCTTTCCGAGCGCACCGAGCCGTTCGTGCTGGCCGGCAGTGGATTCGACGCTGCCGTCCACTTTGAGCATCCGGCCTGGGCGGGGATGCGGACCTACCCGCTACTGCAGGAAGTGCTGGTGCCGGTGTGCCATCCCGCGCTCATCAAGGGCGCAGAGGCTCGCGTCTTACTGGACCAACTGCCGCGGCTACACCGACGACAGAGCCCCGATGCTTGGCAGCGCTACGCCAAGGACTCAGGGATAACCCTCACCAACCCAGCGGTGGGTGCACGCTACGACCTTCATGCGATGCTGATTGAAGCAGCGCTTGCAGGCCTCGGAGTCGCCTTGGTGCCACGTCTCTACGTGGAGACACAGCTGGAGCAAGGTCGGCTGGTGGCGCCATGGCCGCAAGGCGAGGCGGTGTCCAAGACGTTCTGCCTGGTGCTGCCCGAACCGATGGGTTTGACGCCCAGACCTGTGAAGACGTTCTCACGGTGGCTACTAGAGGAGGCTGGCAAACCTTGGGCTGAAGATATCGCTTGCGACAAAAGTCCGCGACTCCACGAATGAAACGAACGGATCTCGTTGCATGTCCGCTACCGGCCAGCAGCGGGCATCAGGGAAGCGTGCCGGTGCCTGGAAGAGCTCGATCTGGCGTAGCTCGGTTCACTGTCAACTGAGACGAATCCAGTGCTCCTTCATCTGAGCGCGTCACTGCCCGAAAGTCTTTCTCCAGTCCGAGGGACTCACGTGCATTGCTCGCTTGAAACTCTGACGGAATGAAACCGCGCTCTGAAACCCGGCCTTCTCTGCCACCACATCGATCGGCAGCGCTGAACTCTCAAGCAGCTCCATGGCGCGGCGAAGTCGTTCCGCCTGAACCCAGTCACCAACGGTCATGCCGGTGACCTTTGCAAACCTGCGGGTGAATGTTCTCCGGCTCATCGCCACTTTTGACGCTAGGCTGTCGATGGAATGATCGTCACCGAGATTGCGCCGGACCTCGTCCATCAGACTACTGAGGGCGGCGTCCCGTGAGTTGTCTGGGACGGGTTGATCGATGTACTGGGCCTGCCCACCCTCGCGGTGCGGCGGCAACACCATCACCCGCGCGACGCGGTTGGCCTCCTTCGTTCCGTAGAGCTTTCGCACCAGGTAGATGCAGCAGTCCAGTCCTGCGCCGGTGCCGGCCGAAGTGACGAGCCTGTCCTCGTCTACATAGAGTGCGTCCACGTCCAGCTTTACGCTTGGAAATCTACCCTGGAAGTCCGATTCGCCTGCCCAATGGGTCGCAGCGCGCTTTCCATCCAGAAGGCCTGAGTAGGCCAGCGCGTAGGTACCATAGCAGAGGCCAACGACGTAGGCGCCGCGCTCATGGGCAGCGCGCAGTCCGTGCTGAAGCGCCTCGGAGGGCGCCTGCCCCAGCTCCGGCCAACCTGCGACCACAACGACGTCGGCCTTATCGAGGAGCTCCAGTCCGCCGTCACCCCTGATCATCAAGCAGTGCGAAGTCGGCCCTCCGCTGCCCTCGACGGCGACCCGTACCCGGAACTCCGTTCGCCCCTCAAAACACATGCCGAAGATCGCCAGCGGGACAGACAGGTGAAACGCGCTGACGCCCGGCTGTGCCAGCAGGACGACCTCCGTCGTACCCACAGATTCTGAGTGGATGGTCATTTTGGCCCGATCCCATCGTCATTTGACATCTGGGCCAGTATCTCACGGAAGGCGCCAAGCCCAGACTTTTCCCATCACATGAGCCCTCAAGGAACTTCAATGAGCAAGACACTTCCCGTCGCACTGTGCCTGATGCTGGCCATGGGTGCCCCACTCCACGCATTCAGTGCCGAGGTCAGCCCCAAGGTCTCGATCCAGCAGATCCGCAATGCCACCATCAAGGTGACGTATGGCGGCCAGGTCTTCCTGGTCGATCCCATGCTTGCACGCAAGGGAACCTACCCGGGTTTTGCCGGCACTTACCGTAGCCACCTGCGCAACCCGCTCGTGGAGCTTCCGGAGTCCGTTGAGTCCGTGCTGCGTGGTGTCGACGCAGTCCTGATCAGCCACACCCACCTCGACCACTGGGATGATGCTGCCCAGAAAGAAATCCCCAAGTCGCTGCCCATGTTCGTCCAGGACAATGCGGATGCGGCCCTGCTCCGCAAGCAGGGTTTCAAGGATGTTCGAATCCTGGGCACCGGCACCGTATTCAACGGCGTCAGGATCAGCAAGGCAGGCGCCCGTCATGGCTCGGAGGAAATGTACGCCATCCCCGAGGTGGGCAAGCTGCTCGGCGCAACCATGGGCTTTGTTTTCCAGCAGGCTGGTCTGAAGACGGTGTATGTGGCCGGCGACACCGTCTGGGAAGCCGAAGTTCGCGAAACGTTGAAGACTTTCAAGCCTGACGTGGTGGTTCTCAACACGGGCGATGCGCGGATCGATGGATTCAATACCGGCATCATCATGGGCAAGGAAGATACGCTGCGCGTGCACCAGATGTCTCCCAACGCCAGGATCGTGGCTGTACACATGGATGCGGTCAATCACATGAGCGTCAGCCGCTACGACCTGCAGGACTACGTCATCGAAAAGGGCATCGAAAGCAGTGTCGTCATTCCGCAGGATGGCGAAGTCATCGACTTCTAAAGGAGGATGTATGAAAGCGCTCATTGTGATTGATATCCAGAATGACTACTTTGCTGGCGGCCACTTCCCGCTGGAAGGCGCGGAGGAAGCACTCCAGAGTGCGCTGGTACTGATCGAGACCGCGCACGGCAACAACGATCTGGTCGTGGTCGTACAGCATCAGGCACCCGCTGGCGCGCCCTTCTTCGAGACCGGCAGCGTCGGCGCCGATCTGCATCCGTCCATTCAATCGGCGATGCGGAATTCCCCTTTGGTGGTCAAGCATGAGGCGGATAGCTTTCTGCGAACCAATCTCGCCGAGCTGCTCCGGCAGCACAAGGTGGACACCATCGATCTGGTCGGCATGATGACCCAGCATTGCGTCACTCACACAGCCCTCTCGCCGGAGGCGGTGGGCTACCCGGTGACGATCCACGCTGACGCGTGCGCCGCCCCGACCCGTGCGCTGAGTGCGTTGGCACTGAGCGGGCTGAAGGCCCGCCACTTGGTCGTCTGATAGGCATTAAGCGCCCTGGCACGTCACGGTCCAGGACGCGTGCAGAGGAGACAAGCACCTAGGACTTCACGGAGTGGCATCGGATGGATTCACCACTCTGGGGACCGAACTTCCCATGTCCGCTTCCGGCCAGAAGCGGACGTTCACAAGCCCAGCGCCGCGCCAAGCGATCAAGCGGCGTCTGCTTGCCAAGTGGATGTTCCAGATGGCGAAGGCTGAGGGCTCTAACAGCTGGCTGTTCAACCGCTGCCCAGGCTCGGCCTTCATCCCGCTGACGCATGCTCCGCCGCAAACGCTGCGTACGTACGCAGCGGCCGACCCAGCAACTGCATCAACCGCTCCACGTCACCCGCGCCCGGCAGCATGCCGTCGCTGATGAATCGCTCGGCCATCTGTCGCATGTCGTAGGCCATCCACGCCGGCATGAACTGGCGCAGGTTCTGCTCGAAGGCGGCCGTGTCATCGCCCCCGTAGGCGATCGGGCGGTTCAGCACACCGCTCCAGATGGCGGCCACCTGTTCTCCGGTGAGTGCTTCCGGGCCGACCAGGTTGAGTCGGGTCAGCGCGCTGTTGTCCGGCGCCTGTTCGCGGTTGAGCAGTTCGATGGCGGCAATCTCGGCGATGTCGCGGGTGTCGATCATCGCCAGCCCCTTGCTGCCAATCGGCATGGGGTACACACCGTAGCCCTGCACCACGTCCTTGATGGTGAGGTCGTTATCGATGAAATAGGCCGGGCGCAGGATCGTGGCGCTGAAGCCCATCTGCTCGATCATGCGCTCCACGCCAAACTTGCCGGCGAAGTGCGGCACGTTGACGTAGCGGTCGCTGTGGATCACCGACAGGTACACCACGCGCTTCACCCCCGCCTCGCGGGCGACGTTGAGGGTGATAAGTGCCTGGGTGAATTCGTCGGCGACCACGGCGTTGAGCAGGAACAGCGTGGAGACGCCCTCGAAAGCTTGGCGGAGGGCATCCACATCCAGCATGTCGCCCTGCACCAGTTCCACGGTGGCGGGCAGGTTGGCAGTGGCGGGGGTGCGGACCAGTGCGCGAACGCTTGCGCCGCGCTGGGTGAGGTGCTGGACGACCTGACGGCCGATGGTGCCAGTGGCGCCGGTAACAAGAATGGTCATGGGGTACTCCGGGTGGGTGGTGAGGCCTCATGGTTGTTGATCCGCGTGCGGGCCGATAGCCCATATACTTGGACCATCTGTCTCGCTGGTGGAACACATGGACCTACTGGCCTTGGCCGACTTCAACCTGGTGGCGCGCCACGGCGGGTTTGGCCGTGCCGCGCGCGCAGCGGACCGCCCCAAGGCAACGCTCTCGCGGCGTGTGGCTGAGCTGGAGGCCAGCCTGGGGGTGCGGCTGTTCGAGCGTGGCTCGCACACGCTGAAGCTCACCGAGGAGGGTCGGGCGCTGTTCGAGCGCACCGAGACGCTGCTCACCGAACTGGACGAAGCGGCCACGTCCATTTCCTCAGGCGGCGACACGCCCCGTGGGCGGCTGCGCGTGAGCGCACCGATGCTGTTCTCGCAGATGGCGCTGGGCAAGATCGCAGCCGAATTCGTGAAGCGCTATCCACAGGTGCGGCTCGATGTCACTACCGAAGACCGCGCCGTGGACATGGTGGAAGAAGGCTATGACCTGGTGATAAGGGTCAATCCGGATCCAGATGAACGGCTGGTGGGGCGGGTGCTGATCCGGGACCGCCTCGTGGCGGTGGCGCACCCGGACCTGCCCCTGCCCGCGCTGGGCGAGACGGCGCCTGCGGTGTTCCGTCCGTCCAGCAATGCCACCGGCTGGGACCTGGTGACGCCGAGAGGCGAGATACGTATCGCGGTGGATCCGGTGCTGCGCCTGGGCGCACTGACCATGGTGCGCGATGCCGTTCGTGCAGGCACCGGCGCGGCGATGCTGCCCTTCTCGCTGGTTGCCGACGATCTCAGGGAGGGCGCATTGGTGTCGTGGGGACATGCGAAGGCCCCGCCGATCGAGATATGGGCGCTGTACCCTTCGCGACGACTGCTCAGCTCAAGGGTGGCGGCGTTGCTCGACCTGCTCAAGGAATCCTTCCCCGAGGGTCAGGCGGAGGAGCTGGCCGCCTTCGCAGGCGGGGGCCGCTGACGGCCAGAAACGGACACTGCCAGCGATTGGCGCCTTTCTGTTGTCCGAAAAGTCCGCGATCGGCCGGAAAAGCAGACCAGCCTGACTCTTCAGCACGGACTGCATCGTTGGAAGCAGTTGCTAACATTGCAAGCTACTCCTCAATGGAAGGACGTCGCCCGCATGCCTTTCCTCCCGGCGTTTCGCCGAGTCGCAGCGCTGACGCTCGTGGCGTTGCCGGTCTGTCCGTTTTCTACCTTATCAGCGGCCGGGCCTGCTTCCGAGACCAGCGCCTTCATCCACCCCATCAACAATGCCGAAGACGCCCCCTTGGTAGCACTGGGCAGCAACGGCCTGCTGCGCTATGCCTTGTACTCCGAACGCGGTAGCGATCACGCGCGCAACATCGTCCCGGACTTCTCCCGCGCCGGCTACCAGGGCGGCGGTGTCAGCCTGCCCACCCGCTCCAGCATTCCTGTTATTGAGGTCCTTGAGCCAAACGCGGAGGGTGACGACTATCCCCGCATCCAGGCCGCCATCGACGCGGTCGCCGTGCGTGTCCAGGACAGCCGGGGCCTACGCGGCGTAGTCCTGCTGCGGCGCGGCGGTTATAGGTTGAGCAAGACGCTGACCATCCGGGCCAGCGGCGTGGTGTTGCGCGGTGAAGGTCGAGGTGCCGACGGCACGGTGATCCGCTCCGAAGTCAGCGATCGGCAGGGCAGGATTCTTGAAGTGGGCAGCAGCGAATCCGCGGTTCCCCGCGCCGCTCTGGACCCACGCCGGACCGCCATCACCATGGACTACGTGCCGGTGGGGGCGATGCGGATCACGGTGCAGTCCGCAGCCGGCTATCGCGTGGGCGATACGGTGTCGATCGCGAGGGAACCCAATGCCCGCTGGGTCGGCCCCGAGGGCATCGATACCGCACGATACCGATGGACGCCCAGCGACTACGCTGTGTACAGCGAACGCGTCGTCACTGCCGTAGACCACGACACGATCAGCCTGGATGCCCCGATCATGGATGCCATCGCGACGCGCTTCGGTGGCGGCAGCGTCTATCGCACGGATCCCATCCGTATCTCGCAGGTCGGCATCGAAGACCTCCGCCTTGAGGGTAACCCCGAGACCGGGACGGTCAACGGCACCGCCGATTCCGGCCCCTTTACCGCACTCCGCTTGGGTGCAATCTACGACTCATGGGTTCGCGACGTGACCGTGCGTTATGTGTCGCATGGCTTCGTGACCCGCAACGGCGCCCAGTTCAATACCCTGCAGGACATTGCCTATCTCGACCCCAGGTATGGCGCCACCCAAGGCGCCCGCCGCTATGTGTTCCTTTACGAGGGCAACGCCGCCTTCAATCTGATCCAGCGCTGCTACAACCAGGGCGGCAGGCATACCTTCGTCATCGGCGCACGGGTACCCGGTCCCAATGTGTTTCTGGACTGCCTCGCCGTAGGTGACAGCAACGACAGTGGTCCACATCATCGCTGGTCCACCGGCACGCTGTATGACAACACCAAGGGATACATGCTGCGGGCACAGAACCGCCGGTACAGCGGAACGGGGCACGGGTGGGCGGGCGCGCAGCAGATGTTCTGGAACACCGAGCACGACATCTACGTCGTCCAGGCGCCGCCCTTCGCGATGAACTGGAGCGTGGGACAGGTGGGCGCCATTGCACCCGGGAAATTCCCGCCTGAGGAACCTGCAGGGATCGTGCAATCGGTGGGCCAGGTGGTGACACCTCGCAGCCTGTATCTGCAGCAGTTGCGTGATCGTCTGGGCGAACAGGCGGTGATCAACGTCACCACTGAAGCGCAACGTGACGGACGTATCTGGGACAGCCTGGCCGCTGGCGCGGTGGAATAGCACTCATAGCAGGGAGAGCTCGCTGAAGGGGATCTTCGCTATCGCCGAAAAGCGGACGCGAGCGGACCGAAGCAGCGCTGCCGAGGGCAACGGCGGTTCAATGCGCCATCGACACGGCATAAGCGTTCGCCGCACTCCTGAACCCTCCGTTCTCGGTTTCCACCAGCACAAAGAACTCCTCGTCCAAATGATGGAAAGGACCTGCTTGGTCATCGCTGTTCGCCCCTATCTCGTCCATCGCGAGGTCGCGCTCGGTTCGCTCTCTCGGATACCGGGGACCAAAGGCAGCCATCGCTTTGACGATCAGCTCCGCGGTAAGCGGCATGTGGAGGGCACGAAAGGCTCGAGCACCTTCAGGGGCGAGTACCCCTGTGCTGTTCGAGAAGAACTGCTCAAAACCACCATTGTTGATCTCGGATTGGCACCAGTGCGCGGCGAACAAAATGCGTGATGCTTCCGGGGCGGCATTATATTGATGCAAAAACACCTCCGCACCGTCGTAAATGGACACGGTGTCCCAGACTGGTTCAACCAGCTGCCAGTAGCTCACGGACAATCTCCAGCGGGGCCAGAGACCGGCGCGTCTTGGCAATCCTCCGGATTCTAGTGGAGGCTATTAACGAGCGCGAGGTGCGGCAGCGTGGATCGCACATCGGTGTTCCGCTCGCGCAATTCGTTCCATCGCCTGCCTCCTTCACCGGCAGATCTGCGCTTGATGGAGATCGGGACGCCTGGTCCAGAGAATTGACCACGTCGCGCTGCGCAGCCCTTGAACCACCCAAACCCAACCCAACAAAAAAGCCCCCGTTTCCGGAGGCTTTTTCGACTGAATCATGGTGGGCGGTACAAGGTTCGAACTTGTGACCCTTGCCGTGTGAAGGACGAGATACGGCCTTGCGGCACAAGGGATCGACCCATAGAGCCTTGTTTTCTAGTCTCATTGCGTACCGCTGGATTTGGCCGCACACTGCATTTTGCAGTTACAGCGCAGTTACGGCCCGCCATGAAGCAGTCCAAGCGACTCAATCCGTCCACCGTCGAAGCCGCCAAGCCCGAGGCAGCGCCCTACCGAATTTGGGACACGCTGGTCCCGCAGCTGCACCTTCGCGTGCAGCCGTCAGGGGTCAAGAGCTGGAACGTCCAGTGGAGCCGCACCAGCACCCGCGCGCTGGGGAAGTGGCCAGGCGTCAAAGTGGACGCGGCCCGCACCAGGGCGCGCGCTGTCCTCGCCGAAACGGACCAGCACGGCGCGCCCTTGGCGGTCGCCAAGCCCAAGGCCGACACCACCGTTGCCGACGCCTGCCGTGACTACGTGACCACCCTCAAGAAGGACGGCAGGGACACCGCCGCGGCGGACGCCGACCGGCGCTTCGAACGATGTCTGTACGCCGACAAGCTTGGCAAGGTGCGATTGACCGACCTGCACCAGGATCACATCGAAGCCTGGCGCGATCGCGTGGAAAGAGGCGACCTCCCTGCCCTACCGGTGAAGCGTGGCCGGCCACCGGTGGCAAAGCCCCTGGCTAAGTCCAGCGTCAACCGCATGCGCACGGTGCTGGTGGCCGCCCTGAATCACGCTGTGGCCCGGCGCAAGGCTTCACCCGACGTGGCGTTCGAATGGAACTCGGTGAAGCCCCTGAAGGACGCCAGCCAGCGCCGTGGGCTGTACCTGGAGCGTGGGCAACGCCGCTCGCTGCTGGATGCTGCTGTGGGGCCGGTGCGTGACCTGATCGAGTGCGTTGCGCTCACGGGCTGCAGGCCGGGCGATCCAGCCATCTGCCTGCGGTTGGACTATGACGGCCGCACCGCGAGTGTTCGATTCCGCAGCAAGGACCACGACCGCAAGATTCCGCTCTCCCCCGCCGCCGGCGCCATGTTCGACCGGCTTGCCAAGGGGAAGCTCCCCAAGGCCCACCTGTTCACCCAGGACGGCGGGAAGGCATGGACGGCTGACGCCTGGAGCGATCCGGTTAGGGAGGCCGCAGCGCGCGCTGGGCTACCTTCCGGCGTCACCCTCTACACCCTGCGCCACTGCTGGATCACGGACGCCATCGTAGGCGGCATGGACCTGCTCACCGTGGCGAAGCTTGCCGGCACGTCACTTGCGATGATCGAAAAGCACTACGGGCATCTGGTGCAGGGTGCTGCGCGCGACAAGCTGGCGCAGGTGCAGTTCCTTTAGCCGCGGCTGGAGATAACGCCCCATTCCTTAGCCCGCTTCCGGATCTCGGAAACGTCAGGATGCTCATTCTTCGCCTCTGCAATAGCAATCTCTGAAAGAAGAAGTGTCGCAGCGTCCACGACGCGTTTGAACATATCGCGCGCGCGCGTTGCGTCTTTGATTGCCTGGTCTACAGTCTGTCCAGCCGCCTGAGTGGGATAGGCGGCCTGGCTGCCGTTTGCCTGCTGCTCGGTCATGTCGTTGATGATTCGATCCATCATCTCCACTGTAGATCGAGCCATCTCGCGCTCCCCCGCAATTTGAGCGCGCAAGCCCATCGAGCCTAGATATTCATCCATCGGGTCGAAAGAGCGCTCCAGGCGATGAACAATTTCAGCCGACAGTGACCTTCCTGTGGCGTTTGCATGGTCTTCGAGCTTTGCTTTGAGGCCGCTCGGGAGGCGCAATTTGAACTGCAGGTCGGGGGTATTCATTGCGCGGATGATGGACCATCTTGGTCCTTGACCGCAACGGACCAATATGGTCCACTGCGCTCAACGGACCACATTGGTCCATATCTGGAGCAAGTATGAACGAACGTCACGAGCGCCTTAGCTACACCACGGATGAAGCGTGCGCCGTTACCGGGCTAAACCAGAACGCCTTTTATCGAGCGATGTCAGCAAACCAGCTGAAGACATTCAAGGTTGGCAAGCGCCGCATGGTCTCGGCCCGCGCGCTGCGCGAGTTCATTGAGGCCAGGGAGAAGGAGGCAACCGGCGGCGTAGCCGCATGAGGGAAAGCCACGGACAGACCCTCGGAAATAGAAACGGCCCGTCCGGTTGCACCCGGAACGAGCCGTCGAAGTCACTGCCGAACCCTTACGAGGAACGACCCGACCATGAGCAATATCCTACAGCAACCCCCGCCGGCCGCAATCGGGGAACTCCGCACCGCGCCCCCGGACTTTTCTGACAGCGCGCGCTGGGGCTTGGTGGCTGTCCAAGACAGCCTGAACGCACCCAGCTATGAGCCGGGCGACCTGCTGCACGTGGACCTGCGCCGCAACTACTTCGACGGTGACGCCTGCTACGCGGTATCGATCGGTGGCCAGCAGTTGATCCGTTTCGTCCAGGCGCGTCCCGGCGGCCTACACGTGTTCACCCGCAGCCAGCCCGGCGCCGCATACCCGGTCCCCCGCGACCTACTGGTGTTCCTCGGCATGGTGACCTACGCCACCACGACGCGGAGGGTGTGATGAGCTACCAGCAACCCGAACCGATCGCCTGCGACTGCTGCCTGATGCCGCTGTCCTACGGCCGCCACTACTGCCGCAGCGAGACCCGCAGAGGCCCAGCGACATTCCCGTACACCCTGTGCCTGGACTGCGCGAGCGATGAGGCCAACGACGCCCGCTCGCAGGTGGACGTCTTCGTCCTTCGCCGGGCCGGCCGGTTCTCGCCTCAGTGGGAAACGGCCGTCCGCTCTGTGCTGGCGGTGCAGGCATGAGCGCGATCATCATTCCGTTCCCAGCCGCTCGGATCGTGCGTATCCCCGTGCTGACGCCCAACGAGCAGATGCGCCTCGACACGCTAGCAGAACGCATCTACGCCGCCATGGAGCGTGCGCCCTCTATCCCGCAAGGAGGAGCGCAGTGAGCCGCCGCGCGCCACGCTTGGACCCCGTAGCGTGCGACTGCTGCGGGAAGTCGCTGCTGCCGGTGTTCGGCACCTTCAACAGGG
The DNA here is from genome assembly GCF_039674525.1 of Stenotrophomonas sp. TWI377. Taxonomy (NCBI): domain Bacteria; kingdom Pseudomonadati; phylum Pseudomonadota; class Gammaproteobacteria; order Lysobacterales; family Lysobacteraceae; genus Stenotrophomonas; species Stenotrophomonas sp. TWI377. The sequence continues at coordinate 48,998 of NZ_JBDJNT010000010.1, forward strand.
TGGAATGGGAATACGGATGGGCCTCCCTGCCCTACGTGCTGTGCGGCGACTGCGCCCTGCAGCACAGGGCAAACCCCGGCGAGGCCCGCGTTCGCGAGTGGGTGCTGATCCGTGCAGCGCGCGCTGGAGAGGACTGGTTTCGCGCCGTGCGGCGGCTGGTGACGGGACAGGGCCAGAGTGAGCGCGATGGCCGATGACTACCGCAAGCGCATCCCTGAGCGGAACAGGGCGAAGCACACCGGCCGGCGGTCGAGCGACACTTTCGTTCGCCTGCCGCATCCAATGATCCAGTCGCCCGCGTTCTACGCCCTGGGTGGCGGCGCACTGAAGATGCTGATGTTCCTGGCCGCCCAGTACAACGGGCGCAACAACGGCGACTTGAGCGCAACGAAGGCGATGGTGTCGGAGGCCGGTGTGTGCGCCGCCAGCAAGCTTGGCGAATTGCTTGGCCAACTTGAGGAAGCCGGCTTCATCGTGCAGACCCGCCACGGCAACAGGAAGATCTGCAACCTCTACGCGTTGACCTGGTACGGAATCGACACCTGTCCGGGGAAGTCCCTCGAGCTATTACCCGGACCGCCGCGCAACGACTGGCGCAAAACGCGATCTGTAGTCCCCTCAGGGGGCCAAAGCAAAATGCAATCTGAGGCCCCCTCAGGGGGCCACATTGCACCCTTCAGGGGGCCAAAAGCAGCATGACCAACGTCTTTTGCACCCCTCAGGGGGCCATAAACAGCGATTTGGGGCATTTTATGGCCCCCTCAGGGGGCCCCTTTATATATATCTACCAAGCGGGAGCGCAGCGGACGCTTGGCGCTGTTGCTCCTGAGCGGTTGATTGACTGCATCCAGGGCTCGCGCACCACATCGGGTCCGCTGCACAGATTGCACCCTTCGAACATGTCGCAGATTGCACCCTTTGACCTGGCCGGCCGCGCGCTGCACACGGGTGACACCACGTCACGGGTGACAGATCGGCACGGGGCGCACCCCCTGCGCCCGGATCACCCGGTGCACGACGTTCACCACGTGCGCCCGATGCAGAACCACACCACGAGGAACGCATGACCAACGAAACCCTGAAGGTGGCGCTGACCAAACGCGCGCTGGCAAAGCAGTTGATGCGCGCTGGCAGCCCGAAGCAGGAGGCCGAGCAAGTGGCAAACCGCCTACCGCAATACCAACGCTGGACGAAGCTGCCGCTACACGTGCGAGCAGACATCGCCTGGAAGTCCGCAACCACGAAGAGAGACGAAAAATGAACACCGATCAGAAGATCGCCAGCACCGCGCAAGCCTTCAACGCCGCCGCTGCTGAACTCGCCGATGCAATGCTCGCCAAGCTGCAGCAACAGGATCCTGTGATCGCGGCAAAGGTCGCGCAGGTGCTCCAAAGCGGCGAGCGCATGGTCCTGTCCTGGGAGATGAATCCGGCTGCGCCTTCGATCTGGTGGGCAACCATCGACGAGTACCAGCAGATGAAACGGATCATGACGATTCCGGGCACCGGTGGAGCGCACCAGCATTGAGTCACGCGGCGCGCCAGCGCCAGATTGCCCGGGCCTCGCCGCAATGCGAGGTCTGCGGCGCGGCACTACCTGTTCGGCGGACCGGCAGGCCACGGCGCTACTGCAGCGATCGGTGCCGCCAGAAGGGCGCGCGCGTTCGCGCCATCGTGAACGTCATGGTTGGGATCGAACTGCTGAAAGCCGAGTTTGCTGCGGAAACAGAGACCGACTGGTCCGACGAATCCCACCGAGTCGCGTAACGAAAGGCGCAGCGCCGCGTTACGAAAGCATATCGCCCAGCCGCGCGCTGCGTTGAACTACACACGCACAAGCGAGACAGGCGCAGAGATGGAAGACGACCACACCAGCATCAGCGATGAGCAGCTCGAGAGCGGTCTCCGGAAGAGCAATCTTCCTGCCGCCGACATCGCCGCCGTGATGCAAGCGAGGGCGCGCATGCGTGCGCGTCACCATGAACAGGAAGGGAGAAACCCGCAAATGAGTCAGGAAATCAACGCCAGCCTTCGCGAGCTGGGCAGCAACCTCAAGGCGTACAAGGAAAGCACCGAGCAACAGGCCGCAGAAGTATCCATGCGCCTGTCGTCCGTCGAGCAGATCGTGGCGAAGATGGACCAAGAGGGGCATGGTCAGTACTCCCACGCGCACCAGGAAAGCGTAGGTACGCGCGCTGCAGCTGCGATTGGCGAGGATGCCGCTTTCGCGACAGCCCGCGACCAGGCCGCGCGGAGCATGAAGGTCGGCCAGTTCGCCTCCCGAGCGAACATCGATGCGTCGATCAAGGCCGCGCTGACCAACGAGGGCAAGGGCAACACAGGCGACACCAGCGTACCGAGCCAGCCCGAGCGCCGCGGCTTCATCGGCCAGGTACTGCCGCCCCTGCGTCTGCTGGACGTGCTGCCCAGTCGCCCGACCAGCAGCGATGCAGTGGAGTTCATCCAGTTCACTGGCACCGGCGATGCTGCCGAGCAGGAGCACGAGGGAGACACCAAGGCGCAGCTGGCGTTCGAAGGCACGCCGGCCCGCGCAGAGATCGTCACCATCGCCGGGTGGACCACTGCGTCCAAGCAGGTGCTGTCGGACGCGCCGGCATTGCAATCGCAGATCGACCGCGTGATCCGACACAAGGTGCTCGCGCGCCTGGAGAACCGGATCATCAATGGCGTCGGCGGCCAGGGCAAGATCAACGGCTTGCTCAACCAGGCAACGCCCATGGCCCCTGCCATCGGCGAGACACCAGCCGACATCATCGGAGAGGGGTTGGTCGCTATGGCCAACAACGGCTACGCCCCCAACCTGGTGCTGATGAACCCGCTGGACTGGTTCCGCCTGCAGATCACCAGGAAGAACGACACCGACGACGAATACGTGTTCGGCAGCCCGACGTCGCCGGCCCCGCCCTCGCTCTGGAACACCACCATCGTCCCGACTGCAGCGATGCCGGCGCGGCAGGTGCTGACCGTCGATACCTCGCTGGTGACCGTGCTGGATCGCGAGCAGATGAGCGTGGTACTGACCAACACGCACGCCGACTACTTCGTTCGCAACTTGGTCGCCATCCTGGGCGAGCTGCGCGCAGGTCTGGAGGTGCTCGACACCGCCGCGGTGCTCAAGTTCGAACTCCCGCCCATCGCGCCGTGAGGCCCTGAGCATCGGCCCGCCCAGCCCTGAATGGGGAGGGGTGGGCCGAAAGTTCAAAGGCCTCGTGGCCCTGACCGTGCCCCCAGCCGCTTATTTGCACCGTCAGTTGAGAAAAACGATTTTTTGCGCAGGATGAATGATCTTCACACATGGACTGGGCACAAAGGACAGCTGACGCCCTCGCTCACGTTACAAGCAGGCTGAGACCTAACCCCACGTTGGACCAACGCCATCTTGGCCTGCCTGCATGACAAGCTCCCCCGGGCGTAAGGTCCTACCATTAGCCCGGTCGGACAGAAGAGAGCCAGCCATGGTTTACCGCAGGGGGATGCGAAGATGCAGGATGCCGACTACCATTCAGCTAAGGGCAGGCGCCCTCAATGAATGGAGATCGCGGCAATGCTTGCTCAAGAAATCGAGAATACCCAACGTTCAGTCCGAACTGATGCCTATCAAATGTCGCTCGGCGAGCTCGTTGGCATGTATGAGGGTGACGAACTAATCATCAGGCCGGAATTCCAAAGACTGTTCCGGTGGGACATTGGACAGAAGTCCAAGCTTATTGAATCTATCCTGCTTGGCATCCCGCTTCCTCCAATCTTCGTCTTTGAGACAGAGGATGGTCGATGGGAGCTCATTGATGGACTTCAAAGGCTGTCAACCATCTTGGAGTTTATGGGCGCGCTTAAAGACCCCACGGGCGCTGCTATCCCTCCGTCATCCTTGGAAGCAACGCACTATCTCCCATCACTGAAGAACGCGGTATGGGAGCAGTCTTCCGATGTGACTGACCTGCAGCCGGAAGATCAGCAGCCGATTGGCAAGCCTCAGCAGCTGGCCATAAAGCGCTCGCGCATCGGCGTCGAGATCCTGAAACGACCAAGCGACAACGACGCAAAGTACGATCTGTTCCAGCGTTTAAACGCTGGGGGCACACCAGCGAATGCGCAAGAGCTTCGCAACTGCGTCATGTTGATGGTGAACACGAATTACTTCCGAGCCGTAAAGGATTCAGCTGAGACCCAGCGTTTCAAGGAGATCACAGGAACCAATGAGGAGCAAGCGGAGCGTCAGCGGCACCTCGAATACGCGACTAGGCTGCTCGTTCACACCTTCGTTGGCTATAACGGGCTCCTAGATGTCGAAGCCTACATTGACGAAGGCATCATTGCTCTCGCGAGAGAAGGCGACGCTAACAACGTCACCCGCACGCTAGATGCAACAACCGATCTCCTTCATCGAGCCCTTGGATCAAATGCCCTCAGACCTTGGGACGGAGCCCGTCACACCGGCAGAGTTGGCTTGGTCGGCCTTGAAGGCATCGCAGTGGGCGTTGCATCCAACCTTGAAGCGATTTTGGCTTCGGCCAACCCGGTCGATTTTGTGCGGTCAAAGGCGACTGAGTTCTGGCTTTCCCCTCAAGTCGCCACCTTCAAGTCACCTGGACTCCGAGGGACGCAGCGAATTCAGATGACGGTTCCGTTTGGGGTCGGCTTCTTCCAGCCATGACAAGACCGCGCACGCCTGAACTTCTTGGCGAGGTTCTAAATTCGGATAGAGTCTGGCGGATCAGGGAACTGTCGGACTTGAAGGCCGCAATTCGACGCTCGGATGGCATTGGGCGTCGCGTGCTTCTTCGTGCGTTGGTGACAATCGCGTACGCCCACTGGGAGGGCTATGTAAGATTGGCAGCCAAGAACTATCTTGAGTTTGTAGCCACCCAAACTCTGCGTTACGCGGAGCTTCATCCGCAGTTTCTAAAGAACTATTTTATTCCTCGGCTCGCCAGCTTGTACGGCTCCAAGAAGAACTTCGGCGACAGCTGCAGGATCGTAGAGGAAGTTCTTTCGGGCTCGGCCCTTCAGTTTTCCAAAGTGGACGAAGGTCTCGTCAGCACGAGATCTAATTTGAGCAGCTCCGTAATGAGTGACATATGCATGGTATGCGGCGTCGATTCATCACCATATGAATCACAGTCGGCCTTTATTGACAAGCTACTCCTTGACCGCCGCAACGCAATCGCGCACGGCGAGAATGCTTTCATCGACGATGGCCAAATCGACGAGATTGTCGATACTACCGTAACCCTTATGCGTTCATTTGGGGATCAACTGGAGAACGCCGCGGCAACTGCGTCTTACCGTCTAGCTTAATATCCACTCCGCACTCAAGCCCCAAATACTTGCGGCGCGTGACAAGCTTCGCGGCTGGAGCAATCCCTAAGGAATAGAGCTTCCGCGCGCGCCCCATAAGGCTACGTGTCAGTGCAGCGACGACCGAACTTGCAATACCGGCTAGCGGTGGACGGTAGCGGCCAGCGCGCTGCCGGGATCCAAAAGAAAGATCGCATCGTTTATCAAATAGAGCTGGTCGCTCAGGAAGATGCTCTGGCTGACTGACTTCCCACCCATTCCGATCTCTAGCGAAAGGTGGCGCCATTGCATGGGCAATGGCGTTCCGCCGAAGTCCCAATCGTCGGCTCGGTGGGAATAGGCGTGTCTGAGCGCCCTAAGCAGGACCACCACCGGGTTCTCGGAGTACTGACGCGCCAAGCCCGCAGTCACCCCATACCACCAGACGGCATCGTGAACATCAACGATCGCCTGGCGTGCCGTGTACTTCACAACTTCCTGAGCACGCTCGCGGAGGCGTTCGGGATAGACCGTGTACCGCCAGTCAATCGCGAGTCCCGCGAATGGTTTTGTTGCAATCAGATCCTCGAAGATCGTCAACTCAAAGGGGGCGCCCCGGTCGTGCGCATCCCACATGTAGCGGAACCCTGCGATGGCATGCCATACCGCCGAGTGCGCCGCAGTCACAGCGTAGATGGCCTCTTCCCGCGAAACGAGCTTCCGGACCATAGCTATCCTCCATAGGGACACCGTCAGCAGTTCGGTCGGCGGAATCGGCTGCTAGTGGGCGTCACCGGTTCAACAATTCCCCGAGGTTCTAATTCGCCGCGGTCTTGACGTGCTTAATTTCGCCAACTCTGGTGCGTTGCCTGGTCGAACCACTGCTCAAGGTCCTCACGAGGGCCCATCACAGACCGGAACCTGGTGGCGTCGGCATGTGACTCCCGCAACCACGAGTAGAAGTCCGAGAATCGGAGCTGCTGCTCATCCGTTGTACGGACTTCAGGGAGCGCGCGCCAAGCGGCGAGGAGTGCGGGAAAGAGACTACGGACTTCAGCTTTGGTCATTACGTTCTCCGGTGCACGGCAAAAAACGCTGTTACCACGCAGTTACGAAAAAGCCGGCTTTCGCCGGCTCTCGTGTAACGCACTGATTTATATGGTGGGCGGTACAAGGTTCGAACTTGTGACCCTTGCCGTGTGAAGGCAATGCTCTACCGCTGAGCTAACCGCCCGATGCTGCTGAGCCGCTCATTATAGGGCGGCAAATTTCGACGTCAACGGTTTCACCGAAATTTCTTCACATCGTGTGCGTGGGCTTGTCCGCGGTCAGGATGCCAGCCAGCAGCGTCTCGATCCGATGGCGGACGGTCTCCCCTTCTGCGCCGTCGGCCAGCTGTACGCCGATGCCTGCCGCGCGGTTGCCCTGCGCTCCGGCCGGGGTTACCCAGATCACCTTGCCGGCTACCGGCAGGCGCTCGCTGGAGTCCGGCAGGGTGAGCAGCAGGAACACCTCATCGCCGAGGAAGTAGCGTTTGGGCGTGGGCACGAAGATGCCGCCGTTCTTCACGAACGGCATGTAGGCGCTGTACAGCGCGGCCTTGTCCTTGACGGCAAGGGACAGGATGCCCTGTCGGGCGTTGGTGGCGCTCATGCTCTATTCCCCTTGGCGTGCCGTTCGTTGACCTTTCCCCAGGCCAGCAGCAGCTCCACCACCGCAAGATCGGCGCGCACCGTGGTGCGCAGCAGGTCGCGGGTGCGGTTGGCCGCATCGAACCAGGCGGCCAGCTTGTGCAATCGATCGGGATCGGTCAAGCCACCGCCGGTGGCCTGGGCCAGGGCGAGATCGGCGGCGTGGCGCAGGCGCACGGCGGCGTTGTCGTCGGCGGTCCAGCGCTGGGCCAGCTCAACCGCGCCGGCGCGGCCGGCGACGAGGGCTTCCAGGTCCGTGGCGACCTGGCGGCGCAGGGCCAGGCCATCCTCACGCAGCCACTGGTCGGCCAGGCCGGGGTGGCCGCGGGCGGCGTCCAGCGCTTCGCGGGCGCTGGCATCGCTGTGGCCCAGGGTCTGCAGCCAGGCGAGCGCTTCCTCGCGCGGCGGCAACTTGAACTCCAGGCGCTGGCAGCGGCTGCGGATGGTGGCCGGCAGGCGCGCGGGGTCGGCGCTGATCAGCCACAGGTAGCGGCCGGGCTGCGGCTCTTCCAGGGTCTTGAGCAGGGCGTTGCAGGCGGCGCGGTTGATGGCGTCGGCGGGATCGACGATCACCACCTGGGCCACGCCGTACTGCGGGGTCAGCGAGAGCTTCTGCGAGACCTCGCGGATCTGCTCGATCACGATCTCGGTGCGCAGCTTGTCGCCGGATTTGTTGGGGATGAACGAGATCCGCTGCAGGTCCGGGTGGGTGCCGGCGGCCAGCAGCTGGGCGCTGCGCTTGGCCGCGGCCGGCTCACCCTGCCCCAGCACGTGCTCGGCCAGCCGCAGCGCGACGCCGAGCTTGCCCAGGCCGGCCGGGCCGCAGAACAGCAGGCCATGGCCGAGGCGACCGGCGTCGAGCGCGGCCACGGTCTGGTCATAGGCGCGCTGCTGCCAGGGGGAAAAGGGTTCAGCCACGATCCGGCTCCTGTGCCAACCATGCCTCCACGGCCGCCACCACCGCGCCGGCGACGCCGGCCTGGTCCTGGCCGGCGTCGATCAGGCGGTAACGTGCGGGGTCTTCGCTGGCACGCTGGCGGAACACCGCGCGTACCCGCTGGAAGAAATCATCGTGCTCGCTTTCGATCCGGTCCGGCCACATGTCGCGGCCGTTGGCGCGCGCACGGCCGACGGCTACGTCCACATCCAGCAGCAGGGTCAGGCCGGGCAGCAGGCCGACGGCGCGGCGCTCCAGATCGGCGATCCACGCCGGGTCCAGGCCGCGGCCGCCGCCCTGGTAAGCGTAGCTGGAATCGGTGAAGCGGTCGCACAACACGTAGGCGCCGCGTTGCAGCGCCGGGGCGATCACCTGGCGCACGTGCTGGGCACGGGCGGCGAACACCAGCAACAGCTCGGCCTCGGCCGAGAGCGGCTCGGCGGCGATCTCCGCATCCGGCTTGAGCACCAGCGCGCGGATGCGCTCGGCCAGGGCGGTGCCGCCGGGTTCGCGGGTCAGCACCACCTCATGGCCACGGGCCTGAAGGGCCTCGCGGATCGCGTTGATGGCGGTGGTCTTGCCGGCGCCCTCGCCCCCTTCCAGGCTGACGAAATGCGGGTGCCGGTGCAGCGCGGGACTCATTGGGGTGCGGCCTCGTTGGTACGTCTGCTGCGCAGTTGCTGCAGGTAGCGGGCAACGGCAGCGTTGTGGTCGGTGTAGTTGGCCGAGAAGATGTGCGCGCCACTGCCATCACCGACGGCCACGAAGTACAGCGCGTCACCCTTGGCTGGCTGCGCGGCGGCATGCAGCGCATCGCGCCCTGGCATGGCGATCGGGGTCGGGGTCAGGCCGGCGCGCGTGTATGTGTTGTACGGCGTATCGGTGGTGAGGTCGCGCTTGCGGATGTTGCCGTCGTAGCTGCTGCCGATGCCGTAGATCACGGTCGGGTCGGTCTGCAGGCGCATGCCGATCTTCAGGCGGCGCATGAACACCCCGGCGATCTGCGGACGCTCGCTGGGCAGTGCGGTTTCCTTCTCGATGATCGAGGCGAGGATCAACAGCTCATACGGCGAGTTCAGCGGCAGATCGTCCACGCGGCTGTCCCACGCGGCGGTGAGTTCCTTTTCCATCGCGGCATGCGCGCGCTTGAGCACGTCGATGTCGCTGTCGCCGCGCTGGTAGACGTAGGTCTCGGGCAGGAAGCGGCCTTCCGGGTGTTCGCCGGGGAAACCAAGCGCCTTCATCAGCGCGGCATCGTCCAGCGCATCGGTGGTGTGCACCAGCGGATCGGCGCGCTTGAGCGCAGCGCGCAGCTGGCGGATGTTCCAGCCTTCCACGATGGTGACGCGGTGCTGCAGGACACGGCCCTGGCGCATGCGGGTCAGCAGCTCGCGCGGGGTCAGCGCCGGATCGAGCGCGTATTCACCCACCTTGAGTTTGCCGGCGGCATCGAGCTGGCGTGCCAGCAGCTGCCACTGGGTGTCGCTGCCTTCGTCCACGCCGGCCTGGCGCAGCTTGCCGAGCACGGTGCTGAAGCCATCACCGGAGGCGATCACCACGCTCTCCGCGCTCGGGGTGACCGGTGCATCGGCAAAGGCGCCCTGGCGATGCCAGAACCATGCCCCTGCGGCCGCCACCAGCAGGGCCAGCACCAGCAACACGGCCAGTACGGCCAGACATCCCCGTTTCGCACCCGCCATGCTCACCTCGAATCCATTTCTTCGCCGCGCAGCATACCGCGCGGGTGCTGCACACCGCCAAACGGCTCAGGCATCGCTGCCCAGCGCACGCAGCAGGCCACGGGCCTTGGCGCGGGTTTCGTCCAGTTCCCTGTCGGCAACCGAATCGACCACGATCCCGGCGCCGGTGCGGAAGCTGGCGGTGTCGGCGGCCACTTCGGCGGTCCGGATCAGGATGTTCAGGTCCAGGTCGCCATCGCGGTTCAGCCAGCCGAACGCGCCGGTGTAGGCGCCACGCGCGGTCTGCTCCAGCTCGGCGATGATCTGCATGCAGCGCACCTTGGGGCAGCCGGTGATGGTGCCGCCGGGGAAGGTCGCGGCGATCACCTGGCCCGGGCTCACGTCCTCGCGCAGGCGGCCACGCACGTTGCTGACGATGTGGTGCACATGGGCGTAGCTCTCCACGGTCATCAGCTCATCCACCTCCACGCTGCCCGGTGCGCAGATGCGGCCGAGGTCGTTGCGCTCCAGATCGATCAGCATCACGTGCTCGGCGCGCTCCTTGGGGTGGCCGACCAGCTCCTGGATGCGCGCGGCATCGTCATCGCCGGCGAAGCGCGGGCGGGTGCCGGCGATCGGGCGGGTCTGGACGTCATCGCCATGCACCGAGACCAGGCGCTCGGGCGAGGAGCTGACCACCGCCCTGCCCTGCGCCATGAACAGCCCGGCGAACGGGGCGGGGTTGGCCACGCGCAGCTGCGCGTACAGCGCCTGCGGCGAGAGCGCCTCGGCGAACTGCGCATTCCAGCGCCGCGAGAGGTTCACCTGGAACACGTCACCCGCGCGCAGGTAATCGATCACCTTGCCGACGCCATCGGTGAAGCGCTGCGGCGCGTCCTCGCCGATCGCCACCGGTGGCTGCCACGTCGGCAGCGGGGCCAACGTGGCGGCCGCGGCGAGGTCGTCCTGCAGGGTCTGCAGCAGCGCGGCCTGGCCGGTCTCGCAGACGGCATGGAACTTGCCGAGCACGCGGTCGTGCAGCACCGCCGCCGGGCAGCGCAGCGCCAGCGCGGACGGCAGTCCATCGGCGCGCGCCGGCAAGGCCAGCACGTCTTCGATCTGGCCGGCCAGTTCGTAATCCAGCATCAGCGCCCAGCCACCACGGAACGGCAGCGTGGTCGCTTCGCGCGGCAGCCGCAGCGCGGCCCAGTGCGCGTCCAGCACCTCTAGGAAGCGGCCCTCATGGGCGACGCCATCGGCATCGCGCACCACGCCGTCGGCCTGCAGTGAGAGCGCTTCACCGTTGCCCATCAGCAGCAGGTCCCAGCGCCCCTGTGCGGTGCCCGAGGCGGTGGATTCCATCAGCAGCGGGTAGCGCTGCGGGGCCAGGCGCTGCAGGGCCAGCAGGTCGGTGGTGGCGGGCAGCGGAAGCGTCTGGAACATGACAGGACACCGGAGGGGGCGCGCAGCGTGCGCGGGGGCCAGATACACCAAGGCCGCCATGATGGCGGCCCGGGTGGGGATACACGGAACGTGCGGTCAGACGCGCTTGAACACCAGCGTGCCGTTGGTGCCGCCGAAGCCGAAGCCGTTGGACATCACCACGTCGACCTTGGCCTCGCGTGCGGTGTTGGGCACGTAATCCAGGTCGCAGCCTTCGCCCGCTTCATGCAGGTTGATGGTCGGCGGAATGATGTTGTCGCGCAGCGCCAGCACCGAGAAGATCGCTTCCACGCCGCCGGCCGCGCCGAGCAGGTGGCCGGTCATCGACTTGGTGGAGCTGACCATCATCTTGTAGGCGTGGTCGCCGAAGGCGGTCTTCATGGCCATGGTTTCACCCAGGTCGCCCAGCGGCGTGGAGGTGCCGTGCGCGTTGAGGTAACCGACCTGGTCCGGGGTCACGCCGGCGTCCTTCAACGCCATGGTCATGCAGCGTGCCGCGCCTTCGCCGTTCTCGCTCGGGGCGGTCATGTGGTACGCATCCGAGCTGGCGCCGAAACCGGCAAGCTCGGCATAGATGCGCGCGCCACGCGCCTTGGCGTGTTCGTACTCTTCCAGGATCAGGATGCCGGCACCGTCGCCGAGCACGAAGCCGTCGCGCTCCTTGTCCCACGGGCGCGAGGCTTCCGCCGGGGCATCGTTGCGGGTGCTCATCGCCTTCATCGCGCAGAAGCCGCCCAGGGCGGTCGGCGAGGAGCCGCGCTCGGCACCGCCGACCACCATCACGTCCGCATCGCCGTACTGGATCATGCGCATCGCGGTGCCGATCGAGTGGTTCGAGGTCGCGCAGGCGGAGACCGCCGAGAACGACGGCCCCTTCAGGCCGGTGATGATGCTCAACTGGCCCGGAAGCATGTTGATGATGGTCTTGGGCACGTAGAAGGGCGAGATCTTCTTGCCTTCGTGGAAATCGATGGTCTGCTCTTCGATGCCCAGCAGGCCGCCGATGCCCGCCCCGACGATGGCGCCGATGCGCTCGGCGTTGCCGTCGGTGATCTCCAGGCCCGAATCGTTCAAGGCCATGAAGGCGGCACCGAGGCCGTAATGAATGAACGGGTCCATCTTCTTGGCATCCTTGCCAGTGACCCGGAACTTGCCGAACTGTTCGTTGTCGGCGGTGATGTCGAAGTCCCTGACCTCACCTGCGATCTTGGTGGTGAAACGGTCCAGGTAGGACTGCGAAACGTTGGTCAGCGGACCGATGCCGGAACGGCCTTCGGTGATGCCCTTCCAACTGCTGGCCATATCATTGCCCAATGGCGAGACCATGCCCATGCCGGTAACGACGACGCGACGCTTCATTGCAGATTCTCCTGACCCGGGTGTTGCGGGTATCACGCGGTAAAACGCTCAAAAGCACAGGGCCGCAAGCGCGGCCCCATGGGTTTGCCGCACGCGGTCGCAGCGATCGCCACGGCCGCGCGCGAGCCGCCTGACATCAAGCCTTGACGTGGGCGTTGATGTAGTCGATCGCAGCCTGCACGGTGCTGATCTTTTCGGCTTCTTCGTCCGGGATTTCGCACTCGAACTCTTCTTCCAGCGCCATCACCAGTTCAACGGTGTCCAGCGAGTCAGCGCCCAGGTCATCGACGAACGATGCGCTGTTGGTGACTTCCTCTTCCTTGACGCCAAGCTGTTCGACGACGATTTTCTTGACGCGTTCTTCGATGGTGCTCATTGGATATCGCTCCAGATGGAGTAGTGGTTCAAAAATGACGCCATCCGGTGAGGGATGACCGTGGGATAGTGTAGTGGAAACCAGCGACACCTTGCATTGCAGCAAAACATCAAACGGATCAACCACTTGCGGCGCAATCCTTGCGCCACATGCTTACGGCATGTACATGCCGCCGTTCACATGGAGGGTTTCGCCGGTGATGTAGCTGGCCGAAGGACCGGCCAGGAACGCCACCGCGTTGGCGATATCGGACGGCTCGCCGAGCCGCTCCAGGGCGATCGACTTGACCAGGCCGGTGCGCTGCTCTTCCGGCAGGGCCTTGGTCATGTCGGTATCGATGAAGCCCGGCGCGACCACATTGACGGTGATCCCGCGCGAGCCGATTTCCTTGGCCAGCGACTTGGAGAAGGCAATGATGCCGGCCTTGGCCGCGGCGTAGTTGGCCTGGCCGGCATTGCCGGTCACGCCGATCACCGAGGCGATGTTGATGATGCGGCCCTTGCGCGCCTTCATCATGCCGCGCATGACGGCCTTGGAGGTGCGGAAGACGCTGGTCAGGTTGGTGTCCAGGATCGCCTGCCAGTCTTCTTCCTTCATCCGCAGCAACAGGTTGTCGCGGGTGATGCCGGCGTTGTTGACCAGGATGCTGATGGCGCCGAATTCCTTGGCGATACCGTCCAGCACGGCCTCCAGCGCAGCGGCGTCGGTGACGTTCAGCGCGCGGCCGTGACCACCCACGGCGGCCAGGCGCTCACCGATGGCGGCGGCACCGGCGTCGGTGGTGGCGGTGCCGATGACGGTCGCACCCTGCGCGGCCAGTGCGTCGGCGATCGCGGCACCGATACCCCGGCTGGCGCCGGTGACCAGTGCGATTTCACCCTGAAGGGGCTTGCTCATCTCATTTCCTCAAACGGGACCGGTCCGGCCGGGCTGGCGCGAAGCCATTCCAGCACGGGCGCGATCGGAAGACATCAGGCGGCCCAGGTCTCGCGGGCCGTCTCGAAATCGGCGGGCGTGGACAGTGTGCGCGCGTCCAGCGATTTGTCGATGCGCTTGATCAATCCGCTCAGCACCTTGCCCGGGCCGCATTCGGCCACGCGGGTGACGCCACGGGCGGCCAGCGCCTGCACGCAGCCGGTCCACTGCACGGGCAGGTACAGCTGCTGCACCAGCGCCTGGCGGATGGCGTCCACGCCGTCATGCACACGGGCATCCACGTTCTGCACTACCGGCAGGGCCGGGGCGCGCCAATCCAGGCCGGCCATGGTTTCGGCCAGGCGGTTGGCGGCTTCGCGCATCAGCGGAGTGTGCGAGGGCACGCTGACAGCCAGCTTGACGGCCTTGCGGACGCCCTTCTCGGCCAGCAGCGCCAGCGCACGATCCACGGCGGCAGCGTCGCCACCGATGACGATCTGGCCGGGCGAGTTGTAATTGGCGGGCACGACGACCTGGCTGCCGGCGGCCTGCTCGCAGACCTCCACGACCAGCGCGTCTTCGGCGCCGAGCACGGCGGCCATGGCGCCCACGCCGGTCGGGGCGGCTTCCTGCATCAGCTGGCCACGCAGGCGCACCAGGTGGGCACCGTCCCGCAGGGTCAGCGCGCCGGCGGCCACCAGGGCGGTGTACTCGCCGAGGCTATGGCCGGCCAGGACGGCCGGCTGGACGCCGCCAACGGCGTTCCAGGCGCGCCACACGCCGATGCTGGCGGCCAGCAGGGCCGGCTGGGTGTATTCGGTGCGGTTGAGCATTTCCTCGGGACCGCCCTGCGACAGCGCCCACAGGTCGACACCGGCGCCGTCGGAGGCTTCGGTGAAGGCCTCGCGGATCTGCGGGTGCAGCTCGGCCAGTTCGGCCAGCATGCCCAGCGACTGCGAGCCCTGGCCCGGGAACACGAATGCGAGATTGGTATCGGTCACGCGATCATCCGCCTGCAAAAATCGAACGGCGAATGATAAAGGGGAACGTCGCCCTTCGTCTGTACTGCCGCGTATGTGGGGTCTTTCTTCAGGTGAACAGCTGGAGGATGTCGAGGTCGCCGTCACTGAAGAAATCGATGCAGATCACGGCCAGCATCAGCACGCCCAGGGTGGTGGCACCGTGCACGATGAGGATGGAATGGGCCAGCGCCCGGGCGGAGCGGCCCATCTTCATGCTGGCGCGGGCCAGCCCCTGGAGGCGGCCGGTGACATCGTGGGCATGGGCGAGGACCGGGGCTTCGGCGCCGTCCATGGCCTGGGCCATGAGGGTCTGCAGCTGTTGCGGACGGTCCTCGTAGTACTTGGCCACGCCGTAACCGAACATCAGCCAGTCGCGGGCCTGGGCCTGGGCGAGGTCCATGACCTCAAGGGGATCTTCCTCGAAATCGATGAAGCCGATCTCCTTGCCATCCCAGGTGAGGTTGCGCGGCAGCGGCTGGCCGAAGTACGCGCCCTTGCGGTGCGCCTGGGCAATGGCATTCATCGCGGCGGACACAAGGCGGTCACGGCCGGCATCGTCGGCTTCGCGCAGGCAGGTATTGAACGAGGAGCCGTTGTCGCCGAGCACGAGGGCGGCATGACCGCTGCCGATCACACTGGGGACGTTGACACCTTGCGCCTGCAGTTCGGCCAGGCGGCGGGCCTCGGTTTCGCGGGCGGCGTCGCCACCGCGGTGCGGCGGTGGGCGCAGGGCGTCGAGCTGGAAGCGACGGGCAATGAAATTGAGCAGCCCGAGTGCGACCACCCGGCTGCCTTCGCCGTACTGCTTCAGCCAGGCGCGTTGGCCCTCGATGACGATGGGCTCAACCATGGCAGTTCTCCTGAAATGCATACGGCCCCGTAATGGGGCCGTAACGACAGCGTCACGTTGTCGTAACTGACACTATCAATAGCGCAGCAGAGCAGAACCCCACGTGAAGCCGCCGCCGAAGGCTTCCAGCAGCAGCAGCTGGCCGCGCTCGACACGGCCGGAGCGGACCGCGTGGTCCAGCGCCATCGGCACGGAGGCCGAGGAGGTGTTGCCATGCTTGTCCACCGTCACCACCACCTGGTCCATGGACATCTCCAGGCGCTTGGCGGTGGCTTCGATGATGCGCAGGTTGGCCTGGTGCGGGATCAGCCAGTCCAGGTCGTCCTTGGTCAGCGCGTTGGCTTCCAGGGTTTCATCGACGACCGAGTCCAGCGCCTTGACGGCGTACTTGAACACGTCGTTGCCCTTCATCAGGATCGCGCCGCGGGCATTCTCGCCCTCGCCGAAGCCGGCCGAGACGCCCACCGGGTTCCACAGCAGCTCTTTCTTGCTGCCATCCGAATGCAGGTGGGTGCTGAGGATGCCGGTCTCTTCGTCGGCCTTGAGCACGACGGCGCCCGCGCCATCGCCGAACAGCACGCAGGTGGTGCGCTCGGTCCAGTCGACGATACGGGTCAGCGTTTCCGCACCGATGACCAGCACATGGCGTGCATCACCGGAACGAATGAATTTGTCGGCCACGCTCAACGCGAACACGAAGCCCGAACAGGCCGCGTTGACGTCGAAGGCGGGGCAGCCGCTCGCACCGAGCTTGGCCTGGATCAGGCACGCGGTGGACGGGAAAATCAGGTCAGGCGTGGTGGTACCCACCACGATCATGTCGAGCTGCGAAGCGTCGATACCGGCCGCTTCAAGCGCACGTACCGCGGCGTGGTAGCCGAGGTCGCTGGTGGTTTCGCCTTCGGCCGCAATGTGCCGTTCGCGGATACCAGTGCGCGATTGAATCCACTCATCGCTGGTGTCGACCATTTTCTCCAGATCCTGGTTGGTCAACACTTTTTCGGGCAAATAACTACCGGTGCCCGCGATCCTCGAGTAGATCCGCTTGCTCATTGCATGTCCTGTAGCTCGATCGCCAAACGTGACGATCGGGAAGAATGGGGTAAAGGCCGCTGCCCGACCGGGCAGCGGCCTTCACAAATCAATCTTCTTCGACGGCCGAGTTCGACTTGGTCGTGATCACCTTCTTGCCACGGTAGAAACCGTCAGCGGTGATGTGGTGACGCAGATGCACTTCACCGGTGGT
Source organism: Stenotrophomonas sp. TWI377 (assembly GCF_039674525.1). Classification (NCBI taxonomy): domain Bacteria; kingdom Pseudomonadati; phylum Pseudomonadota; class Gammaproteobacteria; order Lysobacterales; family Lysobacteraceae; genus Stenotrophomonas; species Stenotrophomonas sp. TWI377. Next base: position 65,813 of record NZ_JBDJNT010000010.1, read on the forward strand.
CGGATCGGTGGACAGCTGCTTGGCGCTCAGGGCGTCATGCGCACGGCGCATACCGCGGCGGGATGGGGTGACACGGGATTTCTGCACAGCCATGGGATTGCTCCAAACTCGGTTCGTTTTGCTTCGTCGTATCGTCGCGCAGGACGCCAGCGCCCAGCACAGTTTTCGCTTTCGCCGCAGCCGCCGACGACAATCCGGCTGCTATTGTTTTTTCAGTGCCGCCAACGCCGCGAACGGATTGGCCTTGCTGATTTCTTCTTCGGTCGGTGCCCAGTCCTTGTCCACGGCCTCACCATCGGGAGACAGCGGCACGACGGGCACGGCCAGGACGAGTTCGTCCTCGACCAGTTCCAGCGGTCGCAGCATGCCGTCTTCCGGCACCAGCCACGGCTCCCAGCCTTCCGGCAGCGAGGATTCTTCCTCTTCGCTGCGGATCAGGCCGAGCCGCTGCACCATCGAAACCGGCAACAGGAAACGCTGCAGGCTGCGCTGACAGATCAGCGGCAGCGCGGTGTCGATGGACAGTTCAACATAGGATACCTGCAGGATGTCGTCGTGCGCGAATTCCAGTGCATAGGTGCACGTTCCTTCGGTATCGGCGACAAGGCCCTGGAGGCGGGTCAATTCCGCTAGATTCACCTGGCCGTCGAAGCACCTGCGTGCTGCGACCATCCGCCAAGCATCCAGCATTTCGGGCACGTTTGCGGACATAAGCCGCTGAATGTTAAGGATCGTCCGGGCCGCTGTCAAATGCCTGCGCAGTCAGGTTGCCGATCCCCGCCCCGAAGGGCCAGACTGCCGCCCTTCCGTGCCCGGTATTGTCGCATGACCCCGCTGCTGCTTGCCTCTACTTCCCGCTACCGCCGTGAACTGCTGGAGCGGCTCGGCCTGCCCCTGGAGACCGCCCGCCCCGAGGTGGACGAGACCCCCGGCCCCGCCGAAGCCCCACGGGCCGTGGCGGCGCGGCTGGCGCGCGCGAAGGCCGAGGCCGTCGCCCGCCTGCACCCGGGCCGGTGGGTGATCGGCTCGGACCAGGTGGCGGAACTGAACGGCGCCCCGCTGGGCAAGCCCGGCTCGGTCGAGGGCGCGCATGCGCAGCTGGCCGCGATGTCCGGGCAGGTGGTCGCGTTCCACACGGCCGTGAGCCTGGTGCGCGATGGCGAGGCCCTGGCGAGCTGTGATCTGACCCGGGTCCACTTCCGGGTGCTGGAGGCCGCCGAGATCGCCCGCTACGTGGCGGCCGAGCAGCCGCTGGACTGCGCCGGCAGCTTCAAGTGCGAAGGCCTGGGCATCACCTTGTTCGAGGCGATCGAGAACCGCGACCCGACCGCGCTGATCGGGCTGCCGCTGATCGCGGTCAGCCAGCTGCTGCGCCAGGCCGGCTACACCCTGCCCTGAGCCTCAGCGCAGCTGCAGCGCCTCCAGGCAGCTGGCATCAAGTTCGCCGGTGGCCCAACCAACCCAGCGGCCCGCCAGCGGCATGGCCAGGCCCACGGGATGCCCGCCGCATTGCAGGACCAGCCGTGGCGCCCTGCTCTGGGCGCTGAAATCGATGCGCCAGGCCGGGTGCCCCAGGAGGTTGCGCACGGCCACGAGGGAGACATCGCTGACCGGGACGGCCACGCCGGTCGCCGTCGTTGGCGCCCCCTGCAGATAGCGAACTTCCGGCCAGGCGAACACCGATGCCCCGTGCGTGCGCAGGCTGGGCAGCGCGGCCAGCACTTCGCCGGGCACGCTTTCGCCATGCGTCTGATCCGGATCGACCACACCGGCCGCGGCCGCTGTAGCGGTCATGTTGGCCACCCGCTGCATGCTGGCACCGAGGTAGGCCATCCACGCCGTACTCGGCACGGCCACCAAGGCCAACAGCAGGGCTGCCCAGGCCACCGCCCCGGGACGGCGCAGGCCGACGCGCACGATCGTCCACAGCATCAGACCGGACCAGAACAACCACGACCAGGGCACATAGCGCGGTGCGGCCAGCTGCGTGGGGTAGTCGGCAAAGTAGGTCCAGCGGCTCAGTGCGACCAGCCCGCCCACGGCCAGGCCGAACCATGCCATTGCCAGCCCCACCGATTCCCCCGCCCCGGCGCGGTGGCCGCGCTGCCAGGTGCGCCAGGTCATGCCGAGCAACCCGGCCATCCCCGCAGCACCGATCAGCAGATGCGGCCAGCGCGAGGTCAGCACCGGTCCGAACTGCGCCTGATAGGCGCTCGCCACGGCATGCACCACGCCGCGCACGGGCGCGAACGGCAACTGCTGTGCCGCTGCCGGATCCAGTGCCGGCCAAGCCAGATAGATGAAGGGCGAGGCCAGCCAGCGCAGCAGCACGTCCAGCTGCGGCAACGGGGCCAGCGCCATCTGTGTCGGCATGCCGGTCCGCCCCATGCCCAGGTGCAGCCCGACCGCCACGAGCAGGCCGGCGATCCAGGGCACCCAGTGCGACAACGGCGCACGCCGCACCACCAGCACCGCCGCCAGCCCCACGAACACGGCCACGCCGCTGCCGAAGGAGAACGTCGCCGCCACGCCGCATACGGCGGCCGCGACCGCGCCGCGGCGATCGCCACGCAGCAGCAGGGCGACGCCCGCCATCAGCGCCACGGTGATCAGGTACGCGTGGACCGATTCGTTGGCATGGGTGAGCGCGCGCTGGCTGCCCAGCCAGAAGACCGACAGCGCTGCGACCAGGGTGGCGGCGGCGCGCACCGGCGGCGCCAAGGCATCGGCCCTGATGATCCGGGCGAGCAGCCCTACCGTGGCCAATGCCAACGCAACGCCGGTACCGATCTGCAGCCATTGATTGCCGTGCAGCCACTCCAGCTCGGCGTAGCGCACCAGGTTCGGCAGGATTTCGCGGTGGCCATTGTCCGACACCAGCACGTTGCCCGGCCACGGCATCTCCAGCAGCTTCTGGGTGAAGCGCCACGGATCGGCGTACAACACGCGCGGTGAGAGCCACAGCATCGCGGCCACACCCACCGCGACGATGCCCACCACCGCGCACCACAACGCACGGATCAGCGCGGGTGACACCGGCGTGGCGTGCGGGTGGGAAGCAGACAGGGGGGCAGATTCCTGCGGCGCATTGCGCATGACGGTGTCATCCATGGAAGAACACGCACGCTCAGCGCGCGGGGACGGTGAAGGCCTGTTCCTGCCACTGCTCCACGCTGCCGTCCTTGCCGTGCAGCGTCATGCCGAGCCAATGACGGCCGGGCGCGAGGTGGTCGGTCTTCAGCGTGGCATCGAAGGCCACGTTCGGGTGCTGCGGATCGGTGGAGATCTTCCACGCGCCGGTGATGTCGTAGGGCCGACCGTAGACCGCATCGCCCACCGGCTGGCCATCGATCAGCAGCTCGACACGCTCGATGCCCACGCCATCCTTGAAGGCCCAGCCACGCACCTGGAGGGGGTTGCCCGCCGCGGCGCCGGGCTGCGGCGTATCCAGCCAGGCCATCGCCGGCGTGACGCACGGCCCCTCGACCCGCTCGGCCGGCAGCTTGAACAGCAGGAAGCGCTGGAAACCATGATCGTTGCTGACCACACGCGGCGGCGGCAGCGGGCCCACCTGTTCGCAGACCGCGTGGTAGCGCGCCAGCAGATCGCGATAGCGCTGGTCGCTGGGCGAGAGCACCAGCAGCATCGGCGCGTCGCGCTGGCCATCGTGCAGCAGCCCCCACAGCCCCAGCTGCGCAGTGCGGCCGTGCTTGTCGTTCAACGGGTGGGGCAGCACCTCGATAGAGGCGTCGCGCAACTGGAAGCCCAGTTCCGCACCCACCTTGAAGTTGCCGGCCAGCACGCGCGTGCCGGGCGGCATGCGTTTCAGCTCGTCGCGCACGGCGCCTGCCAACGGTTCCCAGCCGGCGAAGTTGCGCGGGTAATACTTGTAGCCGGCCAACTGCTCACGCACGCTCGGGATGGAGACCGTCAGGTAATAGCCGAAGGCCAGCGCCAGCCCGGCACCGGCCAACCACCAGCCGGTACGGCGCAGCCAGCGCGGCCAGCCGTTGAGTACCACCGGCACCGCGATCAGCAGCGCCAGATAGCCCGGCAGCGGCCAGTGGAAACTGATGCGCTCCACATCGGTGAAGAAGCCCAGGCCGAAGATGGACAGCGTCGACACCGCGCCGATCAGGCCGAAGTAACGCCATTGCGCGCGTGCGCCACCACCGGAGCGGGTGCCCGCCAGGGCCACCTTCCACATCGCGATGCACAGGATCGGGGTGACCAGCATCGGCTGGATCACCAGGAACCACAGCCCGCTCCATTCGAACGCCCACGGGTGGCGCTCGACCACCTGGAATTTCAGGCCCGCATCATGGTTGTCGGCATTCCACGACAGCAGCGGCAGCCACGCCAGCACGCCCACCGCCAAGGCCACCCAGACGCGCGGATCGCGCAGCATGCGCCGGCCCTGCGGCAGCACCAGCAACGCGATGAAACCGACCACGATCACGCCGATGAAGCGGTAATGGCTGAGTGCGCCGATGGCCAGGCCGGCGGCCAGCTTCACCGCCGCCGCGGCATCGACACTGCGCAGCAGGCGCGCGCCGGCATCCAGGCACAGCACCGCGGCCAACGCCATCGGCACATCCGGGACGGCCAGCATGCCCAGCGTGGCCGACAGCGGCATCAACAACGTGAGGCTGCCCGCCTGCCAACCGGCCACCGCACCGAACCAGCGCGTGGCGATGCGTGAGACCAGCCATGGCAGCCACGCACCGATCGCCAGGAACGGCAGGCGCAGTGCAAGCACATGATTGCCGCCCACTTCCACGCCCAGGCGTGCCAGCCAAGCGGTCAGGCCAGGCAGGTCCGAATAGGCCGCCGCCAGATGCTGACCCTCCTGCCAGTAAAAAGCTTCGTCCACGAACAAGGGCAGACGTGCGGCCACCACCAGCTTGACGGCGGTGACCAGCGTCCACAACAACAGGAATATGGTGCGTGCGCGTTGTTCGCCCTGCATTGCTCTATAGAATCAGTGGAATCATCGAATCGAGACGGACATGGATCATTCGCCCCCCGTGCCAGCCATGCTAACCGATGTACTGCGACAGTCCCTTCGCGCCGCCCAGGATCAGGTCAACGGGCTGGTGCTGGGCAAGGCGCAGGAGGTGCGGCTGGCGTTCGTGGCGCTGCTCTCCGGCGGCCATCTGCTGATCGAGGACCTGCCCGGGCTGGGCAAGACCACCCTCGCCCATGCCATGGCCTCCAGCCTCGGGCTGGGCTTCCAGCGGGTGCAGTTCACCTCTGACCTGCTGCCGGCCGATGTGCTTGGCGTCTCGGTGTATGACGCCGGCAGCCGCCAGTTCCAGTTCCACCCGGGCCCGGTGTTCACGCATGTGTTGCTGGCCGACGAGATCAACCGTGCGCCGCCGCGTACCCAGAGTGCGCTGCTGGAAGCGATGGCCGAGCAGCAGGTCACCCTGGATGGCGTGACCCATCCACTCCCGGATCCGTTCTTCGTCATCGCCACCCAGAACCCGGTCGACCTCTCCGGCACGTTCCCGCTGCCGGACTCGCAGCTGGATCGTTTCCTGCTGCGGTTGGCCCTGGGCTACCCCAATCCGGAATCGGAACGCGAGCTGCTGCGCGGCACCGATCGCCGCCATCTGATCGCGCAGGCCACCGCGCGCCTTAGCGAGGTGGACGTGCGCACGCTGCGCGAGGCGGTTGGTCAGGTGCATGCCAGCGAGGCGTTGATCACCTATGTGCAGGCCCTGCTCGCCCGCAGCCGCCAGCACGCCGGGGTACGCGTGGGCCTGTCGCCGCGTGCCGGGCTGGCATTGCTGCGCGCCGCCAAGGCGCATGCGCTGCTGCTCGGCCGCGCGCATGTGGTGCCCGAAGACGTGCAGACCCTGTTCGTGGCAGTGGCCGGGCATCGCCTGGTGCCCGAGGCCGAAGCCGGCAACGGGCCGGCACTGGCCCGCGCCATCCTCCAGACCGTGCAGGTCGACTGAGATGCGCCGCGGCTGGGGAGCCCGCTGGCAGCAACTGCAACATCTGGCGCGACCGCGCCGCCCCGAGCACCTGCCGTGCCGGTTCGACCGGCGCCGCATCTATGTGCTGCCGACGCGGTTCGGGCTGTTCGTCGCCGCGCTGCTGTCGGCGATGCTGCTCGGCGCGCTGAACTACAACAACAATCCTGCGCTGCTGCTGGCCTTGTTGCTGGCGACCGTCAGCATCGCCAGTGCGATCAGCGCGCACCTGCAGCTGTCCGGATTGCAGGTGGATGCGGTCTCCGCCGAGCCGGTCACCGCGGGCGCGCCGTTGCGGCTGCGCATCAGTCTGTCGCGCGCCGATACCCGCGCCCGGCGCGGCCTGCAGGTGGAGCACGAGGGCGTGGCCGCGTTCGGGCACCTGATCGACAGCGACCAGATCGAAGTGGATCTCGCGCTGCCCACGCACCGGCGCGGCTGGTTCGACCTGGCCCGCATCCGCATCGCCACAACGCAACCGCTCGGCCTGGTGCGCGCGTGGTCGTGGGTCTGGCCGGAAACCCCGTTGCTGGTCTATGCGGCACCGGAAACGCACGCACCCTCCCTGCCGGAAAGCGGCGGCGACCCACTGCATACCCGCGTGCATGCCAGTGGCGAGGAGCTGCATCAGCTGCGCCCGTATCGCGCTGGCGATCCGATGCGCAGCATCGCGTGGAAACCCTCCGCGCGACGCGACACCCTGTTGGTGCGCGAGTACGAAAAGCCGGTCGGGCTGGAGATCGTGCTGGACTGGTGGCACCTGGCACCGCTGGGCACCGAAGCACGGATCGCACGCATGGCGCGCTGGATCGACCTGGCCGAACGCGAAGGCCGCCGCTACACGCTCAAGCTGCCGGGCCAACCGGTGCTCGGGCCTGGCAACGGCAGCGCCCATCACCACCTGTGCCAGCGCGCACTGGCGCTGTTGCCTCATGACTGACCGGCCCGTGTCCCTGCTCAGTTCCGGTGCGCGCTACTGGACGCTGGCCAGCGCGGCGCTGGGCCTGTTGCCGCTGCTGCTGCAGCTGCCCACCGTGCTGGCCGCCGTCATCGCCGGTGTCGCACTGCTGACCGCGCTGGCCTCGCGGCAGCGACTGTTGCCGGGCGCCCTGCGCCTGTTGCTGGTGCTCGCCATGCTGGCCGCCATTTACTGGCAGATGGGTCCACGGCCTGGCCGCGACACCGGCTGCGCGCTGCTGGCAGCAATGCTCGCGCTGAAATCCAGCGAGCTGCGCAGCCTGCGCGATGCCCGCAGCCTGGTCGGCTTCGGGCTGTTCGGCCCGTTCGCGGCGTTCCTGCTCGACCAAGGCCCGTTGACGATGACGCTGGCCGTGCTGGCCGGCCTGGTCGCACTGCTCGCCCTGCAACGCCTGGCACACCTGGAGGGACAGGCACCGCCAGCGCCCCTCAAACGCCAGTTGCGCGGCATCGGCCGGTTGGTGCTGCTCGGCCTGCCGCTGGCCCTGGCCGGTTTCTGGCTGTTCCCGCGGTTGAGCGAACCGCTCTGGGGCATCCCGGATCGCGCGGTGGGCAAACCCGGCCTGTCCGACACGATGGAGCCCGGGGAGTGGCTGGACCTGATGGCCGATGACACCCCGGCGCTTCGCGTGCAGTTCTTCGGCGCGATCCCCGCGCCACAGCAACGTTACTGGCGCGGGCCGGTACTGACCCATTTCGATGGCAAGCGCTGGGAGCAGGACCGGCGGCAGATCGAGCGTGCGCCGGCCGCCGTGACCCACGCCAGCACGCAGTGGGACTACCAGATCGATTACGAGCCGACCGATCGCCGCCAGTTGGTCGCGCTGGATCTTCCGCTGCAGGCACCGCCCGGCAGCGACCTGGATGCCAACCACAGCCTGCGCAGCCACGCGGCGTTGAACGCACTGACCCGTTGGCGGCTGACCTCCGCACCGGCGGTGGCCTATACCGAAGCGCTGACGCCTGACGCGCGGCGCCTTGCGCTGCAGTTGCCCGACGGCTTGAATCCGCGCACGGCAGCGCTGGCCCGGCAGTGGCGACAGGACGCCGGCAGCAACGATGCCGCGATCGTGCAGCGCGCGCTGGACTGGGTGCGCGCGCGTTTCGTCTACACCCTGGACACGCCCGAGCCCGGTCGCGATGGCGCGGACGAATTCCTGTTCGATCAGCAGGCCGGCTTCTGCCAGCACTTCAGCTCCTCGTTCGTCGTATTGATGCGCAATGCAGGCATCCCGGCGCGGGTGGTGACCGGCTTCGCGGGCGGCATCCGCAACCCATATGGCGACTACTGGGTGCTGCGCCGGATGGACGCACATGCCTGGGCCGAAGTGTGGCTGCCGGGCCGCGGCTGGGTGCGGGTCGATCCGACCGCCGCCGTTGCGCCGGAGCGCGTTTACGACACGCTTGAGGACCGGCTGGGGGCCGGCGCTGCCGGCGCCACGCTGGACAGCCGATGGCTGCAGATCGGGCAGATGGGCGACTGGCTGCGCCGGGGCTGGAACGACCTGGTCCTGTCCTTCGATGCCAACCGTCAGCAGCAGCTTCTTAAACCGTTTGGTTTCGAGCGGCTGGATCCGAGCCAGCTGGTGGGAATTTTCATCGTCTTCGCACTGGCCGCGCTAGGCTGGATGGCATGGCTGCTGGCCCGGGGCGAACGCGAGCGCGACCCGCTGTTGCGGGCTTGGCATCGGCTGGGACGCCGGTACGCACGCTATGGGCTGTCCCGCGCCAGCGCCGAACCCGCTGACGAGTGGGCGCGTCGGGTGGACCGGCAGCGACCCGATCCTGCGCTGCTGTCGCTCAGCGCGCGTTTCGTCCAGGCGCGCTACGCTGGCGCTGACGTCGACCTCACTTCATTATTGCGCGACCTGCGCAGGCATCGCCCGACCTCCGGAGCATCCCCATGAAGATTCAAATCCTGCTTCCCCTTGCTGCCTCTCTGGCACTGGCTGCCTGCGCCACCGCGCCCAAGCCGTTGCAGGGGCAGTTCAGTATGGTCAGCCCGCGCGACGCGGTTCCCACCCAGCAGGTGGGCACCCCGGTACGTTGGGGTGGTCGCATCATCGAAACCAATCCGGGCCAGGGCCAGACCTGCTTCCAGATGATTTCGCGCCCGCTCAACGGCAGTGGCCGCCCGAGCACCACCTCGGCCGACGCCAGTGACGGCCGCTTCATCGCCTGCCGTGCCGGCTTCTACGATCCGGCGGTGTTCGAGCCGGGCCGCGATGTGACCTTCATCGGCAAGATCGGCGGCTACGAGAACACCCGGATCGGCGAATACGACTATCGCCTGCCGAAGCTGGACGCCGACGTCATCTACCTGTGGCCGGAACAGCGCCAGGTGGATGTGGTGCCCGCCTACCCCTACGGCCCGTGGGGCCCGGGCTGGGGTCCGGGCTGGGGCTACCGTGGCTGGGGCTGGTGGTAACACGCTGACGCAGAAACGCCGCCCTCGGGCGGCGTTTTTGTCTGCGCCTGGCCGGCTCAGCCGTTCGGCGTACCGAAGTGACCCAACTGCGCGCCGGCCAGCAGGTGCAGGTGGATATGGAACACGGTCTGCCCGGCATGCTCGCGGCAGTTCATGACGATGCGGTAGCCGTCCTGCGCGAAACCTTCGCGGCGCGCGTAGTCCGCGGCGGCCATCGCCAGCTTGCCGATCAGGTGTGCCTGCTCCGGGCGCACGTCATCCAGGGTCGGGATCGCCTCGTGCTTGGGAATGAACAACACGTGCACCGGCGCCTGCGGGGCGATGTCCTTGAAGCCGAGCACGTCCTCGTCTTCGTAGACGATGGTGGCCGGAATTTCGCGGCGGATGATCTTGCCGAACAGGGTGTCGTGGCTCATGAGGGCACCTCGTGGAACAGGGCCCTGGAGAGTAGCGCGGATGCGCCCCCGGTTTCGATCATTGCCGCGCGGTGCGCCGCGTCATTCCTGCACTTCAGTACGCGTGCCGAACGCGTGCGACAGCGTGCCGCGATCCACGTATTCCAGTTCGCCCCCCAGCGGGAGACCCTGCGCGAGGCGGCTGGGCCGCACCTTGTAGCTGCGCGCCATCTGCGCCAGGTAATGCGCGGTCGCTTCGCCTTCCACGGTGGCACTGGTGGCGATGATCAACTCGTTGACCTCGCCTTGCTTCAGGCGCGCCTCCAGCTGATCCAGGCCCAGCTCGCGCGGACCGATGCCATCCAGCGGCGACAACCGCCCCTGCAGCACGAAGTACACTCCACGGAACCCGGTGGCCGTTTCGATCGCCAGGCGATCGGCCGGTGATTCCACCGCGCACAGCTGCTGGCGCTCGCGGCTGCCGTTGGCGCAGACCGCACAGATCTCGGTCTCGCTGAAATCCCGGCACTGTTCGCAATGCCCGATCCGCTCGATCGCCTTGGCCAGCACCTCGGCAAGCTTCTGGCCGCCCTCGCGCTCGCGCTCCAGCACGTGGTACGCCATGCGCTGGGCGGTCTTCTGGCCCACGCCCGGCAACACGCGGAAGGCCTCGATCAATTGTTCGAGCAGGGGCAGGCTCATGGCGGATCGCTCATCTCAGAAACAAGCGCGCGAAGCCCGAAGGCTTCGCGGCGCGGTCACCACGGTCGCGCCAGGCAGACACCCGGCGCAGGCGGTGGGTCAGAACGGCAGCTTCATGCCCGGGGGCAGCTGCATGCCGGCGGTCGCCGAACCCATGCGGTTCTTCGACTCGGCGTCGATCTTGTTGGAGGCATCGTTGAACGCGGCGGCCACCAGATCTTCGGTCATTTCCGCATCGGACAGCACCGACGGATCGATGCGCACCTTGCGGCATTCCTTGGTGCCGGTCAGGGTCACGCTGACCATGCCGCCGCCGGCGCTGCCGGTCACTTCCAGCTTGGCGAGGTCTTCCTGGGCCTTCTGCAGGTTCTCCTGCATCTTCTGGGCCTGCTGCATCAGTTGGGCGATATTGCCGCGCATGGGTCTTTACTCTTCAAAAGGACGAATGGAATCGGCGACGACCCTGGCACCGTGTTGCTGGACCAGCAACTGCACCGAAGGATCGGCCATGAAAGCGGCTTCCGCCGCCGTTTGGCGTTCGCCACGCTGACGGTCAGCGCGCTGATGCAGGGTCTCGGCACCGGCTGCACCGGTATCGATCACCAGGCGCGGGGCCTGCCCCAGGGGGCCGGTCAACGCCGCGATCAGCGCCGCCTGCGAGCGGTCCGAACTCAAGTACTCAAATCCGGGCGAAATCGCCAGTTTCAAGACGCCGTGCTGGTAGCTGATGAACGCCGAGTGCGCGGCCAGCTGTTTGGACGGGCCATTGAGCTGGCTCCCAGCCACCAGTTCCAGCCAGGCATCGGCGGTCAGGTCGCCCTGTGGCTCCGAGGGCGCGGTATCCGGCGCCGAGGGGGCGATGGCGATGCCCTCCGGGCGGGCCACCGGGGCGGGAGCTTCCCGTGCAGGCGCGGGAGCAGCCGGTGCCACGGTCCGCTCGGCCGACGCTTCCCACGGGGCGACCATGGCCGCATCCGGGGTGGCCATTTCAGCAGCCAGCGCTTCGTCGCGATCGGCGGCATCGCTTTCACGGTGCCACGGCGGCAGATCGTCGTCGGCAGCGGGCGCCGCGACGCTTGGTTTGGACGGTTTGACCGGCTCGGCGGCTGCCGGGGCCGGGACAGGTTGTTTCGGCGCCGGCGGTGCGGGCTCAGGCGCCGCGGAGACGGGAGCAACCACGGGCGTCACCGGGGCCGGCTGAGCGACGGGGGCGCTCGCCTTGGCCGGCGCCACGACCGATGCAGAAGCCGCGCTCGCTGCCGCAGCGGCCATGCCGGTGCCCTGGCCGCTGGCCTGGCCACCACTGTTCACGTCGGTGCCGGTGCCCGGATCGCGGGGCACGGGCGGTACGGCGGCAGCGGGACGGAACGCCAGCATGCGCAGCACGGCCATCTCGAACCCGGCGCGCGGGCTCGGGGCCAGGTGCAGGTCACGACGGCCGCCCAGGGCCATCTGATACCAGAGCTGGACCACTTCCGGGCGCAGCCGCTGGGCGAAGGCCTCGGCATCGATCCCCTCGCCTGCCGTCGCGGCGCCCGGCACCAGCTGCTGCACCTGGATCCGGTGCAGGGCTTCGGCCAGGGCATCGAGCACCCCGCTCCAGTCCGGCGAGAACTCGGCCAGCAGGGCCACGGTCTGCAGCAGGCGCGGGCCATCACCATCGGCGAGCGCATCCAGCATCGCGGCGACCTGGGTGCGGTCGACCGTGCCCAGCATCGCGCGCACCACGTCCTCGCGCAGCGCGCCGCCGGCATAGGCGATCGCCTGATCCAGCAGCGACAGGCCGTCACGCAGGCTGCCATCGGCCGCCTTGGCCAACTGCACGATGGCGGTCGGGTCGGACTCGATCTCCTCGGCCGCCAGGATCTTGGTCATCTGGCCCTGGATCTGGTCCTCGTCCAACCGCTTCAGGTTGAACTGCAGGCAGCGCGAAAGCACCGTCACCGGCAGCTTCTGCGGATCGGTGGTGGCCAGCAGGAACTTCACATGCTCCGGCGGCTCTTCCAGCGTTTTGAGCAGCGCATTGAACGCCGCCTTGGACAGCATGTGCACTTCGTCGATCAGGTAGACCTTGTACTTGCCCCGGGAGGGCATGTACTGGGCGTTCTCGATCACCTCGCGGACATCATCCACACCGGTATTGGACGCAGCATCGATCTCGAGCAGATCGATGTAGCGGCCGGAGTCGATATCCAGGCAGGCCGGACACTGGCCGCACGGATCGGCGCTGGTGCCCTGCTCGCAGTTCAGCGACTTGGCAAAAATACGGGCAATGGTGGTCTTGCCGACCCCGCGGGTGCCGGTAAACAGGAACGCATGGTGCACCCGGCCGCTGTCCAGCGCATTGCTGAGCGCACGGACCACGTGTTCCTGGCCCACCAGCTCGGCAAAACGCTTCGGACGCCACTTGCGGGCAAGGACGAGATAGGACATCAGGCCACCGTCTTCATCGGGACGACCATTGTGCCACGCCTGTCCAGCCCCCCTGCCCCCTGTGACGAACCGCTTGTGCGATTCCGATTCCCCCGCTAGAATCTGCGCCCCTGCAGCGGGTTATTGCAGCAGGTCCGGAGAGGTGTCCGAGCGGTTGAAGGAGCACGCCTGGAAAGTGTGTAAGCGTCTAAACCGCGCTTCGGGGGTTCGAATCCCCCTCTCTCCGCCAGACAAATGCAAAAGGCCGCCCCTCGGGGCGGCCTTTTGCATTTCTCACGTTCGTCATTCATCCGGCTCCGATAGCAGCGCGCGAAACCATGGAGAGGGGGATGAGAACCCCCGACCGGGGGTTCGACGGATTCGCCAGGAGCGAATCCGGACAGCCGAACGGCTGGCCCTGGAGCGCGCAAGCGCGGAAGGGCTGGGTGCATGGATGCAGCCAGCAATCCCGATGAAGCGGCCACCCTGCATCCGAAGCCTCTGCGTCGCCACCGCTAACGGTAGAGCCGACCGCTGGTCGGCTGCTCTTTGCGCAGCCAACCCATGCCAAAGTCCCCCCATGCCCACCCTGCGCCCCTACACCCCAACCGACGCCCCCGCCTGCCTGGCACTGTTCGACACCAACGTGCCGCGTTACTTCGCCCCACACGAACGCCACGACTTCGCCACTTACCTGCTCCACCCACACCGCGCCCACGACTATCTGGTCATCGACCACAACGGCCACCTTGTCGCCTGCGGCGGCCTCGCCCTCGACAACGAACACACCGCGGCCTTCTGCTGGGGCATGGTCGACCGCACCCGTCATCGCCAAGGCCTGGGCGCGCAGCTCTCCCACGCGCGGCTGGCCCACGCAAGAACACTCGGCGCCCAGCGAATCACGCTCAGCACCAGCCAGCACACGCAGGCGTTCTACGCCGGCCTCGGCTTCGTCGTCACCCACATCACCCCCGATGGGCATGGCCCCGGGCTGGATGCGGTGGAGATGGCACTCGAACTGGCGCCACGTTGAGCGGCGCCAGTGATTGGAGTGCGTCAGGGTTACGTCAGCCACGCATGGCGTGGCTCTACCCCCGAGCGCGCAGCGTGCATTTTGAACGCCTCAGCTGCTGCTCAACTTCATCAACACCAACCCGCTCACGATCAACACCGCCGCGGCAATCCGCATCGCGCTGACCTGCTCGCCGAGGAAGGTAATACCGATCACGAACGCACCGACCGCGCCGATGCCGGTCCAGATCGTGTACGCGGTGCCCAGCGGCAACGTGCGCATTGCCAATGACAGCAGCCAGAAGCTGGCGATCATGGTGACGAGGGTGATGATCGAGGGGGTGAGCTTGCTGAACCCCTCGGACTGCTTCATCGAGAACGCCCAGACGATTTCCAGTACACCCGCTGCCAACAGATAGATCCAGGCCATGCGGCCCTCCTTGATGGGGGCCAGGCCGTCCTGGTCAGTGATTCCCGAAATGGGGGAGGCCGTTCCTCCTGTGCCGCGCATTTTAGCAACCCGCCCGCACATTGGCCGCTCCGTGTCACGGCGGGCTACACGGGATTCAGCCTCCGCGTCTGGCACTGCGTGCCACGCATGCGCTAGAATGCGCGACTGCACTGCCGGGCCTGTTCCTGCGGTGCAGCTTCCGCCTGCGGTTGGCTGATCCTTGATCGCCCAGCAGCCGGAACGTCTCTATGGTGGCCCCGTCGGCCCCTCGCGACGCTAGGTCGAAAATCCCGCCAGGGCCGGAAGGCAGCAACGGTATCGATCGACGCGGGCGCCGAGGTCAGCCGGCGGGGCCGCCACCTTTTTGGGCCCCTGTTTTCCTTCGCGATGCTGCCGCTCAAGGCGCCGCGGGCGTGCCCTGATGAAACACCACCCGCCATGCCTCGCCGTGCAGCCGCCACAGCGAGCTGCGCAGCACCTCACGTTGGCGCACCCCTTCGATCACATACCAGCTGCGGTAGCGCACCTGCGCCAGCGTCGGGGCCAGCAGAGCGACGTCATAATCGCAGGACACGATCTCCACCTGCGCGCGCTCACGCGGAAGCTCGGCCAACACAGCAGCACGGTCGAAACAGGTGCCCGAGCTGCCGATCTCGCGAAAGTCATCATCCAACAGCGCCGCCAACTGCGCGACATCACCGCGAACCGCCGGCGCATGCAACGCGCGTTCGAGCGCCTGCAGATGGGCGGCCAGCGCGTCGTCCATGCTCAGGGCGGATCCTGGGCCAGCACATGCATGGCGGTCGGGGTGGCCAGCGCCACACGCTCACCGGGCAGGGCCACACGGTGGCCACGCTGGCGCAGCGCCTCGCCGTCCGTCTCGCTGGCGTAGTGATAGAGCATCATCCGCGCCTGCAGCTCGGGCGTGTACTCACGCTCCAGGTCGTCCACTCCGGTGTGCGAGGGATTGCCGTGCAGGCCGCAGTCGTGGGCGATCAGTTCGTTGTCGTCGGCGTAGCGCGCCAGCATTTCCGGAATCGGGCGGGTATCACCACTCCAGGTGACCGCACCCTTCAGGCGCAGGCCATAGGCGGTTTCCGGCCAGTGATGACGCACCGGGAAGACCTCCAGACGCACGCCGTCATGCCAGAACGCCTCGCCGACCACGATCAGCTGGAACGCATCCCAGAAGTTCGCACCGCCCTCGGCCAGCACGTTCGGGTAATCGGCCACGCGCTTGTGCAGCAGCGGCACGACCGTCGCCGGCACGTAGAGGCGGATGCGGCCGCGACGCTGCGGCGAGAAATACGCATCCACGAACAGGCGTTCGAAACCGGCGACATGGTCCAGGTGCACATGAGTAACGAACAGTGCCTGCGGCACATGCCCGTAGTGCGCCTGGAAGGCGGTCAGCCCTTCCCCGCCGCAATCGATGGTGAGCCACGGGCGGCCATCGCGCTCGATCACCGCCATCGGCGAACCCAGCTGCACGGCCGACGCATTGCCGACCCCCATGAAACGCAATGCCCAGTCCATCAGTAACCCCGGTTCCAGGCCAGGTCGTAGGCGCGGCGCAGCCGTGCGTAGTCCTTCTCGACATCCTCATGGCTGCGCTCACCGCGCAGCTTGATCAGCGAGCGCAGCAGCCGCTTGAGATTGCGTTCGCGCCAGCGGGTAGCGGGAATGCGCAGCACGCCGCGATCGAAATCGATCAGCCACCCGTGGCCGTTGGCGTCGAACAGAATGTTGTGGGCATTGAGATCGGCATGGTCCAGCCCGGCGCGATGGAAGCGCGCGATCAGCCGGCCGGTCTCTTCCCAGGGAGCGCCGCGCCCGGCGACCAGCGCCCGATCGGCCAGCGAGCGCACGCCCTCCAGCCGCTCCATCAGGATCGCCGCTTTGTAGCGCAGGCCTTCGCGCATGTAGAACGCGGCGATCGGCCGCGGCACCGGCAGCTTCTGCGCGTGCAGGGCGCGCATCAGCCGGAATTCGGCAAAACTTCGGGTGCGGTTGGCGCCGCGCCAGAGGTAGTGGTCCCGGCTGAGCTTGGCCGCCAGGCCGCCGCGCAGGTACTGGCGCAGCACGGCATGACCGAAGGGCGCATCGACGAACCAGGCGCCGCCGCGGCCGCCATCGGCGACCGGTCGTGCCCGCTCGCCCCAGTGGGCCGGCGCGAACAGGCTCATCTCGGCTTGCCGCAAGGCTTCGCGGTCGAACAGAATGGCACCGATACCGCGTCCATCGCGGCAGGGCGTCAGCGCTTCAGTGGCGTCGAATGCGACCATTCCTTCGAGTCTAACAACACCATGGCACCAACGTCCTCTTCCTTGTGTCTTTTGCGTTTGTCCGCGCTGGGGGACGTGACCCATGTGGTGCCGCTGGTGCGCACCCTGCAGCAGGCCGATCCCGGCGTGTCGCTGCACTGGATCATCGACAAGGCCGGCCACAAGCTGCTCGATGGGCTACCGGGCGTGACCTTCCACAGCTACGACAAGAAGACCGGCCTGGCCGGCATGCGCGCCCTGCGCGAGAGCCTCCCTGCGGGGCGTTTCGATGCGCTGCTGCAGATGCAGGTCGCCTTCCGCGCCAACGTGCTCTCGGCCTTCGTGCCAGCCAAGCGCCGCATCGGCTACGACAGATCGCGCTCCAAGGACCTTCACGGGCTGTTTATCAATGAACGCATCCCCGACCGCCCGGGCATCCACGTGCTCGACGCGATCGGCAGCTTCTGCGAGCCGCTCGGCCTGAAACAGACCGAGGTCAGCTGGGATCTGGCCGTGCCGCCGGCGGCGTTCGAGTGGGCCAATGCCCAGTGGGCCGACGACGGCCGCCCGGTGCTGATGATTTCGCCCTGCTCCAGCCACGTACGCCGCAACTGGTATGCCGACCGCTATGCGGCCGTGGCCAACCACGCCACCGCGCGCGGCTGGCGGGTGGTGCTGTGCGGTGGGCGTACCGATCTGGAGCGCGGCATGGCCGATGCCATCCAGGCGCAGCTGACCACCCCGGCGCTGGATCTGGTCGGCAAGGACACGCTGAAGCAGCTGCCGGCGCTGCTGGCGCGCGCCGCGCTGGTGATGACGCCCGATTCGGGCCCGATGCATATCGCCAACGCGATGGGCACCAAGGTGCTGGGCCTGCACGCGGCCAGCAACCCGCACCGCAGCGGCCCCTACTCCGACCGGCGCTACTGCGTGGACCGCTACGACGACGCCGCGCGCAGATTCCTGGGCAAGCCGGCCAGCGAACTGAAGTGGGGCGCGAAGGTCGAGTTCGACGACGTGATGCAGCTGATCACGGTCGAGGACGGCATTGCCGCATTCGAGCGCTATGTGGCCGATTACGCCCCGCGCGGCGCGTAATCCTTGTACGACTTCTCTTCCACGTAGAGCGAGCCCAGCGCCAGGTTGATGTCCTTCTTGATGCGGGCACGCTCATCGTTCTGCTGGTAGACGCTGCGGGCCAGTTCGACGAAGTGGTCGTCGAAGGCCTGGGCTTTGTCCTGCAGGCGGATGTTGTCTTCGATGTCCCACAGGCGCTCGTTGACGGCCTTGAGCTCGGCACGCAGGCGGGCGATGTCCTTGACCCCGGCCGGGTGCGCCATCCAGGTCTTTTCCAGCGCGCTCAGCTCGGTGCGGATGTTGGCCAGCTTGGCCTCGTCGCTGATGCGCTCGGATTTGATCTGCAGGATCGAGATCTTGTCGAGCAGTTCACCGAAGGACACGGGGACGAGGATTTCAGCGGTCATGGTGGGGATCCGTTACGTGAGGCGGGCAGTTTAGCGGAGCGCATGTTGGAGGGGTGTGGCCTGAGGGTGTGGCCCCTCGGGTAGAGCCACGCCGTGCGTGGCTGCGCGGTGATCGGGTAGAGCCACGCCATGCGTGGCTGCGCGATGGTCGGCGGGAGGCAGCCACGCATGGCGTGGCTCTACCGCGATGACGTCGCGTGGCCTGCGGGGTGGCCGCTTCATTGCCGGGATTGCTGGGCCCATCCATGGGCCCAGCCCTTCCGCGCTGCGCGCTCCAGGGCCAGACGTTCGTCTGTCCGGATCTGCTCCTGCAGATCCGTCGAGCCCCCGTCGGGGGTTCTCGTCCGCCCATCAGGCCAGATAAAAAGAAAAGGGCCGCCCAATGGGCAGCCCTTTTCTTTTTATCTGGCGGAGAGGGGGGGATTCGAACCCCCGAGGCGCTATAAACGCCTGCCTGATTTCGAGTCAGGTACATTCAACCGCTCTGCCACCTCTCCAGATGGTCCCGGCGAACCGGGACGCGAATGATACGGGCAGGACGCGCTGGCGACAAGTCATTCCGCACCGGCGAAGTGAATTTCTTCTGTATGGATGCCTTGCCGGATGTCCGGCGGGCCGCGATCATGCCGTTATCCCTCGCAATCCTCACCGGCACGCGCCTTCATGATCGAATTCGGACACCTGACCCACCCCGGCCTGCGCCGCGACCTCAATGAGGATACGTATTACGGGGATGGCGAACTGGCGCTGTGGCTGGTCGCCGATGGCATGGGCGGGCACGCCTGCGGTGAGGTGGCCAGTGCGCTGGCGCGCGAGACCATCGTGCGCGAGATCCGCCGCGGGGCGACGCTGGCGCATGCGATCCGGATCGCCGATGAGGAAATCATCCGCACCTCGCGCCGCCGCAACGACAGCCTGCCGATGGGCACCACCGTGGTGGCGGCCCGTGTGCAGGGCAATCGGTATGAGGTGGCGTGGGTCGGCGACAGCCGCGCGTACCTGTGGCGCGACGGCAAGCTGGCCCAGTTGAGCCAGGATCACAGCGTGGTCCAGGAACTGGTCGCGCAGGGCAATCTGACCGCCGAGCAGGCGCGTGCACATCCGCATCGCAATGTGGTGACCCAGGCGCTGGGGGTGACCGATCCGGCGCACCTGAATGTGGCGACCACCACCGGTGAGCTGCGCCCGGGCATGCAGTTGCTGCTGTGCAGCGACGGGCTGACCGAAGAGGTCGAGGACAAGGGCATCGCCCGTACCCTCGCCTTCGATGATGCCAGTGCGCAGGAATGCGTGGATACGCTGGTCGCCGCCGCGCTGGATGGCGGCGGTTCGGACAACATCACCGTGATCCTGGTGCGGTGTCATTGAGGCAGGCATCCCGACCAACGGTCGGGATCTACCGGGGGCGGGCCGTCAGGCGCTGACCGCTTCCACCGCTTCAGGTTCACCATCCCAGATCGCGCGGCCGGCCTTCTTGCGCAGCTTGGCCAGGCGCGCTTCGTGCGCTTCCCGCTCCGAGGCCGTGGCGACCACGCGCGGGCGCGGCAGCAGGCGCGAGGTGTCGAAGGTCTGCGCGTGGGCGCTGCCGGTTTTCTGGTCATCGGCCGAGCCGAAGCCGATTTCTTCCTGGCCCGAGGTCAGCGCGATGTACACATCGCCCAGGATCTGCGCATCGAGCAGGCCGCCGTGCAGCTGGCGGTGGGCATTGTCCACGCCCAGGCGACGGCACAGCGCATCCAGCGAATTGCGCTGGCCCGGGAAGCGCTCGCGCGCCATCTTCAGCGTATCGATCACCGTGCAGCGGTCGGTGATCTTGCCGTAGTGGTCGCCCAGCAGCGACAGCTCGTTGTCCAGGAAGCCCAGATCGAACGCCGCGTTGTGGATGATCAGCTCGGCGCCATCGATGTAGGCCAGGAAGTCGTCGACGACCTGGGCGAAGTCCGGCTTGTCGGCCAGGAACTCCAGGGTCAGGCCCGTGACTTCCTGCGCGCCCTGTTCGAACTCGCAGTCCGGCTTGAGGTACTGGTGGTAGTTGTTGCCACTGGGGCGGCGCTCGAGCAGTTCCACACAGCCGATTTCGACGATGCGATTGCCCTTCCGCCATTCCAGGCCGGTAGTTTCGGTATCAAGGATGATCTGACGCATGGGCTCAGT
Source organism: Stenotrophomonas sp. TWI377 (assembly GCF_039674525.1). Lineage (NCBI taxonomy): Bacteria > Pseudomonadati > Pseudomonadota > Gammaproteobacteria > Lysobacterales > Lysobacteraceae > Stenotrophomonas > Stenotrophomonas sp. TWI377. The sequence continues at coordinate 86,073 of NZ_JBDJNT010000010.1, forward strand.
GTACCGGGCCGGCGGCGCGGATCCGGATCGCGGCGTCGCGCGCCAGCTGATCCACGCGCTCGTTGTCCGGGTCGCCGGAATGGCCCTTCACCCAGCGCCAGTCGATGGTGTGCTTCAGCGTGGCCGCATGCAGGCGCTCCCACAGTTCCCGGTTCTTGACCGGCGAGCCGCCGGCGGTCTTCCAGTTCTTGCGGATCCAACCGGGCATCCACTCGGTCAGGCCCTGGCGCACGTACTGCGAATCGGTGAACAGCACGATGTTGCACGGCTCGGTGAGGGCTTCCAGCCCCGAGATGGCCGCCATCAGCTCCATGCGGTTGTTGGTGGTATGCGCTTCACCACCGCTCAGTTCGCGCTCGTGCGCGTTGTAGCGCAGCAATGCCGCCCAGCCGCCAGGGCCGGGATTGCCGAGGCAGGAACCGTCGGTGTGGATTTCTATCGTCTTCATTCCATTCCAGATCAGGTGGCCACGGTGCCGTGCCAGCGTGGCGCAGCCACCGGCGTCGGTCCCGGCAAGGCCAGAGTGCGTTTTTCAGCGGTGAACAGACAGGCGGCCCGCAGCGGGGCCAGATCGCGCCGCGCCGGCGAGCGGTCGCGCCACATCGGGCCGAGGTACTGCAGGTCTTCGCAGCTCAGGCCAGCCTGCGCGAGGGTGTGGCGCAGCCGCTGTGGGCTGCGCACGACCAGCCCGTGATGGCGCCACTGCCGGCGGTACGGGCTGAACGGGTTGAGGGTGGAAAGCCACAGGCGGCCGCCCGGCATCAGTACACGGGCGCAGTCGGCGATCAACGCCTCGGCGTCCCGCGCGGTGACATGCTGCAGGACGATCGCATTGACGCTCTCATCCGGCAGCGGCAACGGCAGCCCGCAGTGCACATCCCCGGCGTAAGCCGCGCCGTCCCGGTACAGGCGCAGGCCGCGGCCGGGCAGATCCACGCACCCGAGCCAGCCAGGCGTCGGCGCCACCCACAACCAGGGGTTCACCGGGCGCTCGGCCAGCAGGCTGCGCAACCGCTCCGATTCCAACCGGCACAACGCTTGTGCCGGTTCAGTATCAAACCAGGATGCGACTGTCGCTTGACGGGGGCTCGGTGCGGGGGGCATGGTCCAATTCTATGCGACTGACCGCCCTACCCGCGTTTGCGGACAATTACATCTGGGCACTGGTCGCCGACGACGGCCGCGCCGTGGTCATCGACCCCGGCCAGGCCGACCCCGTCCTGGCCGCCGCAGCGCAGCAGGGATGGGTCCTGCACAGCATTCTGCTGACCCACCACCACAACGACCACATCGGCGGCGTGGCCGAGCTGCAGGCCCGGTTTCCCGCGGTGGAGGTCTACGCACCGGCGGAACCGCGCATCGCGGTCCCTGCCCACCGGGTGGCTGAAGGTGAATGCGTTCAGGCATTGGGGCTGGGGTTCCACGTAGTATCCGTGCCCGGGCACACCCGGAGCCATATCGCGTTTCACACCGCTGAACACCTTTTCAGTGGCGATGCGTTGTTCAGCCTGGGCTGTGGGCGCATGTTCGAAGGTACGCCTCCCCAGCTTCTGGCATCCCTGCGGAAGCTGGCGTCCCTGCCAGCGCAACTGATGGTCTGTTGCGCCCACGAGTACACCCTGTCCAATGCCGTCTTCGCGCGGCATGTAGACCCCACCAACGCTGCGTTGTCGCAGCGCCATGAGGAGGCCTTGGCCATGCGCCGCGATGACCTGCCCACGCTGCCGGTTTCACTGGCAAGCGAGCTGGAATGCAATCCGTTCCTGCGTACGAACACCCCCGCCATCCAGGCGGCCGTCAGCGCCCATCTTGGGCGTCCCGTAACCGATGAAGTCGATGTTGTCGCAGGGCTGCGACACTGGAAAGACGGATTTCGAACATGAGTCGGCGATTGTTGCCGCTCGCGCTTGGCCTGGCGATCGCCGTGGCCGGCAGCGCGGGCGCCCAGTCGTTGACCGCCGGCATGTCCCAGAACGTGGCCGGCCTGTCCTCCCTCCCCCTGACCGCTGCGGCGCTGCCGCCGGCCTCGGTGCGCAACGGGCAGGACATCTTCGCCAGCTTCCGCGATGGTCTGGCCGAACCCACCTGCAACGCCGAGGCGACCAGCCCGCGTTGGCAGAAGCAGTTCGCGCATGCCCCCTCGCGGTTGGCCAACCAGGATGACGATGCGCTGGTGCTGTTCGGCTACGTGGTCGAAGAGCTGCGCAAGTCCGACCTGCCCACCGAATTCGCGCTGATTCCCTTCGTGGAAAGTGGCTACCGGCCCAACGCCCGCAACGGCGGCGGCCCGGCCGGCCTGTGGCAGTTCATCGCCACCACCGCCAAGAACCACCGCGTGCAGATGACCCCGGGCTACGACGGTCGCCTCTCGGCCGTGGATTCCACCCAGGCCGCGGTGCGTTACCTCAAGACCCTGCACGGCATGTTCGGCGGCGACTGGCGCTTGGCGACGATGGCCTACAACGCCGGTGAGTACCGGGTGCTGCAGTCGCTGCGCAAGGCCGGCATGAACGCGCAGAACGCGCGGCCGGCCGAGTTGCCGGGGCTGTCGCCGGTCACCTATGCCTATGTCGAGAAGCTGCATGCGCTGGCCTGCGTCCTGGAAGACGCGGAAACCGAGCCGGCGGTGATGGCCTCACTGGATCGCACCGTGCCCGTGCTGAAGGGCCACACCCTGCCGGCCGGCACCAGCGTCCAGCAGTGGGCCCAGCAGCGCGATCTGGATCCGGCGCGGATCGCCCGCCTCAACCCGGCCCTGGCCAGCGGCAAAGGCCGCCCGTCCGGCCAGGTGACGGTGCTGGCTCCGACTGCGCATGCACCGGTGGACGCCAGCGCCAGCGTGGCCGCCATTGCGCTGGCCCCCAGCGCACCGGTGGACACCCCGGCGGCGCGCACGACGCCTGCGCCGGCAGCCACCCGCACGGTAGCCAGCGCGGATCGCCCGCGCAGCCGCCGGCACACCGTGCGCGACGGCGAGTCGCCCTGGACCATCGCCCGCCGGTACGGGATGCCGCTGAAGGCCCTGCTGTCGCTCAATGGGCTCAGCGGGAGCAGTGTGCTGAAGCCCGGTGCGGTGCTGCGCGTCGAAGACTGAGTGCGCGGATCCCATTGCGGGTAACGACACTGCCCGGTTCTGCCGGGCAGTGTCGTTCAACAAAAAGCCCGGCATTGCCGGGCTTTTTGCTGTCCAGCAGAAGCCGACCCGGTTACAGGTTGGCTTCTTCGGTCTGCACCTTGAAGTGCTTGCGCATGGCGTCGACGTAGGCCTTGGCGGCGGCCATGCCGTCGATCTGGCTCAGCTGCTCCTTGAGCTGCTGCTGCTGGGCGGCATCCACTTCGGCCACGTTGCCCGGGGTGACCTTGGTCACCGCGTAGATCACGTAGCGGCCCTGCACGGCAACCTTGCCGTAGCTCGGCTTGCCTTCGGCCGGCAGCGGTGCGCTGAACACGGCGCGGTTGATCTCCGGGGTCGGCACCGGCTGGGTACGCGGCAGGCCCGGCAGCGGGCTGATCTGCAGCTTGTCGCTGGTCGCCAGCGCCTGCAGGGTCTGCCCGGCCTTCAGCTTGGCCAGCACGGCGTCCACGGCCTTCTCCGAGGCCTGTCGGGTGCGGTCGGCATGGATCGCGGCGATCACCTGCTCACGGGCCTTGGCCAGCGGCAGCGCCTGCTCCGGGCTGTGCTCGGTCACGCGGATCATCACGTTGTGGTTCGGGCCCAGCTCGATCGGGTCGCTCACCGTGCCGTCCTGGGTCAGGATGTCGGAGAACGCCGCGCGCAGCACGGCCGGGTTGGCGGCGATGCCACTGGCGGTGGTGCGGGTGAACGGACCGATGGTCTGCACCGGCAGGCTCATGTCCTTGGCCGGGCCTTCCAGCGAGGTCGGGTTCTTGTAGACCAGATCCACCAGACGGCCGCTCAGCTCGGTGAACACACGGTCGGTGTCGGCCTTGAGCTGCTCGGCGGCCAGCTGGTCACGGACCTCGTCGAACGAACGGCCTTCGCCCCCCTTGGTCTCACGCAGCTTGAGCACGTGGAAACCGAAATCGGTCTTGACCGGACCGGTGACCTCGCCCGCCTTCATGGCGAACAGGGCATCTTCGAACGGCTTCACCATCGCGCCGCGTTCCACCCAGCCCAGGTCGCCGCCGGTGTCCTTGGAGCCCGGATCTTCGGAGTTGGCCTTGGCCAGTGCGGCGAAATCGGCGCCCGGTGCCTTCGCTTCCGCGGCCAGGCGCGTGGCCTTTTCTTCGGCGGCCTTGAGCTTGGCCGGATCGCTGCCGTCGGCGCTGATCAGGATGTGCGAGGCCAGACGCTGTTCCGGCGTCGCGAAGCGTGCCTTCTCATCTTCATAGCGCTTGCGCAGGGTGGCCTCGTCAGCTGCCGCCGGGGCCGGCAGGTTCGCGCCGTTGATCTCGACGTACTCCAGCGACACCGTCTCCGGCTGGCGGAAATCCTTGGTGTGGCTGTCGTACCACTGCTTGATCTGCGCGTCGGTCACTTCGGCGGTATCGGCCGGGGTTTCCGGCAGCGCGGCCAGTTCGACATCACGGGTTTCACCCAACAGCTTCATCAGGCGCTCGGCTTCGCTCTGGGTGGTGAACCCGGAACGCTGCAGGGCCGACGGAATGATCGACTGCTGGATGCTCTCGCGCACCAGCGCTTCGAACTGCGTCGGGGTGCGCGGCGGATTGCCGCTGGCCAGCGCGATGCGGTAGTTGTCCTGGTTGAACTTGCCATCGGCGCCGAGGAAGGCCGGGATCGAGGAAATGTACTCGCGTACCGCTCCATCACCGATCACGATGCCGGACTGTTCGCCGGCCAGGCGCACGACCTGCTCATCGATCATCTGATCGAGCACGGCCAGCTTGCTTTCGGTGCTTTCGAACTGGCGCGGATCGAAATCCTCGCCCTGTTCCTGGCGTGCCTGCTGGCGCGCCTGCTCGAAGCGCACGCGGAAATCATTGGAGCTGATCTCATGGTGCTGCCACAGGAACGAAACCGGCCACCACGACGGGGCGGACTTCCACCAGGTCGGCGGGGCGGCCACTTTGGCCACGTTCTGCGAGCCGACGCCACCGAGGTAGCTGGAGTCGATCACGAACAGGAACGGAATCATCAGCAGCCCCAGGATCACGGTAACGATCCAGCCCGAGGTCTTGTCGCGAAGTTTCTGCAGCATGGGAAAAATCAAGGCCTGATTGGCGAGCCCGGCAGTGTAACCCGCTTCGCGGCAGGCTCCAAAAGTGCCCGCGCCCGCCCCTGCGCGCGGATCCTCCCGCTGCCGCACCTGCCGATCGTGACGGACCAACGGCGTGTGCCGCACTGTCGATCGATCTGCTGGATGGAAAACAAAAAAAAGCCCTTGGTTTTCACCAAGGGCTTTTCAAAGATTGGCGGAGCGGACGGGACTTGAACCCGCGACCTCCGGCGTGACAGGCCAGCATTCTAACCAGCTGAACTACCGCTCCGCACTTGAACTTTGCAGGCGCTCATTCTATCCGAAGATATTCAGATTGCCCACCCCGAAATACTGCTTTTTTCGAGGTTTTTTTAAAAACTGGCGGAGCGGACGGGACTTGAACCCGCGACCTCCGGCGTGACAGGCCAGCATTCTAACCAGCTGAACTACCGCTCCGCACTTTAACTTTTTCAGCCGACCAACGGTCTGCTTTCCCAGCTGACCAACGGTCAGCTCTACCATCGGCGGAGAAAACAAGGCCCCCGATTGCTCAGGGGCCTTCTTGAAACTGGCGGAGCGGACGGGACTTGAACCCGCGACCTCCGGCGTGACAGGCCAGCATTCTAACCAGCTGAACTACCGCTCCACATTTCAAAACTTTTACTGGCAGTGCCTGGTGGGTGCTGAGGGTTTCGAACCCCCGACCCTCTCCGTGTAAAGGAGACGCTCTACCGCTGAGCTAAGCACCCCAGCAAGCCGCTTAGTTTACGGCATCCTTCAGGGCTTTGCCAGCCTTGAACGACGGATTCTTCGACGCAGCGATCTTGATGGTGTCGCCGGTCTTCGGGTTGCGGCCGGTACGGGCAGCGCGGTCGCGGACCTGGAACGTGCCGAAGCCCACCAGCGTCACCGCGTCACCGCCCTTCAGGGCCTTGGTGACGGAAGCGATGACGGCATCAACGGCGCGGCTGGACTCGGCCTTGGTCAGGTCGGCGGCTTCAGCAACGGCGTCGATCAATTCGGTCTTGTTCATTCTCTACAGCTCCTTTGGCGGGGATTCCGCGGATTCAACATTGAGACACCCGACGACGATACGCCGTCGAATGCCAGTGAAGTTCTCAGTTCGCCGAATTCAGAATTGCGCTGACTCGCGAGTGGTGCTTTTATACCAGTGCCCCCCTACCCGCGCAAGCTGAAAAGCCAATAACGACGCGGGTTTCGGGCATTTCCACAGCACGCGTCAGTGCTTGACGCGGGTCGTGGAAGCTGTCTTGGACTTGCCGCGTACCGTGACACGCTGCCCATCTTTCTTGGGCTTCGGTGCCGTCAGCGGCGTCTCCAGCGCCAGGTCGAGCACTTCCTCGATCCACTTCACCGGCACGATCTTCAGATCGCGGGTGACATTGGCGGGGATATCGGCCAGATCCTTGCGGTTCTCCTCGGGGATGATGACCGTGGTGATGCCGCCACGCAGCGCCGCCAGCAGCTTCTCCTTGAGGCCGCCGATGGCCGTGACGCGGCCTCGCAGGGTGATCTCACCGGTCATCGCCACTTCGGCCCGGATCGGCACCTTGGTCAGCGTGGACACCAGCGAGGTCACCATGGCGATACCCGCGCTGGGGCCATCCTTCGGGGTGGCGCCATCGGGCACATGGACGTGCACGTCGTGCTTCTGCAGGAACTCGTTGTCGATGCCCAGCCGCTCGGCGCGCGAACGCACCACCGACAGCGCCGCCGAGGCCGATTCCTTCATCACGTTGCCCAGCTGGCCGGTCAGGATCAGCTGGCCCTTGCCCGGCACCAGGGTGGATTCGATCTGCAGCAGATCGCCGCCCACTTCGGTCCAGGCCAGGCCGGTGACCAGGCCCACTTCGTTCTGCTCTTCGGCACGGCCGAAATCGACGCGACGCACGCCCAGGTACTTGTCCAGGTTCTTGCCGTTGACCACCACCAGCGCCTTCTTCTTCGCGCTGGTCTTCTTGCCGGCCTTGGCCGGCTTGGCAGGCTTTGCCGGTGCCACCGGACCGGCGAGCGCGATCTCCTTGACCACCTTGCGGCAGATCTTGGCGACTTCGCGCTCGAGGTTGCGCACGCCGGATTCGCGCGTGTAATAGCGCACGATGTCCTGGATCGCGTCGGCCTCGATCTCCAGCTCTTCCGGCTTCAGGCCGTTGGCCTTGATCTGCTTGGGCACCAGGTAGCGCATGGCGATGTTGAGCTTCTCATCCTCGGTGTAGCCGGGGATGCGGATCACTTCCATGCGGTCCAGCAGCGGGCCGGGGATGTTGAGCGAGTTGGAGGTCGCCACGAACATCACTTCGGACAGGTCCAGATCCACTTCCAGGTAGTGATCGTTGAACGCGTTGTTCTGCTCCGGATCGAGCACTTCCAGCAGCGCCGAGGACGGATCGCCACGGAAGTCCATCGACATCTTGTCGATCTCATCGAGCACGAACAGCGGGTTCTTGCTGCCCACCTTGTTGAGGTTCTGCACGATGCGGCCCGGCATGGAGCCGACGTAGGTGCGGCGATGGCCACGGATCTCGGCCTCGTCGCGCACGCCGCCCAGGCTCATGCGCACGAACTTGCGGTTGGTCGCCTTGGCGATGGACTGGCCCAGCGAGGTCTTGCCCACACCGGGCGGGCCGACCAGGCACAGGATCGGGCCCTTCATCTGCTTCACGCGCGACTGCACGGCCAGGTATTCCAGGATGCGGTCCTTGACCTTGTCCAGGCCGAAGTGATCGGCATCCAGCGTGTCCTGCGCGGCCTTGAGGTCCTTGCGGACCTTGCTGCGCTTCTTCCACGGCACGCCCAGCAGCCAATCCAGGTAGTTGCGCACCACGGCGGCTTCGGCCGACATCGGCGACATCTGCTTGAGCTTGTTGAGCTCGGCCTTGGCCTTGGTCTCCACCGGCTTGGGCATGCCCGCCTCGGCGATCTTGCGGGCCAGCTCGTCCATCTCGCCGGGCGCGTCATCCAGGTCACCCAGTTCTTTCTGGATGGCCTTCATCTGCTCGTTGAGGTAGTACTCGCGCTGGCTCTTTTCCATCTGCGACTTCACGCGGCCGCGGATGCGCTTTTCCATCTGCTGTACGTCGATCTCGCCATCGACCAGGCCGACCAACATTTCCAGGCGGTCGCCGATCTGCAGCGTTTCCAGCAGGCGCTGCTTGTCGGCCAGGCGCACGCTGATATGCGCGGCGATGGTGTCGGCCAGGCGCGCGGGCTCATCGATGCCGGCCAGGGTCTGCAGCAGCTCCGGCGGCAGCTTGCGGTTGGTCTTGACGTACTGCTCGAACAGCGACATCAGCGAGCGGGCGATCGCCTCGATCTCGCGCGGCTCGCGCGATTCGTCCGATTCGATTTCCATGCCCACGCCGTGTAGCGAGCCATCGCGCTCGGTCACGTCGGTGACGTTGACCCGCGACAGGCCTTCGACCAGCACCTTGATGGTGCCATCGGGCAGCTTCAGCAGCTGCAGGACCTGGGCGAGCGTGCCGACCTGGTACAGATCGGCGGCGGACGGATCATCCGTCTCGGCGGACTTCTGCGCGAGCAGCAGGATGCGCTTGTCCGCTTCCATCGCCTGCTCCAGCGCATGCATGGACTTGTCACGGCCGACGAACAGCGGAATGACCATGTGCGGGAACACCACCACGTCACGCAGCGGCAGTACCGGCAGGTCGAGAGTCTCAGTTGGGGAACGGGCCATGTGGGCTCCAGTGGAACAGTGGGGATGGCCTCCGGGCGCCTCGCCCGGATACAAAAAAAGCCGATGGCCTCGTTATGGGGCCATCGGCTTCTAGATGCAAGCTGTTCTGAAAAAATTCTTTCAATTCAATTACTTGAACTGATTATTCAGCACCAGCCGCCTTCTGTTCAGGCGCCGGTGGCGTCTGGTAGATCAGGTACGGTTCGGACTTGTGTTCGATCACCGATTCGTCCACTACCACCTTGCTGACGTTCTCTGCCGAGGGCAGGTCATACATGGTGTCCAGCAGGACCGATTCGACGATGGTACGCAGGCCACGGGCACCGGTCTTGCGCTTGAGCGCCTTGCGGGCGATCGCGGCCAGGGCGTCGGGCCGGAACTCCAGCTCGACGTGTTCCATCTCGAACAGCTTCTTGAACTGCTTGGTGATGGCGTTCTTCGGCTCGGTGAGGATGCGCACCAGGGCAGCCTCGTCCAGCTCTTCCAGGGTTGCCACGACCGGCAGGCGGCCGACGAACTCCGGAATCAGGCCGAACTTGATCAGATCTTCCGGCTCGACTTCCGCCAGGATCTTGCCCACTTCCTGCTTGCGCTCGGAACTCTTCACCTTGGCACCGAACCCGATGCCGCCCGAATCGTTCGAACGCTGCTGGATCACCTTGTCCAGGCCGGCAAACGCGCCGCCACAGATGAACAGGATGTTCTTGGTGTCCACCTGCAGGAATTCCTGCTGCGGGTGCTTGCGACCGCCCTGCGGCGGCACGCTGGCCACGGTGCCTTCGATCAGCTTCAGCAGGGCCTGCTGGACGCCTTCGCCGGACACATCGCGGGTGATCGACGGGTTCTCGCTCTTGCGCGAGATCTTGTCGATTTCATCGATGTAGACGATGCCCTGCTGTGCCTTCTCGACGTCGTAGTCGCACTTCTGCAGCAGCTTCTGGATGATGTTCTCCACGTCCTCGCCCACGTAACCGGCTTCGGTCAGCGTGGTGGCGTCGGCCATGGTGAACGGCACATTGAGCAGGCGGGCCAGGGTTTCGGCCAGCAGCGTCTTGCCCGAACCGGTCGGACCGACCAGCAGGATGTTCGACTTCGCCAGTTCGACTTCGTCGTTCTTCTGCCGGCTCTCGATGCGCTTGTAGTGGTTGTATACGGCCACGGCCAGGGTCCGCTTGGCGCGGTTCTGCCCGATCACGTACTGGTCCAGGACCTCGAGGATCTCGCGCGGCTTGGGCAGCGAACTGCGGGCCGACTGCGCCTTCTCCTCCAGCTCCTCACGGATGATGTCGTTGCACAGCTCGACGCATTCATCGCAGATGAACACGCTCGGACCCGCAATCAGCTTGCGCACCTCATGCTGGCTCTTTCCACAGAAAGAGCAGTAGAGGATCTTGCCGGTGTCCGTGGAACGACCTTGGCGGTCTTCGCTCATGCTTCGCTTACCCAGTTACCCCACCCGACTGAACGGGGGTTCGATTCGAGAATAGCACAGGGTCAGGAGGACGCCAGTCCCGCCTGACCCGGTGGAAACAAGCCGGTTTCCCGGCTTGGCATAACCTTACGCCGGCTGGATCGACTCTTCCGGACGACGCTCCAGGACCTGATCGACCAGACCGTAGGCCACTGCATCGGCCGCGCTCTTGAAGTTGTCGCGCTCGGTATCCCGGGCGATGGTCTCCAGCGACTGGCCGGTGTGCTTGGCCAGCACTTCGTTCAGGCGCGAACGCAGGGTCAGGATTTCACGGGCATGGATATCGATATCCGTGGCCTGGCCCTGGAAACCGCCCAGCGGCTGGTGGATCATCACCCGCGAGTTCGGCAGCGCATACCGCTTGCCGGCCGCGCCGGATGCCAGCAGCAGGGCGCCCATCGAGGCGGCCTGGCCGACGCAGATGGTGCTCACGTCCGGCTTGATGTACTGCATGGTGTCGTAGATCGCCATGCCGGCGGTGACTACGCCACCGGGCGAGTTGATGTAGATGCTGATGTCTTTTTCCGGGTTGTCCGCTTCCAGGAACAGCAGCTGCGCCACCACCACGTTGGCCATGTGATCGTCGATCGGGCCCACGAGGAAGATCAGACGCTCTTTCAACAAGCGCGAATAGATGTCATAGGCGCGCTCGCCGCGGCTGGTCTGTTCGACCACCATCGGAACCATGTTCAGGGCTGTGGTTCGGTTGTCCATTAGTGAGGCACCTATTTTGGGGGGAACGACCCCGCGCCGGGGCGCGGGGCGTAAAACGCGGGCCGCTTACTGGCGGATCGCGTCCTGGAACGACAGCTTCTCTTCGGTGTGCTGGGCGCGCTCGGCGATCCAGTCGATCACCTGCTCTTCCATCACACGATTCTGCAGCCCACTCATCAGCTGGGGGTCGTTGCGGTACATCTCAATGACCTGTTCCGGCTCTTCATAGGTCGACGCGATCAGGCGCATGGTTTCATTCAGGCGCTTCGGGTCCAGGCGCAGGTCGTTCTTGCGGGCCACTTCGCCGACCAGCAGGCCGACCAGCACGCGCTTGGCGGCCGCTTCCTTGAAGCCTTCATGGGCATCGGCCGGGACGTCGCCCGGGTTGCGGCCGCTGCGGCGGATCTGCTCGAGCTGCTGATCCAGCATGGCGCGGGCTTCGTTCTCGACCAGGCGCGGCGGCATTTCCACCGAGGCATAGGCGGCGATCAGCTGCTCGCCGACTTCGCGGCGCAGGCGGTTCATCAGGGCACCCTTGAGCTCACGCTCCAGGTTGGCGCGGATGTCCTTGCGGAACTGCTCCACGTCGCCACCCTTCACGCCGAAGCTCTTGATGAACTCGGCATCCACTTCCGGCAGCACCGGCGCGGACACGTCCACCGCCTTGACGGTGACCTTGACCTGCTTGCCAGCCAGCGCGGGCACGCGCCAATCGGCCGGGAACTCGACGTCCAGGGTCTTTTCTTCACCGGCGGTCAGACCGACCAGGCCCTGTTCGATCTGCTCGAACATCATGCCCTGGCCCACGATCACGCTGCCCTTCTCGGTGCCTTCGGCCGGCAGGCGCTCATCGCCGGCCTGCGACCAGGTTTCCAGGGCGACCAGATCGCCGTCCTGGGCGCCACGGGTGACCGGGCTCCAGCTGCGGCGCTGTTCGCGCAGGTTGGTGATCATCTGGTCGATGTCGGCGTCGTTGATCTCGGCGGTGTGGCGGACCACGGTCAGCTTGCTGACGTCCACGTCGCCGAAGTCCGGCACCAGCTCGACGGTGGCCACGAAGGACAGCTCGCCCTCGCCCTTGTCGATGCGCGGGGTGCCGGCGATGCGCAGCTCGTGCTCGCGCAGGGCGGCATCGAAGGTCTCACGCAGCAGGCCGTCGACGGCTTCGCTGCGGACCTGCTGGCCGAAACGCTGCTCGATCACCTTGGCCGGCACCTTGCCCGGACGGAAGCCCTTGATGCGCGTGGTGCGGGCGATTTCGCCCAGACGGCCGCTGATGTGCGTCTGCAGACGGTCTTCCGGCAGCGAGAAGGTCAGGCGGCGTTCCAGATTGCCAGTGGATTCGATCGAAGCTTGCATGTTGACTCCTGCCACCGGCGGCATGGGCCCCGGCACGATGTGATGGATGAAACGGGTTTTGGACGCGGGGTCGTGGACGCGCATGCCCGCCGCAGCCCTGTAGTTTCGCCGATAAACGCCAGCGCCGCCAGCGCGGGCCGAGAACGACCGGGGGCCGCCAGGGGCCCAGCATGTGGCCGTCTCCCCGATCCGGGACGTGCCCATGGTCATGGTGCCGGCAAAACGCCCTGCACTGGTGCGAAAGGGGGGACTCGAACCCCCACGCCTTGCGGCACTGGAACCTAAATCCAGGGCGTCTACCAATTCCGCCACTTTCGCGAGCCTGCAAGCTCAGGCGCACATTGTTGCAGGCGGGGCCGGAAAGCGGAAGGTCGTCATGTCGCTTAATGGGGTGAAGCGCGTGCCCCACCCCGCCGATCAGCGGCTATCGCGCAGGCAGCGTCACGCCGGGACGCAATGGCGCTTCCACCAGGCCTTGCCGATCTTCGCCCTGGGGAGCGTCCTGCATGGAGACACGCGCAAGTGGCTTGGCCGGCTGGACATCGCCGGGAGGAAGATTGTTGCGGAATACGGTCGTGGCATAACCGGCCAGGACCGGGTCGAGCGACGCGTGGGCGGGCGTTTCGGCCGCCGTGGCGGCCGTGGCCGCGGCCGCGCAGGCGGTCAACGCCACGGCGGCAAGGATCCGGAGAGTCATGATGTGCGTACCTCGATGGGCGCTTTGGGCGCGGTCCATCGAGTGGAACCTGATTGCCGGTTGCGATCCGTGCGCTGTCGCGCAGCTTGGAAACGCAGGGTGTCGCGTTCGACCCCGGTTTCAGGAGGCTTTCAGATACGCACCCCGGAAAAGAAAAAAGCCGCCTGGCGGACCAGGCGGCTTCTGTCTTGGTGGGCTGTCAAGGATTCGAACCTTGGACCTATTGATTAAGAGTCAACTGCTCTACCAACTGAGCTAACAGCCCGAAAATCGGGAGGCGAATTATGCAGGGTTTCCTGCACGCGACGCAAGCGTTTTGTTTGAACGGGCGGCCAATGCCGGCAGTAGACCGCCAACGCGCCAGCTGTTCAACGTCATGTCGCGAACAAGAAAAAAGCCACCGGGCGGACCCGATGGCTTCTGTCTTGGTGGGCTGTCAAGGATTCGAACCTTGGACCTATTGATTAAGAGTCAACTGCTCTACCAACTGAGCTAACAGCCCTGAAAAACTCAGGCGCACATTGTAGCGTGTGTGCTGCCTTTTGCAACCCTGATTCACTTTCGATGAACCAGTTTGAATCAGTGGGGTGGCTGAGGGGACTCGAACCCCCGACCACCGGAATCACAATCCGGAACTCTAACCAACTGAGCTACAGCCACCACTGAAAACTTTGCTTCCTACCGCTTGCACCGAATGGCGCGCCCGACAGGAATCGAACCTGTAACCGCCGGCTTAGAAGGCCGGTGCTCTATCCAGTTGAGCTACGGGCGCTCGATCCGGATTGTCGCATTCCAATCCCGATTTGAGCAGCGGGCTTGGTCGGGGTAGAGGGATTCGAACCCCCGACATCCTGCTCCCAAAGCAGGCGCGCTACCAGACTGCGCTATACCCCGGCGGTTTGTTTCCCTCCGGGGTTCCCCCCGAAAGAGCCGCCTATTGTGGGAATCGGTGTGGCATCTGTCAACGGTTTTCACACATCAATTCACATGTCGTCGTGACCGAGGGCCGCTTCCGCTATGCTCGGGTCAGCGGCCGGATGGCCGAACCCCTACCCCATCAAGGAGATTGGCAATGCGCAGCGGCAATCCCGCACTTTCCGAGTCGACCTTCCTCGACCTGGCCAGCGGCTCGGTCGTGGCCCGCCCCGACCAGGCGATGACCATCAACGGCACCGTCAACAAGACCGGCGTCCTGTTGCTGCTCACCGTGCTGACGGCCGCCTTCGCGTGGAGCCAGTCGGTCGATGCCTATGGGCAGGTGTCCTCCAGCGCGATGATGTACACCATCGGCGGCGCGGTGGGCGGGCTGATCCTGGCACTCGTCACCGTGTTCAAGAAGGAATGGTCGCCCGTCACTGCGCCGATGTATGCCCTGGTGGAAGGCTTCTTCCTCGGTGCGATCTCGGCCGTGTTCAACATGAAGTTCCCAGGCATCGTGTTCCAGGCGGTGCTGCTGACCTTCGGCACCCTGTTCGCGCTGCTGATGCTGTACCGCAGTGGCGTGATCAAGGTCACCGAGAAGTTCAAGATGGGCGTGTTCGCCGCCACCGGTGGCATCGCGCTGGTGTACCTGGCCTCCTTCGTGCTGAGCTTCTTCAACATCAACGTGCCGGTGATCCACGATGCCAGCCTGCTGGGCATCGCCTTCAGCCTGTTCGTGGTGGCGGTGGCCGCGCTGAACCTGGTGCTGGATTTCGACTTCATCGAAACCGGTGCCGCCGCACACGCCCCGAAGTACATGGAGTGGTACGGTGCGTTCGGCCTGATGGTCACGCTGGTGTGGCTGTACGTGGAATTCCTGCGCCTGCTCTCCAAGATCCAGCAGCGCTGAGCCACTGGCCAGGCACGCATCAGGGGCGCCTTCGGGCGCCCTTCTTCATGCGCCCGCATGGCGCCCCGGCAAGCTCCGGCCGGAGCGCCTGGAAGGGTACTAGGCCGCCGCGCCGGCTTGCCCTGCGTAATGCGCAGCCAGATGCTCCACCAGCGCGCGCACCTTTGGCGCCAGCGAACGGGCGTGCGGATACAGCGCGAAGTAGCGGCGCTGCCCGGCATGCCAGCCAGGCAACACATGGATCAGGCGACCGGCGCGCAGATCGTCCTGCACGGTCAACGCGGTAAACAGGCTGATACCCATGCCGGCCCGCACTGCGGCATAGAGGGCGGGCGTGGCGTCCACGCGCAGCCGTTGGCCGGCCTCCACGCTGGCCTGCGCGCCCCGCGGGCCCTGCAGGTGCCAAGCGGTACTGGCCGCGCCGGGCTGGAACGCCAGCAGCGTGTGCGCCGGAAGGTCCGCCACCTGGCGCGGCAGGCCGTGCCGGGCCAGGTAAGCCGGCGCGGCCACCAGGATGCGCGGGCAGCATGCCAGTTCGCGGGCCACCAGTTGGCTGTCGGGCAGGCTGGCGGCAATGCGAAGCGCCATGTCGAAACCACCCCCGACCACGTCCACCAGCTGGTCGTTGGCCGACAGATCCAGGCTTACCTGCGGATAGCGGGCCAGGAACCCCGGCAGCCACTGCGGCAATTCCTGGCTGGCCACCACCTGCGGCACGCTGATGCGCAGGCGCCCGCTCGGCGCTGCCTGGCCCGCGCGGGCGCGGTCGTCGGCCAGCTCCAGCCGCTCAAGCAGGGCTACGGCATCGCGGTAATAGTCGCGCCCGGCCTCGGTCAGCGACAGCCGCCGGGTGGTGCGATCGAGCAACCGGACCTGCAGGTGCTCTTCCAGCTGCCGCAGCTGCCGCGACAGGGAGGAGTGGGTGGTTCCCTGCCGCTCTGCGGCCGCACTGAAGCTGCCGGCCTCGACGATGGCGCGCAGCGCGCGCAGGGCGGCGAAGTGATCCATCGGCAGTCAGCTCCAGGCGAGTGGCAGGACCCGCCGGATGCGGGCCTGCCCAGCTTATCAAGCGCCCTCGCCCGCCTCGCGGACCGGCAGGGCCAGGATCGCGTCGGTGGCCATGACATCGCCGAATGCATCCTCGATCTGCGCCAGGGACGCCTCGTGCAACGCGCGGTGGCCGATGCGCGTGCCATCGGCCAGGTCGAGGTCGCGACTGGCGCTGGCATCGGACGCCACGAGGACACGGTAGCCGCGCGGCGCCGCAGCCGCGTCGCGGGCGGCCCCGACGACGCAGGCATGGGTCTGGAGGCCGGTGATGATCAACGTGTCGATGCCGGCCTGCTTGAGCACCGTATCCAGCGCCGCAGCCGAGGCGCCGGCGAACACGCTGACGTTGTCCTTCTGGATGACGGTTTCGCCACTGCGCGGCTGCATGTCACGATGGAAGGCGACGTTGACACTCCCCTGCGCGAACAGCGGCGCGCCCGCCGGCAGCACATGCTGCACGTGGATGACGCGGATGCCGTGGGCATCGGCGAAGTCGACCACGCGGCGGGTCTGGCGCAGTGCGGCCATGCCGTCGGGAATGACCATGCGGCCGCCGGCGAAACCTGGCGCGGCACGGGCATCGAAGTATTCGTTCTGGAAGTCGATCACCAGCACCGCGGTCTTCGCTGCGTCGAGCGAGGCGGGCACCGGGGCACCCGCCATGTGGCGGATGGTGGGATGGGACGGTTCAGTGGCAACCACCGGGGCGGTGGCAGCCATGCCGATCAGGCTGGCCAGGCCGAAGGCCGTGAGGTTCATGGGACGACTCCTGTGCGATGGAAAGTGGGCACAGGATGCGAGGCGGATGGCGCACGAACCAGCCATGGATTGACACATGATCTGTGCAGATTTCGAACAGACCGATCGTGTGGAGTCGCGCCAGGCGCGACTGCTTTTCGTTCGGGCGCCCGTAAACGATCAGCCGCGCAGGGCTCGACTCGACGACGCCAGCGTGACGCCATTGAGCCGCACGATCACCGCGTCCTTTCGCCCTGGCACCACTTCGGCAGCGTTGCTGCCAGCGCGCACGGCACGTTCCAGGCCCGCCGGGTACTTCACCGGCACCCCTGCGAGGGTCTGCACATGCGCTGCCCCATTCTTGCCCCTGATGATGAACTCCGCGCAGGCGCCCTCCAGCCGGTACACCGGCGTCCCCGCCGGACATTCGATCAACTGCAGCGCGCGCGCTTCGCTGTGCCGCAGGTTGCGGATGGAGACCCCATGCTTGCGCAGGCGACGCAACGCGCGCTGGGAACGGGACCAGGGCCAGCAGAAGACGAAGTAGATGCCTACGCCGATCGCATAGACGGCAACAGCCGCCACCACCCACACAGCCGCATCAGGCATCTGCAAAAACCCTGTCGGTGAAAAGCCGCACTTTAAAACGCAGACGGGCCGTACATGGACGGCCCGTCTTCAACAATGCGCAGCGTTGCCTGGCTACCGCCTGGGACAGCACCCAGCAAGAGCGCCGGCCGCTTACAGGCGGCTGGCGATGGCCTGGGCGAAGCCCATGGTGTTGCCGGTGCCACCCAGGTCGCCGGTCAGCGAATCCTTGGCTTCCAGCGTGGCCACGATGGCCTTGCGCAGGCGCTCGGCGTTGTCGACCTGGCCGACATGGTCCAGCATCTGTGCGGCGGCCAGCAGCAGCGCGCACGGATTGGCCTTGCCCTGGCCGGCGATGTCCGGCGCGGTGCCGTGCACGGCTTCGAAGATCGCCGCGTTCTCACCGATGTTGGCGCCCGGGGCCAGGCCCAGGCCGCCGACCAGACCGGCACACAGGTCGGAGATGATGTCGCCGAACAGGTTGGTGGTCACGATCACATCGAACTGTTCCGGACGCATCACCAGCTGCATGCAGCAGTTGTCGACGATCATTTCCTGGAACTCGATGTCCGGGTACTTGGCTGCCACTTCACGCGCCACGGCCAGGAACAGGCCCGAGGTCGACTTGATGATGTTGGCCTTGTGCACGGCGGTGACCTTCTTGCGGCCGGTGCTGCGGGCCAGCTCGAAGGCGTAGCGCACGATGCGCTCGGAGCCCTTGCGGGTGATGCGGGTGCCGGAGAAGGCGGTCTCGCCATCGGCCGACACTTCCTGGCCTTCGGCCAGGTACGCGCCTTCGGTGTTCTCACGGACGGTGATCAGGTCCACGCCGTCGCCGAAACGCGACTTGGTGTTCGGGAACGAGACCGCCGGACGCACGTTCGCGTACAGGTCGAAATGGCGACGCAGGCTGACGTTGATCGAGGTGAAGCCGCCACCGACCGGCGTGGTCAGCGGGCTCTTCAGCGCGATCTTGTTGCGTGCGATCGACTCCAGCGTGGAGGCCGGCATCAGATCGCCGTGCTTTTCCAGCGCAGCCAGGCCCGCGTCGGCGTCTTCGTATTCAAAGCCGGTGTCCAGCTTGCCGAGCACGAACAGGGTAGCGTCCATGATCTCCGGGCCGATGCCGTCACCGCGGATGACCGTGATTTTCTGCGTCATTGATGTGTATTCCGAACCGAGGGGGAGCGCCATCCGTGAGGTGCGCAAAGCGCGGGCGCAAGGGAAGTTTCATCGGCAATTATGCCTTACCCGCCCGATGGACCCCAAATGGGCCATTGGTCTTAGGCGGGCAAGGCAGAATTGCCGCGCATGCCTCCTCTACCCCGCGCAGGCAATCACGGGGTGCTGAACGATGGGTAGCCACCGACCGTTGGTCGGTGGAAACGTGGTCCAGAACATGAACGGGAGACCGTTGCAGCACCGAGAGCGCTGGGGGCCAACGAAGCCGACCAACGGTCGGCTCTACCGCGGCGGGGCCGGGTCGGCCCCGGTCTCAATGCTCGTGAACGGCCGGCGCGTCGGCGCCACCTTCGAGCTGGTCCAGGAAATCCACCGCCCGGCGCAGGTGCGGGATCACGATCGAGCCGCCGACCACCAGGCCGACCGAGAAGGTCTCGAAGAACTCCTCGCGGGTCACGCCGGCGTCCTTGCACTGGGCCACGTGGTAGCTGATGCAGTCATCGCAGCGCAGCACCATCGAGGCGACCAGGCCCAGCAGCTCCTTGGTCTTCACATCCAGCGCGCCGGCCTGGTAGGTCTGGGTATCCAGCGCGAAGAAGCGGCGCACGACCTGGTTGGGTTCCCCCAGGATGCGCTGGTTCATGCGCTGGCGGAACTCGGTGAATTCGGCAATGCGGTCCTTGCTGCCGTCGTCGGCCGCGCTCATGCCGGGTCCTGCCCGGCCAGCAGCGGCTCCAGCTTGCCGGCACGGTGCAGCGCCATCATGTCGTCGTAGCCGCCCACATGGACCTCGCCCACGAAGATCTGCGGCACGCTGGTGCGGCGGGTCTTGGCCATCATCTTCTCGCGCTCGACCGGGTCCAGATCGATCCGGACCTCGGTCCAGTCGCGGCCCTTGCTCTTCAGGAAGTTCTTGGCGGCCACGCAGTACGGGCACACCGCGGTCGAGTAGATGGTGATGGCGGGGGCGCCACCGGGGGTGGAAACAGCATCTTGGCTCACGGGAAACTCCACAGCGGAACGTTGGTCTGTATATGGTAGCGGTCCGCTGGATTTTCCACGTCACCGTCGCAACACTGTGGTTTAACTGCAGGTTGCACTGGCCCTGTCACGCTGTCGTCCGCCTTCCCCCAGGAGCTCCGTTTGCGCCCTCTGCTGCTCTCTGCCGCCTTGACCCTGGCCCTGGCCGTACCGCTGGCCGGGGCCCAGGAAAGCAAGCTGCCGGACATCGGTTCTTCGGCCGGCGAGCTGCTGACCCCGGCACGGCAGGCCGAATACGGCGGGATGATGCTGCGCGAACTGCGCAACTACGGGTACCTGCTCGATGACCCGCTGGTCGATGACTGGCTGCAGACCATGGGTGCCCGGCTGGGCTCCAACAGCGCCCAGCCACGCCAGTCCTACACCTTCTTCATGCTCAAGGACCGGCAGATCAATGCCTTCGCGACCCTGGGCGGCTACATCGGGGTCAATGCGGGCCTGGTACTGACCGCCGAGCGCGAGGACGAGGTCGCCGCGGTGCTGTCCCACGAAATCGCCCACGTCACCCAGCAGCACGTGCTGCGCGGCGTCGAGCGCGCACAGCGCGACCAGATCCCGATCCTGCTCGGCATGCTTGCCGCGATCGTGGCTGCGCAGCAGGCCGGCGGCAACTCCTCCGGTGACGCCACTATGGCCGCGATCACCTCGGGCATGGGGCTGATGCAGCAGCGCCAGATCAATTACACCCGCTCCAACGAATCCGAGGCCGACCGCCTGGGCATCCGCACCCTGGCCCGCAGCGGCTATGACGTGGATGCCATGGCCGGCTTCTTCGAGCGCATGTCCGCCTCGATGCGTGGCAACCAGGGGGGCTACAGCGTCCCGGACTTCCTGCAGACCCACCCGGTCACCACCACCCGCATCAGCGAGGCCAAGGCCCGCGCCGAACAGATGAAGAAAGACACGGTGCTGCTGACCACCGAGGTGCCCGGCGGCGTCCGCCAGGAACGGGTGAACCCGTCCGACCCGGCGTTGTCCGATCCTCTGGTGCGGCGGAGCAACCCGTTGCTGCCGGCCTCGATGCAGATTTCGGTCAACTCGCTCAGCCGCGGCAGCACCGGTCAGTTCGAATGGGCGCGCGAGCGGCTGCGGGTGCTCAGCGCCGACACCCCGGGCGATGTCATCCGCGAATACGAAAGCCTGCAGCGCGCGCAGAAGAACGGGCTGACCGAACCACAGCGCTACGGGCTGGCCCTGGGCCGGCTGCGCAACAGTGCCGCCGCGCAGGCCAGCCGCGACCTGGCCGAGCTGCTGCGCGACCACCCCGACAACGTCTGGGTGGCACTGGCGCTGGGCGAGGCGGAGTCGCGCAGCGGCCAGCAGGCCCAGGCCAACGCCCGTTTCGAGACCCTGATGCGCCAGCACCCCGGCAGCCGCCCGGTCGCGTTGACCTACGCCACCATCCTCAATGAACAGGGCGGGCGCGAGGCCGGCCAGCGCGCGCAGGCGATGCTGCGCCCGATGCTGTCGCAAAGCGGCAATGATCCGGTCTTCCAGCAGCGCTTCGCCCGCGCCAGCGAATTGGCCGGGGATACCACCCGGGCCAGCGAGGCCTATGCCGAGGCGGCCTTCCTCAGCGGCCGGCCGGAGCAGGCCCTGATCCAGCTGCAGGCCCTGAAGCGGCAACCGGACCTGGACTACGTGGGCCGGGCCCGGGTCGATGCCCGGATCGAGAGCATCACCCCGACCGTGCTGGAAATGCGCCGCCAAGGCATCGACGACCCGGAACTGGACCGCCGCTGAGGCGCCGTTCAAGGGGTCGGGATGACGGTGGGATGGCGGTCAACGACGGGAACGGCCCCCTCGTCACAAACCTGTCATGAAACCGTAGTCTACTGAGCTCAATCCCGATCTGATGAGCAATACGGTGGGCACGTGCAGAAACGCATCCTGATCGTCGATGACGAACCCGCGATCCGCGAAATGGTCGCCTTTGCCCTGCGCAAGGGCGACTACGACCCGATCCATGCCGGCGACGCGCGCGAGGCGCAGACCGCCATCGCCGATCGCGTCCCGGACCTGATCCTGCTGGACTGGATGCTCCCGGGCACCAGCGGCCTGGAGCTGGCCCGGCGCTGGCGCAAAGAAGCCCTGACCCGCGAAGTGCCGATCATCATGCTGACCGCGCGCGGGGAAGAGAACGACCGCGTCGGTGGCCTGGAAGCCGGAGTGGACGACTACGTGGTCAAGCCGTTCTCGGCGCGCGAACTGCTGGCCCGCATCCGTGCGGTCATGCGCCGCGCCCGCGACGATGACGAAGATGGCAGCGTCGCGGTCGGTACGATCCGCATCGATGGCGCCGCGCACCGCGTCTTCGCCGGCGACCAGCCGGTGCCGATCGGTCCGACCGAGTACCGCCTGCTGCACTTCTTCATGACCCACCCTGAGCGCGTGTACACCCGCGCCCAGTTGCTGGATCACGTGTGGGGCGGCAGCGTGTATGTGGAGGAGCGCACCATCGACGTGCACATCCGCCGCCTGCGCAAGACGCTGGAGCCGTTCGCCGCGGAGAACATGGTGCAGACCGTACGCGGCGCCGGCTACCGGTTCTCGACGTCCACCTGAGTCTCGTCGGGCCGGTCCCGGGCGCGCATGCCCGGTTCCGGCCACTCCTGCTATAACCTTGGATCGAGTCCGAGGACCGCACTTTCTGCGAGACCGCAATGCCCCGCCACATCCGTTCTGCCTGGTTGAAAACGCTGGCCACCCTCGCCGCCCTGCTGCTCGCGGCCGGCTTGCTGGGCCTGGCAGTCGGACATGTGTGGATGTGCATCGCACTGGCCTCCATCGGTGCACTGGCGTGGCATTACTGGCGGCTGCGCCGGGTGCTGCGCGGCCTCACCGCGCGCCATCGCTGGGACATGGGTGACGGCACCGGTGTATGGAACGAGCTGGACCGCCTGCTCTACCGCAACCAGTGGGAAATGCGCACGCGCAAGCGTCGCCTGCTGGACATGCTGCGCAGCTATCGCGCTGCTGCGGCCGCGCTGCCGGATGCGGTGGTGGTGGTCGACCGCAACAGCCAGCGCGTGCAGTGGTTCAACGAAGCGGCGACCTCGCTGCTCGGTCTGCACCACCCGGGCGACCTGGGCGAAGCGCTGGTTGAACGCCTGCAGCCGATGCCGCTGGCGCACTGGCTGGCCGGGGGCCGCAATGCCGAACCGATCCTGGATGTGCCCTCCCCGGTCGATCAGGCGATCCGCCTCAACCTGCGCCTGATCCCCTACTCGCCCGATTACTGGCTGCTGATCGCACGCGACGTCAGCAAGCTGCTGCGACTGGAACAGGTCCGCCGCGACTTCGTCGCCAACGTCTCGCATGAACTGCGCACGCCGCTGACGGTAGTGCACGGTTACCTGGACATGATGGACCCGGAGGACTTCCCCGGCACCGGCCCGATGCTGGAGGAAATGCGCAAGCAATCCCAGCGCATGGCGCAGCTGGTCGAAGACCTGCTCACCCTGTCGCGGCTGGAATCGCAGGAACACACCGAAGCCGAAGCCGTGGCGATGACGCCGATGTTGGCCACGCTGCGTCGCGAGGCCGAAGCACACAGCCAGGGCCGTCACCAGATCAGCTTCATCGATACCGCCGGTGTGGATCTGCAGGGCTCCAACAAGGAACTGCACAGCGCATTCTCCAACCTGGTCACCAACGCGGTGCGCTACACCCCGGCCGGTGGCCGCGTGGAAGTGGAGTTCGCGCGCGAAGGCGAAGGTGTGGTGCTGTCGGTACGCGATACCGGTTACGGCATCCCGGCCAACCATCTGCCGCGCCTGACCGAACGCTTCTACCGTGTCTCCAGCAGCCGCTCGCGCGAAAGCGGCGGCACCGGCCTGGGGCTGTCGATCGTCAAACACATTCTCGGCCTGCACCACGCCCGCCTGGAGATCCAGAGCGAGGTGGGTAAAGGCAGCACGTTCTCGTGCCATTTCGATGCCGACCAGGTGCGTGCGCGCAACGAGGTCGTCTCCCTTCCTTCTTCTGAAGACTTTTCCGCATGAGCACTCCTGTTCCCGTCGCCGTGCCTGTGGACGGCGATCCGCTGCGCGATCCGGCGCTGTACATCAACCGTGAGCTGTCGCAGCTGGATTTCAACTTCCGCGTGCTGGCCCAGGCCATGGACCCGCAGGTACCGCTGCTGGAGCGCCTGCGCTTCATGTGCATCTCCTGCACCAACCTGGACGAGTTCTTCGAGATCCGCGCGGCCGCGGTGCGCCATGCGCAGGAGTTCGGCCTGCCGCCAGCGCCGGACGGCATGACGCCGCAGGCGATCCTCAACGCCATCCATGACCGCGCCGCGCAGCTGGTGGACCAGCAGTACCGCTGCTGGAACGAGACCCTGCGCCCGGCACTGCATGAAGCCGGCATCGACGTGCTCGGCCGGCACTCCTGGAACCATCGCCAGAAGCGCTGGCTGCGGGCGTATTTCCGCAACGAGATCATGCCGGTGCTGTCCCCGCTCGGCCTGGATCCGTCGCACCCGTTCCCGAAGATCCTCAACAAGTCGTTGAACATCGTGGTCGTGCTCAAGGGCACCGACGCGTTCGGTCGCGCTGGGCATCTGGCGATCGTGCGTGCACCGCGTTCACTGCCGCGCATCATCCAGCTGCCGGAAAAACTCGGCGGCCCGCAGACCTTCGTGTTCCTGTCCTCGGTGTTGTCCACGTTCGTCGATGAGATGTTCCCGGGCATGGAAGTCCAGGGCGCGTATCAGTTCCGCGTGACCCGCAATTCCGAGCTGGTGGTGGACGAGGAAGAGGTCGAGAACCTGGCGCTGGCGCTGCGCGATGAGCTGGTTGACCGGGGCTACCGCCCGGCCGTGCGGCTGGAGATCGCGCAGGACTGCCCGCGCGACATCGTGCGCACCCTGCTGCAGAACTTCGGGCTGACCGAAAACGCGGTCTACCGCATCGACGGCCCGGTCAACCTCAACCGCGTGGTCCAGCTGTACGACGTGATCCAGCGGCCGGACCTGAAGTACCCCTCGCTGAGCCCGCGCGTGCTGCGCGACAGCGATGGCATCTTCGAGATCGTCGCGCGCCGGGATGTGCTCCTGCACCACCCCTTCGATGCGTTCACTGCCGTGCTGGACGTGATCAAGCAGGCGGCCGTCGACCCGAACGTGCTGGCGATCAAGCAGACGCTGTACCGCACCGGCAAGGATTCGCTGATCGTCGATGCGCTGATCCACGCCGCACGCAACGGCAAGGACGTGACCGTCGTGGTCGAGCTGCGCGCGCGCTTCGATGAAGAAGCCAACCTCGGCCTGGCCGACCGCCTGCAGGAAGCCGGCGTGCAGGTCGTCTACGGGGTGGTCGGTTTCAAGACCCACGCCAAGATGCTGCTGATCGTGCGCCGCGAAGGCCGCAAGCTGCGCCGCTACGTGCACCTGGGCACCGGCAACTATCACAGCGGTACCGCGCGGGCCTACACCGACCTGAGCCTGATCACCGCCGATCCGGACATCGGCAACGATGTGCACCTGCTGTTCCAGCAGCTGTCCGGGCTGGCCCCGCGGATGAAGCTCAAGCGCCTGCTGCAGTCGCCCTTCACCCTGCACCCGGGTCTGCTGCAGCGGATCGAGCGCGAAACACGCCTGGCCGCCAGTGGCCGTCCGGGGCGGATCATCGCCAAGATGAACGCCCTCAACGAACCCCAGATGATCCGGGCCCTGTACGCGGCCTCGCAGGCGGGCGTGCAGATCGACCTGATCGTGCGCGGCGCCTGCACGCTGCGCCCCGGCGTCCCCGGTGTCTCGGACACCATCCGGGTGCGCTCGATCGTCGGCCGCTTCCTGGAACACAGCCGGGTCTACTGGTTCGGCAACGATGGGGCCTCGGAGCTGTTCTGCGCCAGCGCGGACTGGCTGGAGCGCAACCTGCTGCGCCGGGTCGAGACCTGTTTCCCCATCCTGGACCCGGAACTGGCACGCAAGGTCTACCGCGACGTGCTGCAGAACTACCTGGACGACAACCTCAACGCCTGGGAGCTGCAGGCCGACGGCAGCTACATCAAGTGCACGCCCGGCCACGACGAGCCGCCGCACGCGGCGCAGATGGCCCTGCTGCAGGGTCTGTAGGTACCGACCGTTGGTCGGTACGCGGTAATTGCCTGCCCCTTCGATGCGACCGGTCGTCGCAGAGAGCCCATGTGAAGGGCGCGCGGTGACTTCGCGACCCACCGTTCGGCTAACATTCGCAAATGCCGCATACCTCCACGACTCCGCCCGCTTTGCAGGATGGCGACCTGCTCGCCGCCATCGACCTGGGATCCAACAGTTTCCACATGGTCATCGCGCGATACACCCTCGGGCAGTTGCGGGTGGTCGACCGCCTGCGCGAGACCGTGCGCATGGCCGATGGCCTGGATGGCAAAGGCGGCCTGTCCGCCGAGGCCCGTCAGCGCGCGTTGGAATGCCTGGCCCGGTTCGGCCAGCGCATCCGTGCGATCCCCTCGGTACGCGTCCGCGCGCTGGCCACCAACACGGTGCGCCAGCTGCGCTCGCCGCAGGCCTTCCTGATGCCGGCCGAAACCGCGCTCGGGCATGCGATCGAAGTGGTCAGCGGCCGCGAAGAGGCGCGTCTGATCTACCTCGGCGTGGCCCATGCGCAGCCGCCCAAGGCGGACCAGCGCCGGCTGGTGATCGATATCGGCGGTGGCTCCACGGAATTCATCATCGGCCAGGGCATGCAGACCCTGGAGCGCGAAAGCCTGCAGGCCGGCTGCATCGCCAGCACGCGCCGCTTCTTCCCGGGCGGCAAGCTGAGCAAGAAGCGCTGGAAGGACGCCTTGACCGAAATCGGCGCGGAGTTCCAGCAGTTCGCCAACAAGTACCGCGCACTGGGCTGGCACGAAGCACTGGGGTCCTCCGGCACGCACAAGGCGATCAGCGAAATCTGCGCCACCATGAAACTGAGCAAGGGCGCGATCACCGCCGAGGCATTGCCGCAGCTGCGCGATGAGCTGCTCAAGGCCAAGCGCATCGAAGACATCGATCTGCCGGGCCTCTCCGCGGATCGTCGCCCGATCATCGCCGGTGGCATCCTGGTGCTCGAAGCCGCCTTCCAGGCACTCGGGCTGCAGAAGCTGCTGGTCAGCAAGGCCGCGATGCGCGAGGGCATTCTCTACGACATCCTCGGCCGCGCCAGCGAGAACGACCTGCGCGACGAATCGGTCGCGGCACTGACCCAGCGTTACGGCATCGATACCGTCCAGGCTGATCGCGTGGAAAGCACGGCCATGAACCTGCTCGCCCAGGTCGAAGAAAGCTGGCAGCTGGATCCGGACGATGCCCGCATGCTCGGCTGGTCCGCGCGGCTGCACGAGCTCGGCCTGATGATCGCGCACAGCGGTTACCACGTGCATGGCAGCTACGTGCTGGAGAACTCGGACATCGCCGGTTTCTCGCGGCAGGAACAGCAGCTGCTGGCCGCGCTGGTGCGCAGCCATCGCCGCAACATTTCCAAGTCCGCCTTCGATGCACTGCCCGAACGTCTCCTGCAGCCGGCACGGCGCATGACCGCGCTGCTGCGCCTGGCGGTCCTGCTCAACCGCGCGCACGAAGACACACCGATGCCCGCACTGGAACTGACCGCCGATGACGCGCGCTTGTCGCTGATCCTGCCGCAGGCGTACATCGATGCGCGTCCGCTGCTGCGCGCGGACCTGATCGGCGAAACCGAGGGCATGGCCGGGCTGGGGGTGCAGTTCCGCCCCTTCGTTGCCTGACGCTTTTTGCCTGCTTCGTAGCGTGCATCTGCAGCAATTTTCAGGCTGACTTCGCAGAACGCCGAACCCGTGAATTATTTGTGAGAACACCCTCACATCTCCCTCATGGAAACTTAACCAATCGATCTACTCTCGGGGCACCGGCCTTCACACGGCTGGATTTTTGAGGAAGGCGGTACTTGGTCCGCCGACCTCTTGGACGTCGTTCCGATAAGAGAGAGAGTCGATCATGTCTTCATCCACCACCCCGTTGGGGCAGGCGATCCGCCTTGCCCTGGTGGCCGGCACCGCTGGCCTGGCTTCCACCGCCGTCCTCGCCCAGGACGCCACCCCGACCACCCTGGACCGCATCGAGATCACCGGATCGCGCATCCGCCAGGTCGATGTCGAATCCGCCCAGCCGGTGCTCGCGATCAGCCGCGCCGACATCGAGCGCCAGGGCTTCAGCTCGGTCGCCGACATCCTGCAGAACCTGACCGCGGTGGGCAGCCCGTCCATCAGCCGCTCCAACGTACTGGCCGCTGGCGAGAACGCCGGTGGCACCTACATCGACATGCGCAACCTCGGCGCGCAGCGCACCCTGGTGCTGATCAACGGCAAGCGCCTGGGCATCAACACCGGCGGCTACCAGGACATCTCCAGCGTGCCGGTCTCGGCGATCGAACGCATGGAGGTGCTGAAGGACGGTGCCTCGGCGATCTATGGTTCGGACGCCATGGCCGGCGTGATCAACATCATCACCCGCAGCAACGTCAATGGCGTCACTGCCAACGTCTACCAAGGCCAGTACAGCCAGGGCGATGGCGCGCGTAACAGCGTCGACGTGGTGGCCGGCTGGTCCAACGACCGCGCCTCGCTGACCTTCTCGGCCGAGCACACCGAAGAGAAGGGGGTGTGGGCACGCGATCGCTGGTTCAGCCAATTCCCGAACACCACGCGCCACCCCGGCGACGACTGGACCCAGGTCAGTCAGTGGGGTCAGATCAACGGCCTGAAGGGCCCGGGCTGCACCGCCGCGGCAGGCTGCAACTACTCGCTGGATCGCGGTACCGACCCGACCAACCCGGCCAACTATCATCTCAGCGACCTGACCCCGTTCACCGGCGATGTCAGCAACGCACCGGAGCAGATGCACCTGATCTCGCCCCTCAAGCGCGATTCGCTGTTCCTCGATGGGCGCGTGGACCTGACCGATGACATCCGCCTGACCACGCAGCTGGGCTACAACAAGCGCACGTCCACCCGCCAGGTGGCCGGCTATCCGCTGCAGTCCGCCACCGCCGGCATCGGGCCGATGTCGGCCGACAGCTGGTTCAACCCGTTCGGCAACCACCACGGCCATGGGAACCCCACCGACATCGCCTGGAACCGTCGCGCCTGGGAGGTCCCGCGGGTCAGCACCAGCGAGCTGACCACCTGGCGCGCCGTGGCCACGCTGGAAGGCAGCTTCGAGGTGGGCGAGCGCTACTTCGATTGGGAAGTGGGCTATCAATACAACCGCAGCGAACTGCTGCAGACCTCCACCGGCAACCTCAACAAGGAACGCGTCAAGAACGCGGTCGGCCCGTCGTACTACAACGAGGCTACCGGCAAGGTGGAATGCGGCGTTCCTGGCGCGCCGATTGCCGGCTGCATGCCGTGGAATCCGCTGGTGCCCTACGGCAGCAACGACCCCAATGGCCTGACCGGCAACCAGGCGCTGATCGACTACCTGTTCCCGCCGGAAATCTCCCGTGGCAAGACCACCACCCGCAATGCGTTCGCCAGCATCGCCGGCACGGTGATGACGCTGCCGGCCGGTGATCTGGGCTTCGCCTTCGGCGTGGAAACCCGCAAGGAGGCCGGTGAGTTCATCCCCGATCCGCTGGCCCAGAGCGGTGCCACCACCAATCTGGCCGCCGGTCCGACCGGGGGCGGCTACAAGGTCAATGAGGCCTACCTCGAGCTCAGCGTGCCGATCCTGGCCGACCTGCCCGGCGCGCGTGAGCTGAGCCTGAGCGCGGCCACCCGCCACTCGGACTACAACACCCTGGGCACCACCCTCAACAGCAAGTTCGGCTTCAAGTGGAAACCGATCGAGCAGCTGCTGGTGCGTGGCACGTGGGCGCAGGGCTTCCGTGCCCCCACCATCTCCGATCTGTACGGCGGCGGCTCGGAAACCTTCACCACCGGCTACCGTGATCCCTGCGACACCGTTTACGGTGCCTCGGCCAGCAGTGCCGAGGTCCGCGCACGGTGCGCCGCCGACATCGCCAATGCGGACAGCTACCGCCAGCTGCGCCAGGGCGGCGTGCCGATCACCAGCAGCAGCGCCCAGACCCCGGTGCCGTTCACCAACGGCTCCAACCCGGATCTGCAGCCGGAAACCTCAACGAGCCGTACCCTGGGTCTGGTCTGGAGCCCTGGCTTCGTGCCCAACCTCAACGTGGCGCTGGACTGGTGGAAGATCCGCATCGACAACACCATCGTCAACGATCATCCCAACGACCTGCTGCGCGACTGCTATGAGCAGGGCATCGCGTCGCGCTGCAGTGGCTTCACGCGCGATCCGGTGACCGGCATCGTCGACACGTTGAAATACGGCAAGCGCAACTCGGGCTTCCTGGAGACGGAAGGCTACGACCTCGAGCTCAGCCACCATCTGGATACCGCTTACGGCAAGCTGACCACGGGCTGGACGACCACCTATGTCAGCTCGTATCTGTCGCGTACGACCAACGACACCGACGTCGTGCCCACCCCAAGCAACGGCATCGGCAGCGGCTTCCGCGTGCGCTCCAACCTGACCCTGGGCTGGGACGTGGGAAACTTCGGGGTGAGCTGGACCGCGCGCTATTACGCCGGGGTCAAGGAACGCTGCATCAACGCCACGACCCGTCCGGACGAGTGTTCCGACCCGGGCGTGCAGGCGCCGTGGTACGCCGGCTCGCGTGACTACAACCAGCGTGGCTCGGTCACCTTCCACGACCTGCAGTTCCGTTACACCCTGCCGTGGGATGCGACCGTCTCGGTCGGTGCCAACAACGTGTTCGAGAAGTACGGCCCCATCATGTACAGCCAGCCGAACTCCAACTTCTCCTACTACGGCGGCTACGATATCGGGCGTTTCATGTACATGAAATATCAGCAGCGCTTCTGATCGCCGCCGGGTAACAACGCTTGATCGCCACGGCCCTTCGGGGCCGTGGCTTTTTACTGCCGGTGCGCGCGTCATCCCAACGTCATACGGCGGTCATGTCGGCTACATCGCCCGGCCCCAGCATGCGTGGCATACCGGAGGCCCGCCATGCGCTATGCCATCGTCACCGAAACCTACCCCCCTGAAGTCAACGGCGTTGCCCTGACCGTACAGGGCCTGGAACTGGGGCTGCGTGCCGCCGGCCATCAGGTCGATCTGGTCCGGCCCCGGCAACCCTCCGATGTCGAGGCGGTGGACGGCACGGTGCTGGTCACCGGCGCCAACCTGCCGCGCTACCCCGGCCTGCGCTTCGGCCTGCCCGCACCCTCCCGCTTGAGCCGCCAGTGGCAGCAGCAGCGTCCGGACGCGATCTACATCGCCACCGAAGGCCCGCTGGGCTGGTCGGCACTGCGCACCGCGCGGCGCCTCGGGATTCCGGTCGCCACCGGCTTCCATACCCGCTTCGATGAGTACCTGCCCGACTACGGCGTGGCCTGGCTGCAGGCCGCCGCGCTGCGCTGGATGCGCCGCTTCCACAACCAGGCCGATGCCACCCTGGTGCCGACCCAGGAGCTGCAGCAGTTCCTCGGCGAGCAGGGCTTTGATCGCGTGCGCCTGCTGGCGCGCGCCGTGGACAGCAGTCAGTTCGAGCCCGAGCGCCGTGACCCGGCGCTGCGCGAGGAGTGGGGCATCGATGGCAACGGCTTCGCCGCGATCTACGTCGGCCGCATCGCCCCGGAAAAGAACCTCGGGCTGGCGGTCAAAGCGTTCCGCCGCCTGCAGCAGGTGCGGCCGAAGGCGCGGTTCGTGTTCGTCGGCGATGGCCCGTCACGCGCCAAGCTGGCCCACGACAATCCGGACTTCATCTTCTGCGGCGTGCAGCGCGGGGATGCGCTGGCGCGGCACTTCGCCAGCGGCGATCTGTTCCTGTTCCCCAGCCGCAGCGAGACCTTCGGCAACGTCACCCTTGAAGCCATGGCCAGCGGTCTGGCCACGGTCGCCTTCGATTACGGCGCCGCCCGGGAATACCTGCGCACCGATGAGAGCGGCATCGCCGTGAATGACGACAGCGAGTTTGTGACCGCCGCCGTGCAGCTGGCCGGCGACGACGCCCTGCGCCACCGGCTCGGCCGCACTGCCGCCACCGCGATGAAGCGGCTGCATCCGCAGCACGTGGTCGCCGAGTTCGATGCGCTGCTCGCTGAACTGGCCCAGGCCCGGAGGCCGCATGCCGACCACGCCGCTTGATGCCCTGCGCGGGCGCGAAACCCGCTGGTGCCGCCGCGCCAACCACTACTGCCGGCACCGCCGGATCCGACATGCCTTCGCGGTGATCAGCCGCCTGGGCGATGGCGCGTTCTGGTACGCGCTGATGGGCGCGCTGGTGCTGCTGGACGGCCTGGATGGCCTGCGTGCTTCGTTGCACATGGCCGCCACCGGCTTGATGGCACTGCTGCTGTACAAGGGCCTCAAGCGCTGGACGCGCCGCCCGCGGCCATTTGCCGCCGACCTGCGCATCCGCGCCTGGGTGGCGCCGCTGGACGAGTTCAGCTTCCCGTCCGGGCACACCCTGCACGCGGTGTCCTTCACGATCGTGGCACTGGCCTACTACCCGTGGCTGGCCCCGTTGCTGGTGCCGTTCACCGTGCTGATCGGCCTGTCGCGGGTGGTGCTGGGCCTGCACTACCCCAGCGATGTGCTGGCCGCCACCGGCATCGCCGCACTGCTGGCCGCCGCCAGCCTGCAATGGCTGCCGTTGTAGGCAGGATCGCCGCGCCCCCTTTCGACTCGACAAGGGCAGTTCACCTGTCGCGCTGCCTCGCCCCGTGATCCCGTTTTACAATGGGTCCATGACCACGCTGTTCATCTCCGATCTGCACCTGGACCCGAGTCGTCCAGCCATCACCGACCTGTTCCTGGCCTTCCTGCGCGATGAAGCGATGCAGGCCGAGGCCCTGTACATCCTGGGCGATCTGTTCGAAGCCTGGATCGGCGATGACACGCCCTCCCCGGCCGCCGATGCGGTGGCCGTCGCGCTGCATGCCGTGGCCGATGCCGGCGTGCCGGTGTACTTCATCCGCGGCAACCGCGATTTCCTGGTCGGCGAGGACTACGCGCGCCGCACGGGATTCACGATCCTGCCCGACCCGAGCGTGATTGATCTGTATGGCCGCCCGGTGCTGCTGCAGCACGGCGACCTGCTGTGCACCGACGATATCGCCTACCAGCAGTTCCGCACGCAGACCCGCGACCCGGTGTTCCAGGCGCAGTTCCTGTCGCAGCCGCTGGCCGCGCGCATCGCCTTCGCACAGAAGGCGCGCGATGCCAGCCAGGCACGCCAGTCGGAAATGAAGCAGGGTGACCGTGCCCAGTTCGAGACCGTCACCGATGTCGCGCCGGCGGAAGTGGATGCCACCTTCGGCCGCTACGGCGTGGACACGATGATCCACGGCCACACCCACCGCCCGGCCATCCACGCGCTGCAGGCCGGTGGCCGCGACTGCACCCGCATCGTGCTGGGCGACTGGTACGAACAGGGCTCGGTGTTGCGCGTCACACCGGACGGCTGGACACTGGATTCGCTGGCGACCTGACGCCGGTAGCGGCCTGGCCTGCCGTGCTGTTCCGGCGCGGGGCTTCCGCGCTACCTTAGCCGGGCATCCTCGGGGAGCAGGGACGATATGGTGGTGGCAGCTACCCAACCGACGACGGCGCCGACGGTGTCCCTGCACATCGGTCTGTTCTTCGACGGCACCCGCAACAACGCTGACAACCTGCAGCGCGCCTCACGCCCGGCAGGCGCCACGACGCCCACACCGCGCCCACCGGCCGTGGTCGCCGATGATGCCTCCCCGTACCAGAGCCGCTTGACCAGCAGCTACAGCAACGGCCTGACCAACATCGCGCGGCTGCATGCGCTGTATCCGGACCATCGGCAGATGCCGCCCGCAGGCAACACGCTCGCGCTGTCGCTCTATATCGAGGGCGTGGGCACGCGCACCGGTGAAGACGACGACCTGTTGGGGCTGGCGTTCGGCATCGGTCGCACCGGTGTCCGCGCGAAGCGACGCCGGGCGCTGGAGCAGCTGCTGCCCGACGCGCTGCGCCAGCTCGCCCGTGCGCACCCTGGCCGCGTACTCGGCAGCGTGCGGATGGATCTGTTCGGCTATTCGCGTGGCGCGGCCAGCGCGCGCGACGCGGTGAACGTGCTCAACGCACCCGGTGCCGCCGCGTGGCTGCGCGAGCAACTGGTGCGCTCGGGCTGGTCATTGGCGCCGGGATTTCCAGACGCGGTGCGGCCGGTGCGCTTCGTCGGCCTGCTCGATACCGTGGTGGCGATCGGCCGCCAGCATGGCGATGAGATGCCGGTGGTCGCCCTGCCCGCCGGCTGCGCGGACAAGATAGTGCAGCTGGTCGCGCGCGATGAGCACCGCGAGCATTTCGCGCTGACCAGCGTGGCGCCCGAACATGAAGAGATCGCGTTGCCAGGCGTGCACGCCAACATCGGCGGCGGCTACGACCAGCGCATCGAAGGACCCAAGCTGCTGAGCCGGCCGGAGGGACAGCTGCTGCGTGGCACCGGACTGGCCGCAGGCGATGTACCGCCGCTGGCGCTGCTGCGCGCGAGCACGGTCTACCGCGCCGCACAGGCGACGTGTCGGCGCTGGCAGCGCGCACTGGGGCTGGGGGATGACGCGATCTGGGTGGATGTCTGGCACCACTGGCAGCAGCAGCGGGTCGCCGGCAGCCGCAGCGTCCTGCCGCAATTCACCCTGCGGGCGTACGCGGCGGTGGTGCTGCGCCGCGAGATCGATGCGCGTTACCAGTTCATCGCGCTGCGGCTGCTGCACCAGCGTGCGGCCGCGGCAGGTGTCGCCTGGACAACCTCACCGGACGCGTTGCCCGCACTCGCACTGCCCGCGGCACTGCAGCCCATCGCGGCCCGGTTGCTGGCCGCCCATCCGCTGGATGCCGCGCAGGAACGCACGCTTCGCCAGCATTACCTGATGCAGTCCGCGCACTGGAACTTCGATGCCCTGGGCGACACTGCGCTGCTCTATGCCGCCGATGAAGGCACGCGGGAACTGCCGTATCGGCCGGGGCCAGGGCTGTTCTACGTCAACCGGCCGACCGAAAACGGTCAGCGCGTGGTGCTGGCCAACACCTGACCGCGCAGTTCGGTCTGTTCGATCAGCTCGGCCAGTTCTTCTTCGTCGAAGCCGGCGAGCAGCCTGGCTTCCAGGTTGAACGGGCCATACAGGAAGCCGCCGGCATACTCGCGCAGCAATGCCATGAACCGCGGGCGTGGCTCGACGTTCTCGCGCGTGCAGTACCAGCGGTACCATCGCGAACCAGCGGCCACATGCGCCACCTCTTCGCGCAGGATGATCTCCAGCACATCGGCGGTGGCATGGTCGCCTCCGGCGCGCAGCTTCACGATCATGCCCGGGGTGACATCCAGCCCGCGCGCTTCCAGCACACGCGGCACCAGCGCCATGCGCGCGAGCCCGTCATGCGCGGTCTTCTCGCACATTTCCCACAGGCCGTTGTGCGCGTCGAAATCGCCGTAGGCATAGCCGTTGGCCTGCAGCCGATCGTGCAGCAGCATGAAGTGGCGCGATTCGTCATCGGCCACGCTGACCCAGTCGGCATGGAAGGAGCCCGGCAGGCCGCGGAAACGGTAGACCGCATCCCAGGCCAGGTCGATCGCATTGAGTTCGATATGCGCGATGGCGTGCACGAACGCCGCGCGCCCTTCCACGCTGCCCAGGCCGCGACGCGGCAGATCGCGCGGGTGGACGAGTGTGGGCCGGGCCGGGCGGCCCGGCATCCGGATCGGCTCCGGCGCCGGCGCATCGGCCGGTGCCTTCAGGCGACCGGCACGGAACTGCACGGCGTAGTGCTGGGTCAACGCGACCTTGCGCAACGGATCCGGCTCGGCCAGGCACTGCTGCGCGGCCTGCAGCAGATCGCCGGCCGCGCTGTCCAACACGTCACTCATGCCCTGCCCTCAGGCGCGACGCTTGTGCTTGGCATCGTCCGAACGCAGCTGCTGGATGCGCTCGAAATAGCCCGGCTCGATCCCGGTCGGGTAGACGCCGTTGAAGCACGAGGAATCGAACGACTTCAGCTCCGGGTTGCCTTCGCTCACCGCCGCTTCCATGTCCTCGATGTCCTGGTAGATCAGCCAGTCGCAGCCCAGGTGCTTCTCGATTTCTTCGATGCTGCGGTTGTGCGCGACCAGTTCTTCGGCGGCCGGCATGTCGATGCCGTAGATGTTGGGGTAACGCACCGGCGGCGCGGCGCTGGCCAGGTAGACCTTGCGGGCACCGGCGTCGCGCGCCATCTGCACGATCTGCTGGCTGGTGGTGCCGCGCACGATCGAATCATCGACCAGCAGCACCACGCGGTTGCGGAACTCCAGGTGGATCGGGTTGAGCTTGCGGCGCACCGACTTCACCCGCTCACCCTGGCCCGGCATGATGAAGGTGCGGCCGATGTAGCGGTTCTTGATGAAGCCTTCGCGGTACTTCACCCCGAGCGTGTTGGAGATCTCCAGCGCGGCATCGCGCGAGGTATCCGGGATCGGGATGATGGTGTCGATGTCGTGATCCGGGCGCAGGCGCAGGATCTTCTCGCCCAGCTTGATGCCCATGCGCATGCGCGCCTTGTGCACCGAGACGTTGTCGATCATCGAATCCGGGCGGGCGAAGTACACGTATTCGAAGATGCACGGGCTGTGCTCGACCGGTTCGGCGCAGACTTCGGAGAACAGCTCGCCACGCGCGGTGATGACCAGCGCTTCGCCCGGGCGCACATCGCGCACGCGCTGGAAGCCGAGCACGTCCAGTGCGGCCGATTCGGAGGCCACGATGTATTCGTCGCCTTCGGCGTGGGCACGCTTGCCGAGCACCAGCGGGCGGATGCCGTGCGGATCACGGAAGGCCACCAGGCCCAGGCCCAGCACCACGCTGATCACCGCATAGCCACCCTTGACGCGGCGGTGCACGGCGGCCACGGCGCGGATCGCCGCTTCCGGGGTCAGCTGGCGCTGTGCGTCCAGTTCGAACGCGAACACGTTCAACAGCACTTCGCTGTCCGAGTCGGTGTTGACGTTGCGGCGGTCCTGCTCGAACACCTGCTGGCGCAGGGCTTCGGTATTGATCAGGTTGCCGTTGTGGGCCAGCGCGATGCCGTACGGCGAGTTCACGTAGAACGGCTGCGCCTCGTCCATGCCTTCCGAACCGGCGGTGGGATAGCGCACATGCGCGATGCCGACGCGGCCTTCCAGCGTGGACATCCGCTTGGCATCGAACACATCGCGCACCAGGCCATTGGCCTTCTGCACGCGCAGGCGGGTGCCGTCGGCGGTGGCGATGCCGGCCGCGTCCTGGCCACGATGCTGGAGGACGGTCAGGCCGTCATACAACTGCCCGGCGACGTTCTGGTTGCCGACGATTCCGACGATGCCACACATGGTGCGAATTCTCCGCTGGGCTGCGCCCATCTACAGTGAAGGTGGCCGTGCCTGGCCGGAGGTACCGTTCCGTGCCGGAGCGGTGTCGTCCGGACGCGGATGCGCCGGCTCGATATTGACTGGCAGTGTGGAAGCCGGCCCGCGCGCCGCAGCGTCGGCAGGTGCCGTCTCCCTCCCCTCGTCAACGGGACGCGGCCATCCGCGCCCTGCCACTACGTCGCCAAGGACGCCATTATCGCCTGTCGCGAGCGGCTTGCCCAAATCCATCGTCGGCAGTTGCGGCAGATTCACCTCCGGCAACGCCATCTCGGGCAGCTGCGCCTGCATCCAGCGCACCCCGGGTTGCAGCAGCGGCCGCACCTGCGAGGTCTGCCAGGCCGGCTCCTGCGGCAGCGGCGTGAAGGCGGCCAGCATCAGCAGCACGCAGCCCAGGAAGGCGCCGCGGACCAGGCCCAATGCACCGCCCAGCAGGCGGTCGGCACCGGTCAGGCAGGTCACTTTCACGGCCGCCTTGATCAGCATGCCGATCAGGCCGACGGCGATCATGACGATCAGGAACACCCCCAGGTAGCCGGCAACGTAATGGCCGGTGCCCGGTTCCAGCGGCGCCGCCCACCAATGGGCTGCGTCATTGCCGAACAGGAACGCGGCCCAGCCGGCCAGCAGCCAGGACAGCGTGCTGACCACGATGCCGACGAAGCCGCGCATCAGGCCAAGCAGGACGGAGGCCCCGATCAGGACCAGCAGGACGATGTCGATCATGCCGGCAGGCCGCGCGGTAGGCGCCGTCCAGCGGGTGCGGGGCGGCGCAGCTCAGGCATCAGGGGTGCGGGCGGACCATGCCGGCCACGCCGACCTTGGCGGCCACCTGGGCCTTGAGGTTCTCGGCATCGGCGCGGTTGGCGACCGGCCCGACGCGGACCCGGTTGAGGGTGCCCTTGTCGGTACGGACCTGCTCCACGAAGGCGCTGAAGCCGGCGGCGCGGACTTTGTCGCGCAGCGCGTTGGCCTCGGCCGCCTGGCCGAAGGCACCGAGCTGCACGGCGAAACCGACGCTGCTGGCGGCTGGGGCCGCCGGAGCAGCCGGTGCCGCGACGGCAGTCTCGGGCTTGGGCGCCGGGGCCGGCTTGGGCTCGGGCTTGGGCGCGGCCGGCTTCGGTTCGGGCTTGGCGGCCGCGACCGGCTCGGCCGGCAGGGATTCGGTTTTCACGGTATTGCCCGCCGGCGCGGCGGCAGCACTGGAGGCGGCCGGAGCCGCCGACGGGGCCGGTGCAGGGCCGGCCGGCGTGGCGGCAACCGCGGTATCGGCGCGGGCATCCAGGGTGATGACCTCGGCCTTGACGTCATTGCGCACCTTCACCGCCTGCAGGCGGCCGGCTTCGGCCAGCGCGCGATCGGCGTAGGGACCGACGCGCACGCGCCAGGCCTGACGACCGTTGATCGTGGCCGGCTCGCGGAAGCCGGCGAGCTGGGCGCTCTTCAACGAAGCGATGACGCGGTCGGCATCGGCTTCGGTGGCATAGGCACCGAAGCTGACGGCGTAGTTGCCGGCGGCGACGGCCGGCGAGGTGTCTGCCGGCGCCGGATCGGCGGCGAGCGCAGCGCTGTCGGCCAGCGGCTGGGTCGTGGATGCCCCGCTCTGCAGGCCGGTGGCGCCACCGGTGGGGGCGACCAGCGGCAGCTCGCGGGTTTCGAACTGGCCATCCGACGGCGCGGCCGGTGCACTGATCGGCACGTTGGCGACACCACTGTCAGGTGCGGGACCCTTGACCAGCATGGGCAGGAAAATCACGGCCAACGCCACCAGGACGATGGCACCAATCAGTCGCTGTTTCAGAGGAGTATCCACGTGAAGGCAGGCAGGCGGCGCGGCGGAATGCCACGGCGATTATACGGGTGCGCGCGTGTGCGGCGGCTGATGCGGCTGAACGGCGCTGCAAAGCCCCCTCAGGCGCCGGGTTCGAGGGTCTGCAGCGCCTGCGCGGCGGTGTGGAAGGAGCCGAACACCAGCACGCGATCGCCGGCCTTGGCCTGCGCCACGGCATGCTGCAGGGCGTCCAACACGGTGGCGTGCGGTGTCGCGCCGGCCGCAGCCGTAGCGGCCAGGCGTGCCCGCAGTTCCTCGGCGCTCTGCGCACGTGCCCCCTCCAGCCCGGCCAGGTGCCACTGCTGGACCTGATCGGCCAAGGCCTCGACCACCCCGGCGGCATCCTTGTCCTGCAGGGCGGCAAACACCGCGATGGTGTCGCCGGTGACGCGACTGGCCTTCAGCGCGGTGGCCAGTTCGCGCGCGGCCTGCGGGTTGTGACCGACATCGACCAGCACCTCCACGCCGTCACGATCAAAGGCCTGCAGGCGGCCACGGATACGCGCGGCGGCAACGCCTTCGATGAAGGCGGTGCGCGGCAGCGGGCGATCCAGCGCACGCAGCGCGGCGATCGCCGTCGCGGCATTGGCGCGCTGGATGGGCCCGCGCAGCGTCGGGTGCGGCAGTTCGATACGGAAGCCGACATCGCGCCAGCGCCAGCGCTCGCCATCGATGGCATCGGCGAAGAAATCGCTGCCACCCCGGATGGCGTTGGCACCCACCAGATAGGCACGCGCGAGCACACTCGAGGGCGGATCGATTTCGCCGAGGATGACCGGCTTCCACCCACGGATGATGCCGGCCTTCTCGGTCCCGATCGCTTCGCGGTCCTCGCCCAGCCACTCGCTGTGGTCGATGTCGACGGTGGTGATCACCGCCACGTCGCCATCGACGATGTTGACCGCATCCAGACGGCCGCCAAGGCCGACCTCAAGCACGGCCAGATCCAGGCCCGCCTGCGCAAACAGCTGCAGGGCGGCCAACGTGCCGTATTCGAAGTAGGTCAGCGTGGTGTCGCCACGCGCGTCTTCGATCGCGTTGAAGGCCGCCATCAGGGCGTCATCGGTAGCGTCCTGGCCATCGATGCGCACGCGCTCGTTGTAGCGCAGCAGGTGCGGCGAGGTGTACGCACCGACCTTCCAGCCGGCAGCGCGCGCGATGGCCTCGATGAAGGCCACGGTGGAGCCTTTGCCGTTGGTGCCACCGACCACGATGCTGCGCTCGGCCGGCGCGCCCAACCCCATCGCCTGCGCCACGGTACGCACCCGGTCCAGCCCCATGTCGATGGTGGCGGGGTGCTGCTGCTCGATGTAGCTGAGCCAATCGGAGAGGGTCTGCGGGCGGGCGGTGGTGGTCATGGTCGTTGGATCGGAATCGTTGGGGCGGACGGCAGGATGGGACGCAGCGCGTTACAGCGCGCGGTGCTTGGCTTCGCCGAAGAACGGCGTGTGGTGCGCGCAGTCGTTGAGGCGGACGACTTCAAGCTGGTCGAGGTCGGGACCTTCGAGCAGGTTCAGCGTGGTCGGTGCCTGGCGGAAGGTCCACAGGCGCGAGATCGGCAGGCCGAGGATGCGGCACAGGATCACGCGGTTGACGGCGTCATGGGCGACCACCAGCAGGGTGTCGTGCTCGCCCAGGCCTTCAGCGGCACGGGCCAGGCCACGCCAGCTGCGTTCGAGCACCAGGCGCAGCGATTCGCCGCCGGGCATCAGGACGGTATCGGGCTCTTCGCGCCAGGCGCGCAGGCGGGAGGGATCCTTGTCGTGGATTTCGCTGGCCAGCAGGCCTTCCCATTCGCCGTGGGCGATTTCCTGCAGGTCCGGCTCGGTCTGCAGCATCGGGGCACGGTCTGCACCCAGGGCGAGCTGGGCGGTGAGCTGGGCACGCGAGAGCGGTGAGGCAACGGCGCGGGTGATGTCGACGGACTTCAGACGTTCCCCCAGTGCCTTGGCCTGGGCTTCGCCGATCGGCGACAACGGGATATCGATCTGGCCTTGGTAGCGGCCTTCGGCATTCCACGGCGTTTCGCCGTGACGGGCAAGCAGGATGCGCATGCGGACAAGGGGTCCTTGGGGGAGGAGGTTCCGGCGCTTCGTTCACATCCTGTGAAAGCACGCGGAACAGGGATGATACCCGGTCGCGGCTGTGAAGCTGTGTGGCTGTTTGCTCCTGATTGCTCGCTTGCTGACGGATGGCTCGTAGAGCATGGCGCCTGACTGACCCGCGCAGGCTGAGGCCGGGTAGCCTCTGGCAGGACGCGCCGTGAACCCATCCCTGGGGGCTCGTACGACGGCATCCATGCCGTCGTACGGTCCTGCCAGAGGCTACCCGGCCTCATCCTCCAAGGTTTCCGTCGCTGACGCGGACGCGAGGGCAAATGCAGTGCCGCTTCGCTTTTTTTTCCGCACGCAGACATGTGTCCAGAGCGCGTCGGGCAGGGCTGGGCGAGACCGTTCGACCGCATGGATGCGGTCGTACGAGCCCCCATGGATGGGTTCACGGCGTGTCTCGCCCAGCCCTGCCCGGCGCGCTCCCGCAGGGGAAAGCAAGACGCCACGCGTTTGGACGATAATTCGCCCATAAAAAAACCCCGCAGATGTCGCTGCGGGGTTTTCAAAACCGACGTGTCGGCTTACTTGCTGAGGTTCAGTTCTTTCAGCAGCTGCGGCGCCGGCGCCACTTCCTGCATGATCCACTGCATGTAACGGCTGTCGACCGCGATCATGCGGGTCATTACCGGATCGAACACCCAGTTCGAACTCACCGACTCCCAGTTGCCATCGAAGGCCAGGCCGACCAGCTTGCCGTTGGCGTCCAGCACCGGCGAACCGGAGTTGCCGCCGGTGATGTCCAGGTTGGACAGGAAGTT
Source organism: Stenotrophomonas sp. TWI377 (assembly GCF_039674525.1). Lineage (NCBI taxonomy): Bacteria > Pseudomonadati > Pseudomonadota > Gammaproteobacteria > Lysobacterales > Lysobacteraceae > Stenotrophomonas > Stenotrophomonas sp. TWI377. The sequence goes on from NZ_JBDJNT010000010.1 coordinate 127,762, forward strand.
CACCGGCACCGAGCCGATGCGCTTGTCTTCCAGGCCGCCGTAACGCTTGGCCTTGACCGCATCGAGCAGCGCCTTCGGTGAATCAAACGGATCTTCGCCGGTTTCCTTGGCCGCCACGCCTTCCAGGGTGGTGAACGGGGTGTAGTTCACGCCATCCTTGCCGTAGCCCATGACGTTGCCGAAGGTGATGCGCAGCGACAGGTTGGCGTCCGGATAGACGAACTCGCCCTTGCTCTTCTTGTAGTCGGCCACGGCCTGCAGATACAGCGGGCGCGACACCAGCGACTCGCCTTCGCGGGTCTTCTTCTGCTCTTCCTGCTTGAGCAGCGCCGGCATCACCGCCACCGCGTACTGGATGGCCGGATCGGTGCTGGCCTCGAACGCCGCACGGTCGGCCTTGAACCACGTCAGGCGCTCATCCAGGCTGCCCAGCTTGGTGCCCGAGAGCTTGCCAACCAGAGCCTGCACGGCGGCCGCATCGCTGCCTGCCAGCCACTGGTTGAGCACCTCGTTGGTGCGCTGCGCGGCCGGCAGGGCCACGTACTGGCTCAGCCAGTAGGTCTGCAGCTGCTGGTCCATGCGCGGCACGTAACGGCGGTCCATCTGCTTCAGGCCGCCTTCGATGGAGGGAAGATCGCGTTCCTGATAGCCGACTTCACGCTCGGCATCGGCCTTGCTGCGCTCGATCGAGAGGCGGTACAGGGTGATCGCCGAGCCCACGGCCGAGGTGCTGTTGAACTGGCTGACGAACAGGTCGCGCTCACGCGTGGCCTTGCTGGTATCCAGGTGCTGAATCAGCTGCGCATGTGCCGCCAGGGCCGGCTTGCCGGCGGCGCCACGCTTCTTCAACCAGGCCAGCACGGCGGCTTCTTCGGCCTGCTTCTGGCCGGCCGCGTCGATGCGCTTGAAGCCTTCCAGCTGACCGGCGTAGTTCTTGGCCACGTTGTTCATGCTGGCCGCGGTGGCCGCGTACTTCACCTTGACGTCCGGGTCGGCCTTGCCAGCCTCGTCGATCATCTTCAGCACCGCGTTGTAGTGGCGCGCGATGGTCGGGTAGGTCCAGCTGGCGGTTTCATTGAACTCGCCGGCCAGCGCGTAGCGGTTGGTGCGGCCCGGGTAGCCGGCCACCATCACGAAGTCGTCGGCACCCAGCGGCTGGTCGGCGAACTTCAGGAAGTGCTTGGGCTGGTAGGGCACGTTGTCGGCCGAGAAGGCGGCCGGCTTGCCGTCCTTGCCCACGTAGGCGCGGTAGAACGAGAAATCGCCGGTGTGGCGCGGCCACATCCAGTTGTCGATGTCGCCACCGAACTTGCCGACGCTGCCCGGAGGCGCGTAGACCAGGCGCACGTCCTTGATTTCCATGTTGCGGAACAGACGGTAGGTGTTGCCGCCGGAGAAGCTGTACAGGCGGCAGCGGAAGCCGGCATCGGCTTCACACGCAGCGGTCTGAGCCTTGTCGAAGGCATCCAGCGCGCGGGTACGGGCCAGCGGGTTCTTGCCGGCGGCGGCGATCGCGGCCTTGGCCTGGTCGGTCACGTCGGTGATCTGGTCCAGCACGAACACGCGGGCGTTGGGGCCGGCGCTCAGCTCATCCTTCAGGGTCGGCGCGTTGAAGCCGTCCTTGATCAGGTTCTTTTCGGCCGTCGAATTCAGCTGGATCGCACCGTAGGCACAGTGGTGGTTGGTGACCACCAGGCCCTGCGGAGAGACGAAGCTGGCGGTGCAGCCACCCAGCGCCACCACCGCGCCCATCGGGTCGCCGGTCAGGTTGGAGATCTGCTCCGGGGACAGCTTCAGGCCGGCCTGCTTGAGCGGGCCGGCGATTTCCGGCAGCTGCTGCGGCACCCACATGCCTTCTGCGGCATGGGCGACCTGGACCAGCCCAAGGCTGGCGACGACGGAGAAAGCGAGCAGGTTCGAGCGCATAGAGCAGCCCCTGGTGAAAGAACCGCCGATTCTAGCCCAGCCGCTGCGCCGTCCCGAAGCCCGGTAGAGCCGCCCCATGGTCGGCTGGCCGCACGCAGTGCGGCAATGAGGGGCATGGCCACCTCCCAGCCCACCCGCGCTGCAACATGGGAAAACCGCCAGCGGCTCTATAATCCGCGTTTTCCCCCAGACGAGTTCCACCCCGATGGCGCAGCAAACAATGAAGGCCCTGGTCAAACGCGAAGCCGCCAAGGGCATCTGGCTGGAAGAAGTTCCGGTCCCCACACCCGGCCCGAACCAGGTCCTGATCAAGCTGGAAAAGACCGCCATCTGCGGTACCGACCTGCACATCTACCTGTGGGACGAATGGAGCCAGCGCACGATCAAGCCCGGCCTGACCATCGGCCACGAATTCGTCGGCCGCATCGCCGAGATCGGCCCGGGCGTGACCGGCTATGAAATCGGCCAGCGCGTCTCGGCCGAAGGCCATATCGTCTGCGGCCATTGCCGCAATTGCCGCGGTGGCCGCCAGCACCTGTGCCCGAACACCGTGGGCATCGGCGTCAACGTCAACGGCGCCTTCGCCGAATACATGGTGATGCCGGCCAGCAACCTGTGGCCGATCCCCGATCAGATCCCGTCCGAGCTGGCCGCCTTCTTCGATCCGTACGGCAACGCCGCGCACTGCGCGCTGGAGTTCAACGTGATCGGCGAGGACGTGCTGATCACCGGTGCCGGCCCGATCGGCATCATCGCCGCCGGCATCTGCAAGCACATCGGTGCGCGCAACGTGGTGGTCACCGACGTCAATGATTTCCGCCTGAAGCTGGCCGCCGACATGGGCGCCACCCGCGTGGTGAACGTGTCCAACACCTCGCTCAAGGACGTGATGAAGGAACTGCACATGGAGGGCTTCGACGTGGGCCTGGAAATGAGCGGCAATCCGCGCGCGTTCAACGACATGCTCGACTGCATGTACCACGGCGGCAAGATCGCCATGCTCGGCATCATGCCCAAGGGCGCCGGCTGCGACTGGGACAAGATCATCTTCAAGGGCCTGACCGTGCAGGGCATCTACGGCCGCAAGATGTACGAGACCTGGTACAAGATGACCCAGCTGGTGCTGTCCGGTTTCCCGCTCGGCAAGGTGATGACCCACCAGTTGCCGATCGATGATTTCCAGAAGGGCTTTGACCTGATGGAACAGGGCAAGGCCGGCAAGGTCGTGCTGAGCTGGAACTGAGGCATCGCGCCGTTGGCGCGCCGGTCGGTGTCACGACCAACGGTCGTGACCTACCAGGCATGGTCGGTTCGGGCCTCGGCGGTGGCATGGCCCCGGTAGGTACCGGCCGTTGGTCGGTACGCGCCTCGGCAAACGAAAAAGGCGCCTTGCGGCGCCTTTTTCATGTCCATCGCAGCGTCAGGTCATTTGCCCACGGCTACGGTGAACACCACGCGGTTGTCCGCCAGCTTGCCGTTGTTGTCGCGACCAGCGCCGTCGGTACCGTGGTACCCCAGGCCCAGGTTGAACAGGCCGAACTGGCGGCTCACGCCGACGTTGAAGTCGGTGTAGTCCTTGCCGAAATCGGTCTCGAGCGAGGTACGGCCCACGTTCGCGCTCAGGGTGAAATCATTGGGCAGGCCCCACTCGCCGCCCACCGCGTAATACCAGCTCTTGGTATCGGACCCGGACAGGTCGTCGGTGTAGGCCACCGTCAGCTTGTACTGCTCGGCGAAGGTGGTGGTGGTGATCAGCTCGTTGTAGTTCAGCTCGCTGGCGCCCGGATAGGTGTAGCGGTTGAGCAGCACGTCGAAATTGACGCCATCGGTGACATCCACCCCGTAGCCGATCAGGTAGTCGATCTCCGTGCTCGGGTCGCCCGGCCCGAAGTCCACGCCCGAGCCCCACACGCCCGCATACAGGCCGACCGGGGAGGTATAGGTGAAGCCGGCCTGCAGGGTCGGATCCTCATCGGTCTGGGACACACCACGGAACACGTAGTCCGATACGGCGGTGACGTTCCAGCTGAACGGCGATTCGGCCTCGTCCTGGGCGCTGGCGGCAAACGGGGCAAGCAGGGCGGCGCAGAGCACAGCGGCGGCGGTACAGCGCGTGGCGTGGTTCATGCGGGGTCTCTCCAGACGTGGGGTGGGCAGTGCAGCGGGGTTTACGGTTTTTTAACCTGATTGATATTGCGATGCAACAATCACGTGTGCAACCGTTTCGCCCACCGCCGGCCTGGCCAGACCCCGCCTGCGCCCCCGGGCCCGGCGCCGACAGGTAAAATCCCGGGTTTCCCGTGCCGAAGACTGCCTGCCATGACCGACGCCACCACCGCCTCGCTGACCCAGCACTACGTTGAAGAACTGGAAGCGATCCGCGCCCAGGGCCTGTTCAAGTCCGAACGCATCATCACCAGCCCGCAGTCGGCCGAGATCACCTTGGACGACGGACGTACGGTGCTGAACTTCTGCGCCAACAACTACCTGGGCCTGGCCGACCACCCCGACCTGATCCAGGCCGCCAAGGATGCGCTGGATACCCACGGCTTCGGCATGGCCTCGGTGCGCTTCATCTGCGGCACCCAGGACCTGCACAAGCAGCTGGAAAAGCAGATCGCCGATTTCTTCGGCAAGCAGGACACCATCCTGTACGCGGCCTGCTTCGACGCCAACGGTGGGCTGTTCGAGCCGCTGCTGGGCGAGCACGACGCGATCATTTCCGACGCGCTCAACCATGCCTCGATCATCGATGGCGTGCGCCTGTGCAAGGCCAAGCGTTTCCGCTACGCCAACTGCGACATGGCCGATCTGGAAGCCCAGCTGCAGGCCGCCGATGCGGCCGGCTGCAAGACCAAGCTGATCACCACCGACGGCGTGTTCTCGATGGACGGCTTCATCGCCCCGCTGGATGAGATCACCGCGCTGGCGAAGAAGTACAACGCGCTGGTCCACATCGACGAATGCCATGCCACCGGCTTCCTCGGCGCCACGGGCCGCGGCTCGGCCGAGGTCAAGGGCGTGCTGGAGAAGATCGACATCATCACCGGCACCCTGGGCAAGGCCATGGGCGGCGCACTGGGCGGTTTCACCTGCGCCAGCGCCGAAGTGATCGAACTGCTGCGCCAGCGCTCGCGCCCGTACCTGTTCTCCAACTCGCTGCCGCCGCACGTGGTCGCCGCCGGCATCAAGGCCTTCGAGATGCTGGCCGCCGCCGATGACCTGCGCGATACCCTGGCGCAGAACACCGCCTACTTCCGCGAGAAGATGACCGCGGCGGGCTTCGATGTGAAGCCGGGCGTGCATCCGATCAGCCCGGTGATGCTGTACGACGCGCCGCTGGCGCAGAAGTTCGCCGAGCGCCTGCTCGAAGAAGGCATCTACGCGATCGGCTTCTTCTTCCCGGTGGTGCCCAAGGGCCAGGCCCGCATCCGCACCCAGATCAGCGCCGCACACACGCGTGCACACCTGGACCGTGCCATCGATGCCTTCACCCGGATCGGCATCGAGCTGGGCGTGATCAAGGCCTGAGGGCCCCAGCCGCCCCACGGTCGGCACGGCCGTCGCACCCGCGCGTCACGGAGGTAGAGCCGACCGTTGGTCGGCTGCCTCTCGTCGCAGGTCATGAACAGCCGATACGGGGCACGTCTTGCGTGCCTCAGCCGACCAACGGTCGGCTCTACCGTCGGTGGCGGTGTGGATAGCGGATGCGGGGGCACGTCTTGCGTGCCTCAGCCGACCAACGGTCGGCTCTACCGTCGGTGGCGGTGTGGATAGCGGATGCGGGGGCACGTCTTGCGTGCCCCAGCCGACCAACGGTCGGCTCTACCGTCGGTGCGACGCGCGCGGCGGGGTTACTTCTTCTTTTTCTTCTTGTCCTTGGCCTCTTCCTTGCTGGCCACCACCACCGGTGCCGCAACCGGACCATCCTGGCCATTGCCCTTGGCCACCCGGATACCGTTGGCCTTCATCCAGGCATCGAACTCATCAGCGCTCATGCGCTTGTCGCCATCGCTCATCAGGAAGCGGTAGCTGCCGCGGCCATCCAGTTCGGGGATCCTGATCTCCACCACCTTGTCGGTCACCGGCGGATCCTGTTTGGCGATCTGCTTGTGGCCGCCACAGGCGGTCAGCAGCGCGGCCGGCAACAGCAGGCAGGCGCCGCGGAACAGGGAACGGTTGAGGGTACTGACGTGCATGGTCTTACTCCCGGTGTTGAACGGAACGTCCCTTCGAAGGCCATCCATTGCCCGGGTCGATTGGCCTGCCACATGCCGGCAGGCCACAAGGTCACGGTGTGGCCGCGGCGCTGTCGGCCACGGCATGAAGCAGATCCAGATCGTGTTGGCTGAGCTCGCGCCAGGCGCCCTTGCCCAGCTCGCCCAGCGGCAGCTGGCCGATCGCCACGCGCACCAGGCGCAGCACGTTGATGTCGAATGCGGCGAGCAGGCGGCGGATATGCCGGTTGCGGCCTTCCTCCAGCACCACTTCCAGCCAGGCGGTCTTGTCGCCGCTGCGCAGCAGCGTGGCGCGCCGCGCCCGCAGCAGCTCGCCTTCGTCCTCGATCCCCGCGCACAACGCCTGCAGCTGCGCCGCATCGGGGATGGCATCGATCTGGACGTGATAGGTCTTGTCCGGGCCGGTGGCCGGATCGGTCAGGCGCGCGGCCCATTGCGGATCATTGCTGAAGAGCAGCAGCCCTTCGCTGGCCTTGTCCAGGCGCCCGACCGGCGCGATCCACGGCAGGCCGGCAGCATCGAAGCAGCGGTAAACGGTATCGCGACCGCGCTCGTCCTGCGCGGTGGTGACCAGGCCACGCGGCTTGTTGAGCATCAGGTGCACGCGCTTGGGCGCATCCAGCGGCTGACCATCCACGCGCACGTGATGGCGCCCGTCGATGATCGGAAATTCGGGGTTGTTGATGACACGGCCGTCGACCGTCACCCGGCCATCGGCGATCCAGCGTGCGGCTTCGGTGCGCGAGCACAGCCCGGCTTTGGACAGCACGCGCGCCAGACCATGCCGCGGTGCGCCCGCGGGGGGGCTGGAGGCGGCGTTGCGGGTGCCTGTTGCGGGGCTCGCACGCCGCTCGGGGCGGCGTGGTCGGGACGCGTTCGCGGCGGGTGGCCGGCGTGTCGTCATCGTGCTCCGCTCAGGCGGCTTACTTCTTGTCCGCCGGCTTGGTCTCAGCCGGTGCTTCGGTGGTGGCGGCCGGCACGGCAGCCGGTACCGGGCGCGCCTTGACCACGCGCACACCGCGCGCCTTCATCCAGGCGTCGAATTCTTCGGCGGTCATGCGCTTGCCGTTCTGGCTCATGTCAAAGCGCCACGGCGTGTTGTCGAACTCGGTCTGCGGCTTGTAGGCGGCCGGATCGTTCGGGTTGATCACCGGTGCACTGGGGATCGCCTTGGCGATGTTCTGGCAGCCGTCGATGCGCAGGCGCTGCAGCACGCTGTCCAGCGACTGCTCGCGGTCGTAGCTGGAGGTCAATACGCCGGCAGGCATGCCCAACTGGACGTTGCGGATGTACAGCTCTTCGGCCACCGGTGCGATCGCGGTGGCCGGCAGCGGCAGCGGCGATGCGCTGGCAGGTGCCGAACAGTCCACGGCAGCGTGGGCGGTGGGAACCAGGGCCAGGCCAAGCGCGGCGGCCAGTGCAAAACGCTGCATGGGATGCATCCAGGAAGGGGTCGACGCGGCGAGTTTAACAGCGCCACAACGTCTTTCAAGCGCCACCTTCAATGAATACGGCAACTTGTTGGATTTATTGTCGATTTTCAGGATTCGACCCGACCGCGCGCGCGGAAGGGCCTATGTGTCGAGGTGAGAGAAGACAAAAAAAAACAGGGCCCGGCAATGCCGGGCCCTGCTTATTGAGACTGTACTGCCAGAAGGATTAGTTCTGGACGTTCAGCTCGGTACGACGGTTCTTGGCGCGACCTTCCGGGTTATCCGAACCATCCGGGTTGGTGTTCGGCGCAATCGGGCGGCTCTCGCCGTAACCGATCGGACCGACCAGACGCGAAGCGTCAACGCCGTTCTGGGTCAGGTAGTTGTACACCGAGGTAGCACGACGCTCGGACAGCTTCTGGTTGTAAGCGTCGGTACCCTTGGAATCGGTGTGACCGGCCACTTCAACGCGCAGATCCGGGTAACGCTTCAGGATTTCCGAAGCCTCGCTCAGGATCGCAACCGCGTCCGGACGCAGGTTCGACTTATCGAAGTCGAAGTTCACGCCCTTCAGATCGATCGACACCGGGACCGGGCAACCGTCCGGACCGATGGTCTGACCCGGCTGCGAGTTCGGGCACTTGTCATCGCAGTTGTTGACGCCGTCACCGTCGTCATCCAGATCGGCGCAGCTCGGCGCAACCGGAGCCGGAGCCGGCACGGCAGCAACCGGGGCCGGGCCCAGCGGGATCACGACGCCGACCGAAGCCAGCACGTCGCCGAACCAGTCTTCGCTCGGAGCAGCAATGCTCTGGTCGTCGAAGTCAGCGCGGTAGGCCACTTCGGCACGCACGGCGACGCGCTTTTCGAAGGTGGTCTGCAGACCGACGCCGAGCTTGGCGGCGAAGTTGCCGTCCTTGCGCTCACGCGGACCGTTGGTGTTCAGCGCTGCGTACTCTTCTTCCGACTTCTGGTAGCCCAGGCCGAACAGCAGGTACGGGTTCCAGCCGCGGCCTTCCTGGATGAAGTGGCGACGCAGGTCGAGCGAGGCGCCGTACTGGCTCCAGTTCAGATCCTGGTTGGCGTCGAAGTTCGGGTTCTGGTAGTTCAGCTCGCCATCCAGCGACCAGTTGGGGCTGATGAACTTACCGAGGCCCAGGGTAACGAACGGAGCGTCGTTGGTCAGACGGTCGCTATCCTGGAAGTTGAAGCCGGCCGAACCGGTCAGGTACCAGCGGTCGTCAAAATCCTGCGCCGATGCAGCCTGGGCGAAAGCCAGACCGCCCAGCAGCGCGGCAGTGAGGATCTTCTTGTTCATTGAGTACAGCTCCTATTTCGGGGGTATGAAACCGGTAGAGGCATGGGCCAGCACTACTGCGTCGTTTTCAGACTGCCGATTCAGCACGCCACCGCCGCGAACATTATGCTCAGGCGAGTGAAGGTGATGTTAACAGTCCCGTAACATGTGAAGACGACCGCCAGACCTCTACCGGGTCCAGCTGGTGGCACCCTATACAGGTTGATGAAATTCCGCAAGACCCAGCAATGACAAGGGTTTTGCCTAATTCAGGCGACGTAGCGACACATTTTTCACGTTAGGGTTCAAATGGCGATTGCGCCTTGATTCAGCGCAAAAACAGCAGCGTCGTGATCCGTATGATGAGGGTGATTCCCCCGTATCCGGAGCCGATATGAAAGCCGTGGGATTGACCCAGTATCTGCCGATTGAAGACCCCGCCGCGCTGCAGGACCTGCGCATTGCGCCACCGGGCGTGCCGCAGGGACGCGACCTGCTGGTACGAATACATGCTGTTTCCGTCAATCCGGTCGACACCAAACAGCGCGCGCCGCGCCCGCAGCAGGAGAATCCTGCGCGCATCCTGGGGTATGACGCGGCCGGTGTGGTGGAGGCGGTGGGCCCGGAGGTCACGGCGTTCGCCCCCGGCGATGAGGTGTATTACGCGGGCGATGTCACCCGCTCCGGTTGCAATGCCCAATACCAGTGGGTGGACGAACGCCTGGTCGGGCGCAAACCCACCACGCTGGATTTCGCCGAGGCTGCAGCGTTGCCGCTGACCACGCTGACCGCATGGGAACTGCTGTTCCAGCGCATGCCGCTGCACTTTGAAGACAGCCGCCACCGCGGGCAGCACCTGTTGATCATCGGGGGTGCCGGCGGCGTCGGTTCGATTGCGATCCAGCTCGCGCGCCACGCCGGCTTCAGCGTGATCGCCACCGCCTCGCGCGAGCAGACCCGCGCGTGGTGCGTACAGATGGGCGCCGACCACGTGATCGATCATCGCCAGCCGCTGGCAGCGCAACTGCAGGCACTGGGCATCGCGCAGGTGCAGGTGGCGCTGAACCTGGCCGACACCGACCACTACTGGGAGGCGCTGGGCGAGCTGCTGGCCCCGCAGGGACATGTGGGGCTGATCGTTGAGCCGCGCGGACCATTGCGCATCGGCGATCCCTACAAAGCCAAATGTATCGGCATCCATTGGGAGTTCATGTTTGCCCGGTCGCGCTTCCAGACCGACGACATGATCGAACAGCACCGCATTCTGAGCCGGGCCGCCAGTCTGATCGACGCCGGCGAACTGCGCACGACCGCGCATACGCATCTGGGCTCGATCACGGCAGCGAACCTGCGCGAGGCACATCGCCAGCTGGAAGGCGGCGGCGTGATCGGCAAACTGGTGTTGTCCGGCTGGGACTGACGCGCGCGGCAATGTGTCTGCGCAGATTCGCGCGCATCTGTATCTGTCGGCCATGCGAAGGGCCCCCTACAGTCAGTGGCCCTTCCGGTGAAGCCGACATGCCCACGTCCCTGCCCCTGCGCCTGCTGCAACTCCTGCTTGGTCTGTTCCTGTATGGCTTCGGCGCGGCGGTGATGATCCGCGCGGCGATCGGCGTGGCGCCCTGGGATGTGCTGTCACAGGGCATCGCGCTGCAGACGCCGCTGTCCTTCGGCGTGGCCACCAATGTGATCGGCGCGCTGGTGCTGCTGCTGTGGTGGCCGATCCGGCAGAAGCCCGGTCTGGGCACCGTGCTCAACGTACTGCTGATCGGCCCCAGCGCGCAGTTCGGGCTGTGGCTGCTGCCGCAGGTGCAGGGCCTGGTCTGGCAGATCCCGATGTTCATCTGCGGCCTGCTGATGGTCGCGGTGGCCACCGGCCTGTACATCGGCGCACGCTTCGGCCCCGGCCCGCGCGATGGCCTGATGACCGGCCTGCACGCCCGCACCGGCTGGCCGATCTGGATCGTGCGCAGCGCGATCGAAGGCACCGTGCTGCTGATCGGCTGGTGGCTCGGCGGCAACGTCGGCGTGGGCACGCTCGCCTTCGCGCTGCTGATCGGCCCGTTGTGCGGCGTCACCCTGCCGCTGTTCGGTATCCGCAAGCCCAGCCCGGCAGCTGCCACGCCCTAGCGGGCGTCCGTGCCGACCAACGGCCGACCCCCTGGCGGACACATGCCCTTGCTCTTCAGGGGCATTCGCGGCACCCTGCGGGCTTCCGTACGCAAGCGTATCCACATGTCGCCAGCCGCCGAATCCACCGCCTATCCGCACCTGTTCACCCCGCTCGACCTGGGCTTCACCCAACTGCGCAACCGGGTCCTGATGGGGTCCATGCACACCGGCCTGGAAGACCGTGCGCGCGATTTCCCGCGCCTGGCGGCCTATTTCGCCGAGCGTGCCGCCGGCGGCGTCGGGCTGATCGTCACCGGTGGCTTCGCGCCCAACGTGGTTGGCTGGCTCAAGCCATTCGGCGGCAAGCTGTCCTGGCCGTGGGAGGTGCGACCGCATCGCCAGGTCACCCGGGCCGTGCACGACAACGGCAGCAAGATCTGCCTGCAGCTGCTGCATGCCGGCCGCTATGCCTACCACCCCCTCTCGGTGGCTCCCTCCAAGCTGAAGGCCCCGATCAACCCGTTCACCCCGCGGGCGCTGTCGGCGCGCGGGGTGGAGCGCCACATCGCCGATTACGCGCGCAGCGCGCGGCTGGCCCGCGAGGCCGGCTACGACGGCGTCGAGGTGATGGGCTCGGAAGGCTATCTGATCAATGAGTTCATCGCCCCGCGTACCAACCAGCGTACCGATCGCTGGGGCGGTGACGCCGCCCAGCGCATGCAGTTCGCCGTGGAGATCGTGCGTCGCATCCGCGAGGCCTGCGGCCCGGATTTCATCATCATCTACCGGCTCTCGCTGGTTGATCTGGTGCCCGACGGCAGCAACTGGGCCGAGATCGTGCAGCAGGCGCAGGCCATCGAAGCGGCGGGCGCGACCCTGATCAACGCCGGCATCGGCTGGCACGAGGCGCGCATCCCGACCATTGCCACCTCGGTACCGCGCGGCGCCTTCGCGGCGGTTACCGCCAAACTCAAACCGCACGTGCGCGTGCCGGTGATCGCGACCAACCGCATCAACATGCCCGACGTGGCCGAGCGCATCCTTGCCGCGGGCGGTGCCGACATGGTCTCGCTGGCGCGGCCGCTGCTGGCCGACCCGCAGTGGGCCAACAAGTCGCGCGCCGGCCGTCCGGAGGCGATCAACACCTGCATCGCCTGCAACCAGGCCTGTCTGGACCACGTGTTCGAGAACAAGACCGCCAGCTGCCTGGTCAACCCGCGTGCCGTGCACGAGACCGAACTGGTCTACCGCCCGACCAGCGCCCCGCGCCGGATCGCCGTGGTCGGCGCCGGCCCGGCCGGGCTGGCCTGCGCGACCGTGGCTGCCGAGCGCGGCCACGCGGTCACGCTGTTCGATGCCGGCAGCGAGATCGGCGGGCAGTTCAATGTCGCCAAGCGCATCCCGGGCAAGGAAGAATTCCACGAGACGCTGCGCTATTTCCGCCACAAGCTGGGCGAGACCGGCGTCGAGGTGAAGCTGGACACCGTGGCCGACGTGGCCGCGCTGGCCGGTTTCGACGCGGTGGTGATCGCCACCGGCATCACCCCGCGCCGGGTCGATTTCCCCGGTGCCGACCACCCCAAGGTGGTCACGTATCTGGATGTGCTGCTTGGCAGGGTCCAGGTGGGCGAGCAGGTCGCGATCATCGGCGCGGGCGGCATCGGCTTCGATGTCGGCGAGTTCCTGGTCCACGAAGGGCCCTCCTCCGCGCTGGACCCGGCACGCTGGATGGCCGAGTGGGGCGTGGACCCGACGTTCGAGGGCCGCGGCGCGCTCGCCAAACCGGCACCTGAAGCCCCCGCCCGCAAGGTCTGGCTGCTGCAGCGCAGCCCGGGCAAGCCCGGCGCCCGCCTGGGCAAGACCACCGGCTGGATCCACCGCGCCACGCTCAAGGCCAAGGGCGTGACCATGCTCGGTGGCGTGACGTACCTGGGTGTGGATGACGCCGGCCTGCGCATCCGCGTGGACGGCCAGGTACAGCTGCTACCGGTGAGCCATGTGGTGGTCTGCGCCGGGCAGGAACCGCGCCGTGACCTGCACGCCGCACTGCAGGCTGCCGGCATCAACGCACAGCTGATTGGCGGTGCGGATGTGGCCGCCGAACTCGACGCCAAGCGCGCGATCGATCAGGGCAGCCGGGTCGCCGCCGCGCTCTGATCCGCATCGACATCAACCTGAATACGGGGCTGAACCGCCGATTCAGCCCTGCCTCCGAACCTGAATGTCAAGCTTTCGGGTTCAGGATGTATTGGGAAATCCCCCCCTATCGTGCGCCAACTTTCCCGCTCGCCACCCAGTTCGAGTGAGCGCGCGGACCCCACGTCTATTCGGGTCCGCCCCCGGGCGGCCCCGATGGCCGCCTCCCCATGACGCCAAGTCGTAACCCTCGCCCCGTCCGAATGATCGGATGGAACAGCCAGGTGCGGCCCACACGGAGCAAGGAGATTTATGAAACTGGCCTGGATTCTCTGGCTGTCACAGTTGTTGCCGCAGCCTGCCGCCGATTCGTTGTGCCTGAGCACGACCGTTTACCTCGAAGCGCGTGACCAGACCCTGCGCGGCCAGCAAGCCGTCGCGGAAGTGGCCCTGCGCCGCCTGGACAGCGGCCTGTGGGGCGACTCGATGTGCCAGGTGGTGACCGCCCGCAAGCAGTTCGCCCCGACCATCGTCGCGCCCGGCACCCAGCTCGGCAACGCCGATGCCTGGCAGGAAGCGATGACGGTGGCCTTCGACGCCGAGCGCAACTGGGCCCTGCCGGCCGGTGAGCGCAAGGAAATCGTTCCGGGTGCGAGCCACTTCGCCGCCCTGGCGATCGCCAACCCGAGCTGGCGCAACGCCTACCAGGTGGCCACGATCGGTGATCACACCTTCTATCGCGTGCAGAAACTCAAGCCACGCGCGTCGTAACGATCTGTTACGGCCATACCGTTGAGGATGCGGGGCCGGCTCTGGAATAGTGGGCGGCTCACCTTCCACCCATCCGCAACGGAGTTCCCATGAAGCTGTACAGCAAGCCCGGAGCCTGCTCCACCGCCGATCACATCGCCCTGCAGTGGACCGGCCAGCCGTTCGAGGTGGAACTGCTCGACAAGGACACCCTGAAGGCGCCCGCGTTCCTGGCCATCAATCCGGCCGGTTCGGTCCCGGTGGTGGTCGATGGCGATTTCGTGCTGACCCAGAACGCCGCCATCATGGGTTACATCGCCGATACCCACCCGCACGCCGGCCTGACCGGTGACGGCAGCCCCAAGCAGCGCGCCGAAGCCACCCGTTGGCTGTCCTTCGTCAATTCGGACCTGCACCCGGCGTTCCAGCCGCTGTTCGGGCCGGCCACCTTCATCGAAGACGACACCCAGTACGACGCGCTCCGCGCCGCCGCCCGCAAGCGCCTGCGTGGCCTGTTCGAGCGCGCCGATGCGCAGCTGGCCGACCGCCCGTGGCTGGCCGGATTCCGCAGTTTCGCCGATCCGTACTTCTACATCACCCTGCGCTGGGCGGCGGGCGCGAAGATCGACCTGAGCGGCCTGGACAACCTCGCCGCCTTCAAGCAGCGCATGGAGGCCGATACCGGCGTGCAGGCAGTGCTGAAGGCCGAAGGCCTCCTGTAGAGCCACCCCATGGGTGGCTGCAGGCGGTCCGGCCAGAACACACGCGTCCGGCCGGACAAGGAGCCACGCATGGCGTGGCTCTACCCGATCGTACGCACCACGGTGCCCTCGGCATCGCGCAGCTCGCTCGGCTCCACCACCACCTGCAGCGCCGGCCAACCCGGGATCGCATAGGTGCCACGGCGGGGCATGACCGTGGCGACCAGTGCCTGCACCGTGGCCGGGGCCAACCGGCATTCCAGCGCATCGCCCTCGACCACCAGCGCATTGGCGGCCGCCGGCGACAGCGTGATCTGCCGATCGTTGCCGACCAGCGTCAATGGCTGGCCGAACAGCAACCGCGCCGGCAGCAACGCGAGCAGCGATTCCACCTGGCGCGCTCCCAGGGTCACGGTCACCTGCTGCGCATCGCCCTCGCCCTGCACCGACCCGCCCAGCTTTTCCAGGAACAGATAGGCCGTCTGCGAGCCCTCGCGCGCCGCACCTTCGGCGACCGCGGCAGCCAGTGCGGGATCGTCCAGCAGCGAGTCACGCGCGATATCGGTGATCCACAGCGGCATCTTCGGCAGCAGCGCCTCGAGCACGCCGGTGGTCGACCAGCGCTTCACCGCCTCCATCTCGTCATCGGTCAGCCCGATCACCTGCAGGAACGCCAGCGAACCGTTGGGCGTCTCGCGGGGCGGCAGCTGCGGGTCGCGCATGAAGGCGACGTGGCGCAGCAGCGTATCGGTGTCGGCGGCGATCGGACCGCCCGCATTGAGGTAGTGGCCCTGCTGGAACACCTTGCCGTTGGCGAACACGTAGCGCGCCAGGTTCTGCAGGAAATTCATCGCCCACGGCGGTGGCTCGCTGCCCGCCGCGGCGGCAACCCGGAAGCTCAGCTCGAAGCCGTACCCACTGGTGGCCGGATCATCGCTCTCTTTTTCGTACAGCTCGGAGAAGCCATAGCTGACGAAGTGCCAGTGCGGCAGCGGGGTATCGTTCCAGTACGCGCTGATGCCGTCCAGCGGATCCTCGCCCCCCAGCAGCGAACGCAACACCGGGCCGTAATGCTGCGGCGCCTGCGTGGGATACACCGCCTTCAACGCCGCATCGATGGCATCCCACCCGGGGGCGCCGTCGTCCTCGATCTCATCCACCATCGCTATTCTCCCGCACACGTAACAGCACGCATTCTAAACAGCGTGCTGCCCGGCCGCCGTCGACGTATCGCCTCAGGCGATCACGGGCTCGGTCTGCAGCAGCGCGCGTGTCTCGTCCATCCAGCGGTTGGCCAGCGCCGGGCTTTTTGCCTTGCTGATCGCAGCGGCCAGGTCCGGCCACAGCTTCTCCAGGCTGCCCGCATCGGTGCAGCGCTCGACTTTCAACTGCATGAAATAGCCCTTCAGACCGAGATACCTGCGCACCGATTCGCTCATCCAGTCATACAGCCGCTTGTACAGCTCCGGATCCTGCTCGCGCCCGGCAGTCAGCGCCGCGGCGACCACCGGTGCGGCGCTGCCCCCGACGATCTCGATCAACCCCATCGCCGACAGCTGCGCCAGCGCATCGTCCGGCGCGCGCAGGCCCGGCAACAACGCGGTCAACGCGTTGTCATCGCGCTGACCATCGACCATCAGCAGCAGGGACCGCAGCGCCGGCGGCAAGCGCCGCGCACGGTCCTCGATTTCCTGACGGCCAGCGGCCGTCTTGGCCTGGATATACGCCATGTGTTCCCCCTTCACGTGGTGCCGTACCACGCGTAGGCCGGCCGTTCGCCGCTACCCGCGCGCCCCTGTGATCTTCCAGGCCCTCCGTGTCCGGCGGCCGCCCCAGGCGCGCCGTGTCCCCAGCGCGCGGCGTGCCGCCGACAAGGCCTGCAACGATCACGTCCGCAGCTTACCCGAGCGTTCGCCTCGCAGGTAATGCGCTGCAGCATCGTGCAGGGGGCTACAGCGTCAGCTCCCCAGTGCGCGCCGGATCTCGTCCAAGGCCGCCGGGTCGTCCAGGGTCGACAGATCACCCGGATCACGTTCCTCGGCCAGCGCCTGCAGCGAGCGCCGCAGCAGCTTGCCCGAACGCGTCTTGGGCAGCGCGTTGACGATATGGATGTGCGCCGGCCGTGCGACCGCGCCCAGGGTGTTGGTCACCCGCTGCATCATCTCGGCCGCCACGGCACTGCCGTCGCCCTGCAGGGCCTGCTTGAGGGTGACGAACACCAGCGGCACCTGGCCCTTGAGTTCATCCTTGACCCCGATCACGGCGGCCTCGGCCACCAGCGGATGGCCGGCGATGCATTCTTCGATCTCGCGCGTGCCCAGGCGGTGCCCGGCCACGTTGATGACATCGTCGGTGCGGCCGAGGATGAAGGTGTAGCCGTCTTCGTCCTGGATCGCCCAGTCCAGCGAGCTGTAGAGCAGCTCCTTGAAGTGGCTGAAGTAGCTCTGGATGAAGCGCGCATCGTCCTTCCAGACGGTGGTCATGCAGCCCGGTGGCAAGGGCGGGATCATGACCAGCACGCCCTTCTGGCCCGGTGCGACGGTCTCGCCGGTGTTCTCGTCGATCACCTTCATCCGGTAGCCGAGGTTCGGGAAACCGGGCGAGCCGAAGCGCACCGGTTTCATGTCCACGCCCGGCAGCAGGGTCAGTGCCGGCCAACCGGTTTCGGTCTGCCAGTAGTTGTCGATGATCGGCTTGCCGAGTGCGTCGTTGATCCAGTGCGCGGTCGGTTCGTCGAGCGGTTCGCCGGCAAGGAAGACGTACTTCAGCGCCGCCAGGTCGTGGCGGCGGATGAAGTCCGCATCGTGTTTCTTGAGCACGCGGATCGCGGTGGGTGAGGAGAACAGCGTGCGCACGCCGTACTGTTCGCACAGCGCCCACCAGATGCCCGGGTCCGGGTGGGTCGGCAGCCCTTCGTACAGCAGCGAGGTGCAGCCGCCGATCAGCGGGCCGTACACGTTATAGGAATGCCCGACCGCCCAGCCCACGTCCGAGGTGGAGAACATCACCTGGCCGGGCTTGCAGTCGAACACCGTCTCCATCGACTGCGCCATCGCCACGGCGTAGCCGCCGACATCGCGCTGTACGCCCTTCGGCTTGCCGGTGGTGCCGGAGGTGTAGAGCAGATAGCTCGGCTCGCTGGATTCCAGCCATACCACCGGCACGTCCTGGTCACCCACCTCGGCACGCAGCGTGGCGTAGTCGACGTCGCGACCGGGCACCTTCGGCTCGGCCGGGTCCAGCCCGCGCGAGACGATCAACACATGCGGTGGCGGCGAGGCGGCTTCGGCGCAGGCGGCATCGACCATCGCCTTGTACGGAATCACCTTGCCACCGCGCTTGCCGGCGTCGGCGGCGATCAACAGCTTCGGTTCGGCGTCATCGATGCGCAGTGCCAGGTTGTGCGCGGCGAAGCCACCGAACACCACCGAGTGGATCGCCCCGATGCGTGCACACGCCAGCATCGCGAACACCGCTTCGGCCATGTTCGGCATGTAGATCACCACGCGGTCGCCACGCTGCACGTCCAGCCGCTGCAGCACGGCGGCGAAGGCATTCACTTCGCGGTGCAGTTCGCGGTAGGTGATCTCGCGGGTAACGCCGGTTTCGCTGGAGATGGCGACGAGGGCGAGCTGGTCGGGACGGTCGACCAGATGGCGGTCCACCGCGTTGTAGCAGAGGTTGGTTTCCCCGCCGACGAACCAGCGCCGGAACGGCGGATTGCTGTAGTCGAGGATCTGCTGCGGCGGTGTATGCCAGTAGATGCGCTGGGCCTCTTCGCCCCAGAACGCTTCGGGTTCATCGACCGAACGTCGATAGACATCTTCGTAACGCATGACGGCCCTCCCAGACAAAGTCATGGGATCGAGCATAGTCCGATGGTGAAGCGCGGGCCGTCCGACCTTGGTCGTAGGGGCGATCGGTGGGTCGGGCGCTGGGCCCCCATATCCTTGTAGGCGAAATAAAGGAGGAGGGGGCGGCCGCAGGCCGACGCCGGGGGACATTCGCCGGAAAGGGTATGGGGCCCAGCGCCCGACCCACCGACCGCCGCGCGGGAAAAGATGCGAAGAACCAAAAAAAACGCCGGGCAATGCCCGGCGTTTTTTCCAATCCGTACCGACCGACGGTATTCGCGCCGTCCTGGCGCTCACCCTCCGGGCCGGCGCTTTGCACCGTTGAGAACGGCTCCTGCCGTTCTCAACGGCACCCACCCGTGTGAGTGATCAGCCCAGCAGGTGGGCGACGCCGGAGCGCTCTTCTTCCAGCTCGGCCAGGGTCTTGTCGATGTACTTCTGGCTGAAGTCGTCGACCGGCAGATCCTTGACCAGGGTGTACTCGCCGTTCTCGGTGGTGACCGCGAAGCCGAAGATCACGCCTTCCGGAATGCCGTAGGAGCCGTCGGACGGCACGCCCATGGTGACCCACTTGCCGTTGCTGCCCAGCACCCAGTCACGGATGTGGTCGACGGCGGCATTGGCAGCCGAGGCCGCCGAGGAGGAGCCACGGGCTTCGATGATCGCCGCGCCGCGCTTGCCCACAGTCGGGATGAAGGTGGAGGCGTTCCATTCCTGGTCGTTGATCGCCTCGGCGATGGAGGCACCATCGGCAGTGGCGAAACGGTAATCCGGGTACATGGTCGGGCTGTGGTTGCCCCACACGATCAGCTTCTCCATGCCACCGACCGGCTTGCCGAGCTTGGTCGACAGCTGGCTCAGCGCACGGTTGTGGTCCAGGCGCAGCATGGCGGTGAAGTTGCGCGGGTTCAGATCCGGTGCCGACTTCATGGCGATGTAGGCGTTGGTGTTGGCCGGGTTGCCGACCACCAGCACCTTGACGTCACGCTTGGCGACCTTGTTCAGCGCCGCGCCCTGGGCGGTGAAGATCTTCGCGTTTTCCAGCAGCAGATCCTTGCGCTCCATGCCCGGGCCGCGCGGACGCGCGCCGACCAGCAGGGCGATATCGGCGTCCTTGAAGGCCACTTCGGCGTCATCGGTACCGACCATGCCGGCCAGCAGCGGGAAGGCGCAGTCTTCCAGTTCCATCATCACGCCGCGCAGGGCGGCCTGGGCCTTGTCGACCGGCAGCTCGAGCAGCTGCAGGATGACCGGCTGGTCCTTGCCCAGCATGTCGCCGGAGGCGATGCGGAACAGCAGGGCGTAGCCGATCTGGCCGGCGGCGCCGGTCACGGCAACACGAACAGGTGCTTTCATGGGGATTTCCTCTGCTAAGAAACGTAAAAACGGCCCCCTTCGCAGGGGGCCGTCGGGATCGGATCAGGCGCTGGGGATCAGCTTGTTCCACTCCGCCACGCGCTCGGCCTGGGCGGCCAGCACGGCGTCGGTGTCGCCTTCCAGGGTGATCGAATGGATCACGTCGCCCTGCTTGACCGAGTCCACGATGGCCTGGCCGTCGAGGACCTGGCCGAACACGGTGTGCTTGCCGTCCAGCCAATCGGTCTTGATGTGGGTGATGAAGAACTGGCTGCCGTTCGTGTTCGGGCCGGCATTGGCCATCGACAGCGAACCGACCTGGTGCTTCACGCCGTTCTTTTCATCTTCGAACTTGTAGCCCGGGCCGCCGGTGCCCTGGCCCTTGGGGCAGCCGCCCTGGATCATGAAGTCCGGGATCACGCGGTGGAAGACCAGGCCGTCATAGAAGCCGTGCTTGACCAGGTTGACGAAGTTGGCAACCGTCAGCGGGGCCTTGTCGGCGAACAGCTCGACCTTGATCGGGCCCTGGGTGGTGTCGAAAGTGGCGATGAGGGACATGCAAATCCTTGGGGTACGGGGGTTTGTCGTTAGCCCCAT
The DNA here is from genome assembly GCF_039674525.1 of Stenotrophomonas sp. TWI377. NCBI lineage: Bacteria > Pseudomonadati > Pseudomonadota > Gammaproteobacteria > Lysobacterales > Lysobacteraceae > Stenotrophomonas > Stenotrophomonas sp. TWI377. The sequence goes on from NZ_JBDJNT010000010.1 coordinate 148,162, forward strand.
AGGATACACCGCGCCCCCTGACCAACGGGCGCCTGTTGGACAAACGCGTCGCCACGCGCCCAGGCACCTCCGCGCCGACACGGAAACGCTTTGCTGAATGCCTCAGGGACAGCGGTAGTGCCGGCCGTTGGCCGGCAGCCAGGCAGAACCTGCCGGAGATCATGGGG
>NZ_JBDJNT010000011.1:0-141463 GCF_039674525.1 Stenotrophomonas sp. TWI377
CCCTTGGTGTTGGGGCGCGGGGGCCTGCAAAACTAACGCCCCGTGCTGGCGCCGGGGGCCCCCCCCCCCCCCCCGCCACTACCCGTCATGACGTGCCGAACGACGGTCGGCCGTGCCCGTGATCGCGTGCTGACCAACGGTCGGCACCTACCGGTGTGGTTGCGCAGGCGTTACGCCAGCGCGCGGGCCTTCAGTTCGCCCTGTTCGTGCACGGTGCCGAAGCGGCCCTTCTCATCGCGTGACACCTGGGCCAGCGCGCACTGCGGGTCGTGGGTGAAGAACAGATGGACGTTACGGGCCAGCTTGTCTTCCAGGAAGCTGCGCTTCTCGTCGATCAGCAGTTCGGCGTTGCGGTCGTAGCCCATGGTGATCGGCACATGCACCCACGAGCGGCCCGGGATCAGGTCCGCACAGAACACCACGCCGCCCCGCGCCTGGCCATCCACCGTCTCCGGCCCGATGATCTCAGCCAGCATCAGGCCGGGCGTGTGCCCGTCGCTGAAGCTGAAACGCACGCTGTCGCCCAGGGTGGTGGAATACGGACCGTCGACGATCTCCAGACGGCCACTGGCCTGCAGCAGGCCGGGCAGTTCCGGGATGAAACTGGCCCGGTCGCGCGGATGCGGATGCAGCGCACGTGCCCAGTGCTCGGCCCCGACCAGGAAGGTCGCATTCGGGAACAACAGTTCCGGCGAGCGCCCTTCGCTCCACGGTGCCAGCAGGCCGCCGGCATGATCGAAATGCAGATGGCTCAGCACCACCACGTCGATGTCTTCGTGCTCGAACCCGGCCTCGCGCAGGGATTCGATCAGCACATGGCTGGGCTCCTGCACGCCGTATCGGTCCCGCAGTTTCGGCTCGAAGAACGCCCCGATCCCGGTTTCGAACAGCACCGTCTTGCCGGCCAGTGGGCTGGCGAGCAGTGCACGGCAGGCCAGTTCGATCCGGTTGAGATCGTCCGGCACTGCCCATTTTTCCCAGACCGCGCGCGGCGCATTACCGAACATCGCGCCGCCGTCGAGTTTCTGCGAGTTACCGCGGATGGACCATAGTTTCATTGGCAAATTATCGTCGCGCCCCTGTTAAATATTCGCTAGCCATCGCCCATGAAAAAACCCCGCCACTGGGACGGGGTTTCTCGTTTCTGCGGTCAATCAGTGCGCCTGGCTGACCGCGGCGCTGCCGACCGGATTGCGCGGGTCGCTGCCACCGCTGAGGACATTGCTGCGGCGGTCCCATTCCACGGTCTGCAGGTTGCCCCAAACATGGCTGGAGCCGCGGCCACCCGCGGCGGTGTCGCCGGGCAGATCGATCCTGTGGCCCATCGCCTGCAGCTGTTTGATGGTGCCCGCATCGAAGGTGCCGCTCTCGGCCTCGATCAGGTCCGGCAGCCACTGGTGGTGGTAGCGCGGCAGCGCGGCGACCTGCTGGGCGGTCAGGCCATCGTCGTAGCCGAGGATGCCCAGCAGCACCATGGTGATGATGCGGCTGCCACCGGGCGTGCCGAGCACCACGACCTTGTCGGCAGACTCCATGAAGGTCGGGGTCATCGAGCTGAGCATGCGCTTGCCCGGCTTGGGCGCATTGGCCGCATAGCCCATCACGCCGAAGGCATTGGGCGTGCCCGGCTTCAGCGCGAAATCGTCCATTTCGTTGTTCAGCAGCACGCCGGTACCCGACGGAATCAGGCCCGAGCCGTACAGCAGGTTCACGGTCTGGGTCGCGCCGACGCGGTTGCCCTCGCGGTCGATGATCGAGAAATGCGTGGTCTCGTCATCTTCCAGCGGGGTCGGGTTGCCCGAGAGCAGATCGCTCGGGGTCGCCTTCTCCGGATGGATGGTGGCACGCAGGCCCTGCGCGTAATCCTTGCTGGTCAGCACCTTCTGCGGGATATCCACGAAGTCCGGATCGCCCAGGAAGAAGGTGCGGTCGCGGTAGGCGCGGCGCATGGCTTCCACCACCAGGTGGGTGCGATGGGCCTGGTCGAGCGATTTCAGGTCCCAGCCTTCCAGGATCTGCAGCATGGCCGCCAGCGCGATGCCGCCGGAAGACGGCGGCGAGGCGGTGGTGATGGTCCAGTCGCGGTACTTGAAGGCGATCGGCTCGCGCAGCTTGACCCGATAGCCGGCCAGTTCCTCGGCGGTCCAATGGCCGCCGGCCTGCTTCACGCCCTTGAGCAGCAGCTTGCCGGTCTCGCCCCGGTAGAAACCATCGAAGCCCTGGTCGGCCAGACGCTCCATGGTCCTGGCCAGTTCCGGCTGGCGGAACAGGTCGCCCTCGGCGATCGGCTTGCCGTTGCGCTCATACACCTCGCGCGTGCCGGGATAGCGCTGCATCACCTCACGCCGGGACTGATAGCCCTTGGACATGCGCGCATACACCGGGAAGCCATCGCGCGCGATGCGCATCGCCGGCGCCAGCGAGGTCTTCAGCGGCAGCTTGCCGTGCTTGGAGGACAGTTCCACCAGCGCTGCCGGCAGGCCCGGGATACCGGCCGACCAGGCGCCATTGACCGAACGGTCGCGGTCCAGCTCGCCTTTCTTGTCCAGGAACGCTTCGGGCGTGGCGGACTGCGGCGCGGTTTCGCGCGCGTCCAGCATCACGTCCTTGCCGGTGGCTGCATCGTGCAGCAGGAAGAACCCGCCGCCACCAAGGCCGGAACTGATCGGCTCGACCACCGCCAGCGTGGCGGACACGGCCACGGCCGCATCGAATGCGTTGCCGCCCTTGGCCAGGATTTCCATGCCGGCTTCGGTGGCCAGGTGATGGCCACTGGCGACGGCTGCGCCGTCAGGATGCTTGGCCAGCGCCACCTGCGGGGATTCCGCAGCCCAGACGCTCGGGCTGACCAGCAGGACGAGCAGCAACCAACGACGCGACAGCGTTCTCATTTGGGCAGAAACTCCGTGACATACAATTCGGGATGATCGCGCTGCAGCCCGTGCAGCTTGGCCAGCAGGGCGTCCTGGGTTTCCGGAATGTCCGGATCGGGATCGATGCATTCGACCGGGCAGACGACCACGCACTGGGGTTCGTCGAAATGCCCCACGCACTCGGTGCAGCGGGCCGGATCGATCACGTAGATGGTTTCACCCATCGAAATGGCCTGATTGGGACAGGCCGGCTCACAGACGTCGCAATTGACGCAGAGCTCATTGATTTTCAGCGACATGGCGTTACTCCACGCCCGCGCCGGCGGATGAGAACCGACCCACGCGGGCGCGCGGGCCGATCATCGGTGACGCCCCTGCGGGCGCCACCCGGGCCGCGCACAAGGCGCAGCCGCCACTGCACGGGTTACTTGGCTTCGACGAAGATGTACTCGGCGCCGGTCGGCTGGATGATCGACTGGACGCGGGCGTTGTCGGCGGCCTTGCCGATGAACACCACGCGCACACCCTTCATCGAGTCCGGCGAGACGTCCTTGAACACGGCCTGGATCATGTCGGCCATCTTGGCCGAGGCCGAAGAACCGAAGGCCAGCATGTTGCCCGGCTGCACGCCACGGCCCACGGCCTGGGTGGCGCTTTCGACCTGACGCTCATACTTGGCCGCGAATTCCGGATCCGATTCCGGGGCAAGGTAGTACAGGTACGGGCTGTTGCTGATGTTGCCCATGTTCTGCACGGCCACGGCCTGCAGGTACTTCTTCCAGCCGGCATCGTCATCGGCAGCCGGGGCGACCAGCGCCTGCTGGGCTTCGACGACCGGTGCGGCCTCTTCCTTCTTGCAGGCGGTGAAGGCCAGCGCGAACGACGCGATCAACATGGCACGCATGGTGTTGTTCATGGAATTCCTCCCTTGGTGATTCTTGGTATGTATGGGTCTGACAGGTACTACGCTTGGCCCGACTTCGCTTCACGGACCTTGCGCAGCGCCTCAAGCACAGCGGACGGCACAAAGCCGGACACGTCGCCGCCCAGACGGGCGATCTCGCGGACCAGCGAAGACGAAATGAAGCTGTGTTGCTCGGCCGGGGTCAGGAACAGCGTCTCGACCTCCGGGATCAGATGGCGGTTCATGCTCGCCATCTGGAATTCGTATTCGAAATCGGACACCGCGCGCAGGCCGCGCAGCAGGATGCCGCCCTGCACCGAGCGCACGAAATGCGCCAGCAGGGTATCGAAACCACGCACTTCCACGTTGCGGTTGTGGCCCAGCGCATCGCGGGCCAGCTGCACACGCTGCTCCAGCGGCAGGGTCGGCCCCTTGGACGGACTCTGCGCCACGCCCACCACCACCTTCTCGAACAAGGGCGCAGCGCGGTTCACCAGATCGATGTGACCGTTGGTGATCGGATCGAAGGTGCCCGGGTACACGGCAATGCGGCGGTTGGCCACGGTCATACGTCAGCTACGCGTGTTGGTCTGGTGAAAGTGTAGCAGTGGCGCGGCGATACAGGGCAAAACGCACCTCCCGGGTCCCCCCCTCGCGGTGCAGCAGCCACGGCGCGGGCATCCTCGGCGCCTGATCGGCCGGGGACTCCACGTACAGCCAGGCATCGGCGGCCAGATGTGACGGCAGCCCGGTGATCACCGCCTCCCACAGCCCATCGGCGAACGGCGGATCGATGAACACGATATCCGCCAGCGCTCCGGCCGGCTGACGCAGCCACTGCAGCGCATCGGCCTGTACCACCGCGATCTGCTCCTGCGCGCCCAACTTGGCGACCGACTCGCGCAACTGGCGGGACAATGCGACATCGCGCTCCACCAGCGTCGCCTGCGCCGCCCCTCGCGACACCGCCTCCAGACCCAGCGCCCCGCTGCCGGCGAACAGATCCAGCACCCGCGCCCCACCCAGCCGCGGCATCAGCCAATTGAACAGCGTCTCCCGCACCCGGTCACTGCTGGGCCGCAGCCCCGGTGACAGCGGCACCGGCAGCTTCGTATTGCGCCACTTGCCCCCGATGATCCGCACCTGGCCCACGGCCCCCGCCGGCTGACGCGGCTTCATGCGTGGCTCCGGAGACAGATGGAAGCGGGATGGGCGAACGGTCGGAAGAGAGTCATGGGCACGGATGGCAGGCGGTTCAGGACGACATTCTAGGCGGTCCGGTCGCTGTCTCTGCCAGGCATCCCGATGCTGGAATGAAATGCAGCCACGCATGGCGTGGCTCTACCTGTCGCACGTCCGACCCACCTTGTAGAGGGTGGCGGGTACGGGGGCCGGGACCGTTGCGCAGCATGGATGCTGCCCACGAGGCCCCATGGATGGGTTCACGCCGCGTCCCGGCCCCCCGTACCCGCCGCCCTCCCACACGGACATGCAGGCGCCGCGCTCCTGCTTGCGATTCAGCCCCCGAGGCTGCCGACACTCTTGAATTCGGGACAATCCACCCCTACCCCTTGAGCCAGCCGCCGCGCCGGGCGCGGCAATGTCCCAAGGAGCAACACGACCCATGACCGTGCAGACCCAAAAAGAAACCCTGGGCTTCCAGACCGAAGTCAAACAGCTGCTGCAGCTGATGATCCACTCGCTGTACTCCAACAAGGAAATCTTCCTTCGCGAGCTCATCTCCAACGCGGCCGACGCCTCGGACAAGCTGCGCTTCGAAGCGCTGACCCAGCCGGCCCTGCTCGAAAACGACGGCGACCTGCGCATCCGCGTCAGTTTCGATGCCACGGCCAACACCCTGACCATCGACGACAACGGCATCGGCATGAGCCGGGATGAAGCGATCGCCCACCTGGGCACCATCGCCAAATCCGGCACCGGCGACTTCCTGCGCCAGCTCTCCGGCGACCAGAAGAAGGACTCCCAGCTGATCGGCCAGTTCGGCGTCGGCTTCTACAGCGCCTTCATCGTCGCCGACCAGGTCGACGTCTATTCCCGTCGCGCCGGCCTGCCCGCCAGCGAGGGCGTGCACTGGTCCTCGCGCGGCGAAGGCGAGTTCGACGTGGAACCCATCGACAAGCCCGAGCGCGGCACCCGCATCGTGCTGCACCTGAAGGACGACCAGCGCGACTTCGCCGACGGCTGGCGCCTGCGCGGCATCATCAAGAAGTACTCCGACCACATCGGCCTGCCGATCCAGATGGTCAAGGAACACCACGGCGACGACGCCCCGGCCGAGGTTGAATGGGAGACCGTCAACCGTGCCAGCGCCCTGTGGACGCGCCCGCGGACCGAGATCAGCGACGCCGAGTACCAGGAGTTCTACAAGCACGCCGCGCACGACCATCAGGATCCGCTGGCGTGGAGCCACAACAAGGTCGAAGGCAAGCTGGAGTACACCTCGCTGCTGTACGTGCCCGGCCATGCGCCGTTCGATCTGTACCACCGTGACGCGCCCAAGGGCCTGAAGCTGTACGTGCAGCGCGTCTTCGTGATGGACCAGGCCGAGCAGTTCCTGCCGCTGTACCTGCGTTTCATCAAGGGCGTGGTGGATTCCAACGACCTGTCGCTGAACGTCTCGCGCGAAATCCTGCAGTCCGGCCCGGTCATCGATTCGATGAAGTCGGCGCTGACCAAGCGCTCGCTGGACATGCTGGAGAAGCTGGCCAAGGACAAGCCGGAGGTCTATGCCGGCTTCTGGAAGCAGTTCGGCCAGGTGCTCAAGGAGGGCCCGGCCGAAGACTATGGCAACCGCGAAAAGATCGCCGGCCTGCTGCGCTTCGCCTCCACCCATGATGCCAGTGGCGAGCCCAGCGTCTCGCTGGCCGACTACGTGGGCCGCATGATCGAGGGCCAGGACAAGATCTACTTCCTGACCGGCGACAGCCACACCCAGGTCAAGGACAGCCCGCACCTGGAAGTGTTCCGCAAGAAGGGCGTGGAAGTGCTGCTGCTCACCGACCGCATCGACGAATGGCTGATGGGGTACCTGACCGAGTTCGATGGCAAGTCGTTCGTCGATGTCGCCCGTGGCGACCTGGACCTGGGCGCGCTGGAAAGCGCCGAAGACAAGCAGGCCCAGGAAGCCGTCGCCAAGGACAAGCAGGCGCTGGTGGACCGCATCAAGACCGCGCTGGGTGATGACGTCGCCGACGTGCGCGTCTCGCACCGCCTGACCGACTCCCCGGCGATCCTGGCGATCGGCGAGCAGGATCTGGGCCTGCAGATGCGCCAGATCCTGGAAGCCAGTGGGCAGAAGGTGCCGGACAGCAAGCCGGTGTTCGAGTTCAACCCTGCCCATCCGCTGATCGCCAAGCTGGATCAGGAAGGCGATGCCGCGCGCTTCGACGACCTGAGCCGCGTGCTGTTCGATCAGGCCGCGCTGGCCGCGGGCGACACGCTGAAGGACCCGGCAGCGTATGTGCGCCGGCTCAACAAGCTGTTGTTGGAGCTGTCGGCGTAAGTCGTGCTGCAGGTGGGTGCCGGCCACGGGTCGGCGCCCGCCGCGGTTGATGGTGCATGGCGCCGCGCGGCGGTCAGCGCGTGCGCTCGGGTCAGGCCCAGCGATCGAGCAAGGTGCCCAGCATCTCGTCCTGACGCCGGATCACGGTGGCGTTGGCGGCAAACGCCAGCGCAGCCTGCTTGGCGGTGAGCAGATCCGCGATGGGCGCGTTGGCATCGTCAGGTGCGGCGACCACGGTGGCGGTGACACCGCCCCCTGCCGTTGCGGCCTGCGCGATCCCCAGCCGCGTGGAATCAGCCACCGGCAATCGCGCCACGTTGGAGACGGCCGCCTGTACGCCCAGCGAAGCGGCACGCATGCCGGCGCTGGCAATGGACATCACGCTCATCGTTCACCGTTTCGCGGTCCCGGCCGCGCCCGCATGGCGCAGCCCTTCACAACCGGTAACGGCCGCATCGGCCATTACTTGAGTCCCGCCCCACCGCACCTGCACGCCCATGGGCATTCGGGGCGCAGTGGTAGCATAGCCCTCTGATTTCAGCGTCTTTTGCCAATGCTCAGCTTCTTCCGTCGCAAAAAGCCCCAGGACGCCCCGCAAGAGGCGGCCAAGACCCAGCATTACTCCGCCGAGGAGTTGGCTGCCGCGTTCCCGCAGGCCAGGACCGAGCCTGCTGCACCGCCGGCGCCTGCGCCGCTGCCGCCCGTGGTGGAAACCCCTGTTCCCGCTCCCGAGCCAGCCGCGCCGGTGGAGCGCGTGATCGCGCCGACCCCAGTGGTTCCCGCGCCGGTCATTCCCGCGCCCGTGGTGGCTGCACCTGTGGTGCCTGCCCCGGTGACCCCGGCGCCGGCAGCCCCTGCACCCGCGGTGGCCGCGCCAGTTGTTCAGGAGCCTATCTCCCCTGCCCCGACGGTAGCTGCACCGGTTCAAGAGCCGCCGCTGGAGGCCCGTGTCGCGCCCGCCGCGCCCACCCCGATTCCGGCCGCTCCCGTGAGCAACCCGGCGCCGGCCGTCGTTGCGCCGTCGGCTGTTCCAGCTCCGATCACTACGGTTGCCCCGGTCGCCCCGACCATCGTGACCGAGCGACCGACCTCCCAGGACATGGCCCCCGCCGCTGCCGGCAAGAGCGGCTGGCGCGAGCGCCTGCGCAACAGCGTGATCGCACGCAGTTTCGGCGGCCTGTTCTCGCGCAATCCCAAGCTCGATGACGACCTGCTCGACGAACTGGAAACCGCGCTGATCACCGCCGATGTCGGCGTCGGCGCGACCACGGCGCTGGTCGAAGGCCTGCGCAAGCGCATGAAGGCGCGCGAGTTCACCGATGCCAATGCGCTGCTCACCGCGCTGCGCGCCGAGCTGATCGCGATCCTGCAGCCGGTCGCCAGGCCGCTGGTCATCGACCGCACCGCCAAGCCGTTCGTGGTGCTCACCGTCGGCGTCAACGGCGTCGGCAAGACCACCACCATCGGCAAGCTGGCCAAGCGCTTCAAGGACGACGGCCACAGCCTGATGCTGGCCGCCGGCGATACCTTCCGTGCCGCTGCCGTCGCGCAGTTGCAGGCCTGGGGCGAACGCAACGGCGTGGCCGTGGTCGCGCAAGGTCAGAACGCCGATGCGGCCTCGGTCGCCTTCGATGCACTGCAGGCCGGCAAGGCACGCGGCACCGAGGTGCTGATCGCCGATACCGCCGGCCGCCTGCATACCCAGGCCGGCCTGATGAACGAGCTCGGCAAGATCCGCCGCGTGCTCGGCAAGATCGATGCCAATGCGCCGCATGAAGTGCTGATGGTCATCGATGGCACCACCGGCCAGAACGCGCTCTCGCAGCTGCGCCAGTTCCACGCGGCGGTCAACGTGACCGGCCTGGTGGTGACCAAGCTGGACGGCACCGCCAAGGGCGGCGTGGTGTTCGCGCTCGCCCGCGAGTTCGGCATTCCGATCCGCTTCTGCGGCATCGGCGAGCGCCCGGAAGACCTGCGCGTGTTCGACCCGGAAGCCTTTGTAGACGCCCTGCTGCCCGAAGCACTCGGCGCCTGATCACCGCCGGGCCAGGCAGCGGCTTCACTTGTAGAGCCACCCCATGGGTGGCTGCTTCACCTCCGTGACCGGTCTCCCCGGCTGCCGATGCAGCCACGCATGGCGTGGCTCCCGTCCTTCTCCGGAATCTGCATGACCCGCCAGCCTACCGCCAGCGCCCCGTTGCCGACCGACGATGTCTTCGTCTCGCGGCTGCTGCACTGGTTCGACGATCACGGCCGGCATGACCTGCCGTGGCAGCACCCGCGCTCGCCGTACCGGGTGTGGCTGTCGGAGATCATGCTGCAGCAGACCCAGGTCAGCACGGTCATCCCGTACTTCCTGAAGTTCCTCGCGGCGTTCCCGACCCTGCCCGACCTGGCCGCCGCCAGCAATGACGCGGTGATGGCGCAGTGGGCGGGATTGGGGTACTACGCCCGTGCACGCAACCTGCATGCCGCCGCGCAGCGCTGCGTGGACCTGCATGGCGGCGAGCTGCCGCGTGATTTCGATGCACTGCATGCGCTGCCGGGCATCGGCCGCAGCACTGCGGGCGCGATCCTCAGCCAGGCCTGGAATGACCGGTTCGCGATTCTCGATGGCAACGTCAAGCGCGTACTGACCCGCTATCACGGCATCGAGGGCTTTCCCGGCCTGCCGGCGATCGAAAAGCAGCTGTGGGCGGTCGCCGAGGCGCACGCAGCGCAGGTGCCTGGCACGCGCATGGTCGATTACACCCAGGCGCAGATGGACCTGGGCGCCAGCGTCTGCAGCCGCAGCAGGCCCGCCTGCGTGATCTGTCCGCTGCAGGCGACCTGCGTTGCCCGTCGTGAAGGCCGCACCGATCAGCTGCCGACGCCCAAACCGGGCAAGACCCTGCCTGAGCGCGAGGCGGTAGCGTTGCTGCTGCGCGACGCACGCGGCCGCGTACTACTGCAGAAACGGCCGGACACCGGCATCTGGGCGCAGTTATGGACCCTGCCCCAGGCCGACAGCGGGATCGCCCTGCAGGACTGGTTCGACGCGCACATCGACGGCTCGCTGGACGACGCCGAGCCGCTGCCGCTGCTGGAGCACACCTTCAGCCACTACCGGTTGCATCTGCAGGTGCTGGTGGCAACCGTACAGGGTGCGCGCGGCAACGATGCAGGGCGGCGCTGGGTCGCCGCCGAGGAACTGGCCACGCTCGGCCTGCCCGCGCCGATCCGCAAGCTGCTGGAAACGGGTGCACCGCCCGCTCAGCCCAAGCGCCGTACAATGCGGCGCGCAGCAACATCCCAAGACAACGAGTAACGCTATGCCCCGCACCGTTTTCTGCCAGTACGAACAACGCGACGCCGCAGGCCTGGACTTCGTGCCCTACCCCGGCGAACTGGGCCAGCGCATCTTCAACCACATCGGCAAGCCGGCGTGGGCCGCGTGGCTGGCGCACCAGACCATGCTGATCAATGAAAACCGGCTGTCGCCGCGCGATCCCAAGCACCGCGCGTTCCTGGAAGAAGAGCTGGTGAAATACCTGTTCAGCGGTGGCGCGGAGAAGCCGGCCGGGTTCGTACCGGAGGCCTGATCGCCGCTGATACCGACCCACGGACGGTATCTACCGCGAGGATGTGGCGACCGCGAGGTTGTGGCGATCGCGGGATCGTGGTGCCCTCGTCGGTATGCCTTGGCCGGCCAGCGGCCGGCACTACGGGGTCGGCGCCTGCTGGCCTTCTTCGCGCTCCTGCACCTGCGCCTGGCGCAGCTCCTGCTCGGACGCCCGCAACGCCTTGGTATCCAGCTTGCGGATGCTGCTGATGAAGCACGGCAGATTCACCGGGCCGGCCGTCGGGTCGCGCACCAGCACCTTGTCAAAGCGTGACGAAACGCGCCCGATCCGGCTGGTCAGGCCGATCGCCGAGGCGTAGTCCAACCCTTGGCACGGTCCGGCCAGATCCAGCAGATAGCCCTCGCTCGGGCGCGTCCAGACCGCCAGCGCACTGTCGCCGAGAGCCGTCCAGCCCGACAGCGAGCCGTACAGCGGCATGTCCTGCTGCGGCGGCCCGGCGTGGGCGCGGTAGAGATCGAGCTTCTGCGCGGTGGATAGGCGGCCGGTACTGGCGCACGCGGCCAGCCCAAGGCACAGGTCCGCGATGGCGAGGGTCTGCTTCATGACGCCTCCTGCTGGGGACTGTGCGCCGATCATGCGCCGCCCGGCGTGGTCCCGGCGAGAGGAACCCGCCGGGTGTTCAGCGCCCAGGCAGGCGCTGCTGCCTGCTCAGACCTCGCTGTGCGCCAGGCTGTGCAGCCGCCCTTCGCGCAACTCCAGCACGCGGTCCAGCTTGCGCGCCAGGGAGCGGTCGTGGGTCACCAGCACCAGGCTGGTGTGGTGCGCGCGGTTGAGCTCGAGCATCAGCTCGAACACGGTCGCGGCGGTCTTGTCATCCAGGTTGCCGGTCGGCTCATCACCGAGCACGCAGGCCGGGCGATTGACCAAGGCGCGGGCGACGGCCGCACGCTGGCGTTCACCGCCGGACAGCTCGCCCGGCTTGTGGTCCAGGCGATGGCCCAGGCCGACCGATTCCAGCAGCGCCTGCGCACGGGTGCGCGCGTCGACCACTTCTTCGCCACCCAGCAGCACCGGCATCATCACGTTTTCCAGCGCGGTGAATTCGGGCAGCAGGTGATGGAACTGGTAGACGAAGCCGAGCGCGCGGTTGCGCAGTTGGCCGCGCTGGCTGTCGGACAGGCCGGACATGCGCTGGCCGGCCACGTAGACCTCGCCCGCCGTCGGCGTATCCAGGCCACCGAGCAGATGCAGCAGGGTGCTTTTGCCGGCGCCGGAAGCGCCGATGATGGCCACGGTCTCGCCGGCCGCCACGCGCAGGTCCAGCCCGTTGAACACGGGGGTCTGCATGCGGCCTTCGGCATAGGTCTTGGCCAGCGCTTCGGCGCGGATGACTTCCTGGCCCAGGGTGAGTGCTTCATTCATAACGCAGGGCCTCCGCCGGCTGGGTACGTGCCGCGCGCCAGGCGGGATACAGGGTGGCAAGGAAGCTCATGACCAGCGCCACGGCGGTGATCACGATGATGTCCGGGGTCTGCATGTCGGTCGGCAGGCCGGTGATGTAGTAAACGTCCTCCGGCAGCAGCTTGACGTTGAACAGCGTCTCGATTGCGCCGAGGATGCGCTCCAGGTTCAAGGTCAGGGTGATGCCACCGATCACGCCGAGCACGGTACCGAAGATGCCGATCAGCGAGCCCTGCACCATGAACACCTGCATGACGCCGCCCGGGGTCAGGCCCAGGGTGCGCAGGATCGCGATGTCGGCCTGCTTGTCGGTGACCAGCATCACCTGCGAGGAGACCAGGTTGAACGCGCCCATGGCGATGATCAGCGAGAGCAGGATGCCCATCACCACCTTCTCCATGCGTAGCGAGTGGTAGAGGTTGGCGTTCTGCTGGGTCCAGTCGCTGACCCGGTAGGCACCGGTCAGGTTGTGGGCCAGATCGACGCCGACCTCCAGCGCCTTGTCCATGTCATGCAGTTTCAGGCGCACACCGGTGACGCCATCGACGCGCAGTACTTTTTCCAGATCGGCCATGTTGGCGTAGGCCACGCCGCGGTCGACCTCGTTGTAACCGGCTTCGAAGATGCCGCTCACGGTGAAGCGTTTCATGCGCGGGATCGCGCCGATCGGCGTGCCCTGCACTTCGGCCAACGTGACCAGCACGGTATCGCCGACGCCGACACCGAGGTAGATCGCCAGTTCCTGGCCGACCAGCAGGTTGTAGCTGCCCGCGGTCAGGCTGTCGAAGCTGCCTTTCTTGACCTTCTGGTTGATCACCGAGACGTTCGGCTCCAGCGCCGGGTCGATGCCCTGCACGATGGCGCCCTGCACGCGGGGACCGCTGAGCATGGCCTGGATTTCGATGTACGGCGCCGCGCCGGCAACCCGCGGATCCTTCTTGGCCACCTCCACCGCATGCGCCCAATCGGCCATCGGGGCGCCGTCGGTGGTGATGGTGGTATGCGCGGTCATCTGCAGCAGGCGATCGCGGATTTCCTTCTGGAAACCGCTCATGACGGCAAGCGTGGTGATCAGCACGGTCACGCCCAGGGCAATGCCGAGGATCGAGGCCATGGAGATGAAGGAGATGAAGCCGTTGCGGCGTTTGGCGCGCAGGTAGCGCAGGCCAATCGAGACAGGTATGGGTTTGAACATGCAGGTACGCCGGACAATTCAGGCTATGGTGCCACTGCAGGGGGTGAACGGGAAATGCAGTGTGCCCGGACGGCTAGTCGCAGTTCACGTGCCTGCCCCGGGGGAAGGGTATCGGGCCAGAACAGGCGCCAATGGCGGCGGCCGTCCTGGCGCCACCCCAGCTGCACCAGCAGCGGGCCGCGGCACCGCATCTGCAGCGCCTCGACCGGCTCGCCATCCACCTGCACCGGGTCTTCGTCCGCCGGAATCACGAAGACGCAGCCCGGGCGGCGCGCATATCGCCACGCCTCCCACCAGGTGCCGGCCATCGCCACCATGCCCAGCGGCACGCCCCACGGCGCGGGCAGATCGGTCGCCCACACTGCCCAGGGCATCACAGCGCCCATGGCGATCAGCGCGCGGCACTGCCAGCGCGAGGGATACCACTCACGCTGGAAGGGCGCGGATCCGGGCGATGAGGGCGGCGGGCGCGGCATGCGGGCACTCCTCGTAACCCATGAACCAGCGCCACAACTTATCGTCCTCGCTCTCGAGCAGGAACAGGAAAACCTCGCGCTCGTCTGTCAGTGCCTGCAGCCAGCAACGGTCCAGATAACGGCCGAACAGCTGGTCCAGCTCGCGCATGCCGCGGCGGCAACGCCAGCGCAGCTTTTTCAGTTCGGTTGCTTCGTCCATTTTCTGCGTTTCCAGATAAGGCAAAGCCACGCATGGCGTGGCTCTACCGTTTCGATCTTTTTCTGCAAAGCCACGCATGGCGTGGCTCTACCGTTTCGATCATTTTCTGCAAAGCCACGCATGGCGTGGCTCTACTGTTTCGATCTTTTTCTGCGAAGCCACGCATGGCGTGGCTCTACAGGACATACGTGGATCAGGCGCGGCGCGCCATCATCAGCTTCTTGATCTCGGCAATGGCCAGCGCCGGGTTCAGGCCCTTCGGGCAGGTCCGCGAGCAGTTCATGATGGTGTGGCAGCGGTACAGCTTGAACGGGTCTTCCAGCTCGTCCAGGCGCGCACCGGTGTCTTCATCGCGCGAGTCGATGATCCAGCGGTAGGCCTGCAGCAGGATGGCCGGGCCCAGGTAACGCTCGCCGTTCCACCAGTAGCTCGGGCAGCTGGTCGAGCAGCAGGCGCACAGGATGCACTCGTACAGGCCATCGAGCTTCTTGCGGTCTTCCGGCGACTGCAGGCGCTCACGATCCGGCGGCGGCGGGGTCTGGGTACGGATCCACGGCTTGATCGAGGCGTACTGCGCGTAGAAGTGGGTCAGGTCCGGCACCAGATCCTTGACCACGCTCATGTGCGGCAGCGGGTAGATCGGCACTTCAGCCTTGCCGCAATCGGCAATCGCGCGGGTGCAGGCCAGCGTGTTGGTGCCGTCGATGTTCATCGCGCACGAACCGCAGATGCCCTCGCGGCACGAACGGCGGAAGGTCAGGGTCGGATCGATCTCGTTCTTGATCTTGATCAGCGCGTCCAGGACCATCGGGCCGCAGGCGTCCAGATCGATCTCATACGTATCGGTGCGCGGATTGCTGTCGTCGTCGGGACTCCAGCGGTAGATCTTGAAGGTGCGGGTGTTCTTCGCACCGGTCTGGGCGGGGAAGTGCTTGCCCTTTCCGATCTTGGAATTCTTGGGGAGGGAAAACTCGGCCATGGCTGTTCTCGTTGGCTCAGGCGGCTCGCGCTGCAGAGCAGGCGCGGGTAGCACGGAAGATGAGGAAGTCGACACCACCGGCCCGCGGCGCACGCACCACCCCACCCGTGCGGGAGGTGGCGGTGGCGAGCGCTGCGTGGACGGAGGTCATGCCGCAGGTCTCTTAGTAAACGCGCGGCTTGGGCGGGACGACGTCCACGTCCTTGCTCAGCGTGTACATGTGGACCGGACGGTAGTCGAACTCGCACTTGCCGTTCTCGTCGACGTTGACCAGCGTGTGCTTCTGCCAGTTGACGTCGTCGCGGTCCGGGAAGTCCTCATGCGCATGCGCGCCGCGGCTTTCCTTGCGCTGTTCGGCCGAGTTGATCGTCGCCACCGCGTTGAGCAGCAGGTTGTTCAGCTCGTAGGTTTCGATCAGGTCCGAGTTCCACACCAGCGAACGGTCGGAGACCTTGACGTCCTGGAAGGAGTCGAAGATCTCGGCCATCTTGGTGCAGCCCTCTTCCAGCGTCTTGCTGGTACGGAACACCGCCGCGTCGTTCTGCATGGTGCGCTGCATGCGATCGCGGATGACCGAGGTCGGGGTGTCGCCGTTGGCGTAACGCAGCTTGTCGAGCAGGCCCAGGGCCTTGTCGCAGGCATCGGACGGCAGGGTCTTGTGCGGTGCCCCGGACTTGATGGTGTCGGCGCAGCGGTTGGCCACCGCACGGCCGAACACGACCAGATCCAGCAGCGAGTTCGAGCCCAGGCGGTTGGCGCCGTGCACGGACACGCAGGCCGCTTCGCCGATGGCGTACAGGCCCGGCACGACCGCATCGGGGTTGTCGCCGACCTTGCGCACGACTTCGCCGTGGTAGTTGGTCGGGATGCCGCCCATGTTGTAGTGCACGGTCGGGATGACCGGGATCGGCTGCTTGTGCACGTCCACGCCGGCGAAGATGCGGGCGCTTTCAGCGATGCCCGGCAGCTTGTCGTCGATCACGCCCGGGCCGAGGTGGGTCAGGTCGAGCAGGATGTGATCCTTGTGCTCGCCGACGCCGCGGCCTTCGCGGATCTCGATGGTCATCGAGCGCGACACCACGTCGCGCGAGGCCAGATCCTTGTAGTGCGGTGCATAGCGCTCCATGAAGCGCTCGCCGTTGCTGTTGCGCAGGATGCCGCCTTCGCCACGCACGCCTTCGGTGATCAGGCAGCCCGCGCCGTAGATACCGGTCGGGTGGAACTGCACGAACTCCATGTCCTGCATCGGCAGGCCGGCACGCATGACCAGACCGCCGCCGTCGCCGGTGCAGGTGTGGGCCGAGGTGGCGCTGAAGTAGGCGCGGCCGTAGCCGCCGGTGGCCAGCACCACGCCATGGGCGCGGAACAGGTGCAGCGAGCCGTCGGCCATGTCCAGCGCGAGCACGCCGCGGCAGACGCCTTCGTCATCGAAGATCAGGTCGAGCGCGAAGTACTCGATCATGAAGCGCGCGTTGTGCGCCAGCGACTGCTGGTACAGCGTGTGCAGCATGGCGTGGCCGGTACGGTCGGCCGCGGCGCAGGTGCGCTGCGCGGACGGGCCTTCGCCGTACTTGGTGGTCATGCCGCCGAACGGGCGCTGGTAGATCTTGCCTTCTTCGGTACGGCTGAACGGCACACCATAGTGTTCCAGTTCGATGATGGCCGGGATCGCTTCGCGGCACATGTACTCGATGGCGTCCTGGTCACCCAGCCAATCCGAGCCCTTGATGGTGTCGAAGAAGTGGTAGCGCCAGTCGTCTTCACCCATGTTGCCCAGCGCGGCGGAAATACCGCCCTGCGCGGCCACGGTGTGCGAACGGGTCGGGAAGACCTTGGTCAGGCAGACCGTCTGCAGGCCCTTGGCGGCAAGACCGAACGTGGCGCGCAGGCCAGCACCGCCGGCGCCGACCACGACCATGTCGTACTTGTGTTCCGTAATCTTGTAAGCGGACATCTAATCTGGATTCCTGTCTTGGTGCCTGGACTCAGGCGACGCCGAGCGCGATGCGGGCGACCGCAAAAACACTGACGATCCCGCCGAGCACGGCGATGAACTTCACCGTGGTCTGCAGCGCCAGGGCCAGCAGCGAATTGTGGATGTAGTCTTCCAGCACGACCTGCAGGCCGAGCTGGGCATGCCAGAACATCGCGACCAGGAAGCCGACCAGCAGCACCGCGTTCCACGGCTTGGACACCGCGTCGGTGGCGGTCACGTAATCGGCGCCGATCAGGCTCAGCACGAACACCAGGAACCAGATGCTCAGGCCGACCAGCGCGGTGGCGGTCAGGCGCTGCATCACGAAGTGCTCGGTGCCGGTCTTGGCGGCGCCCAGGCCACGCACGTTCTTCAGCGGGGTACGGTACTTGTTCATGCGGCCGCTCCCATGAAGACATAGGCCCAGATCAGGGCGGTGATCACCAGGCTGGCGAACACCGAGACCCAGCTGCTGCGCACGAAGGCGGGGATGGAGAAGCCGATCGCGAAGTCCTGCACGATATGGCGGATGCCATTGCACAGGTGGTAGGCGAAGGACCAGGTCCAGGCGAACAGGAAGAGCTTGCCGTACCAGCTACCGGCCTGGCCGGTGAAGCAGTTCCAGGATTCAGGACCCATCATCAGGGCGAGCAGGCCGCCGGCAATGATCAGGGCTCCAACAGACAGAAAGATGCCGGTCGCTCGATGCAGGATCGAGGTGGCCATCTGAATCTGCCAGCGATACACCTGAAGGTGCGGGGAAAGGGGACGTTCTCTGGCGGCCATTCGCTGGGCTCGTTATCTCGGCTGGGCGGCGCAATGCCGCGTTGGCTCAATGCTGATCAAAAATCGATGCAGCGTCCGTTTTTTTCCCAATCTCCGTACCGCACCGGATCAAGTCCGCCGCGGCCGCCGATTTCCAAAGGCACTGCCGGCGTCGCGGGGAGCGGTTGCTCCTCCGGTACCAGCGTGCCTTCAGCTTCAGAATCTGGAGTGGGGGTTGTTTGGCCTATCATGGGTGTTCTCGCAACGCACAAATTTTAGACCCCGTTCACGTGCCTGACAACCTGCCCTCCGATTTCGCCGGCTTTTCGCGCCTTTCCGGTCACCAGCTGCTCAGTCTCAGCGGTGCCGATGCGGCCGCCTTTGCCCATGCCCAATTCTCCAGCGATGTCACCGCCCTGCCCCTGCGGCATTGGCAGTGGAGTGCCTGGCTGACGGCCAAGGGCCGCACCATTGCTGTGTTCCAGCTGTTGCGGCTGGAGGAGGAGCGCATCGTGCTGCTGCTCGCCGACGGCGACGCCGATGCGATTGCGTCGCAGTTGCAGCGTTTTGTATTCCGCCGCAAGGTCCGGATCGAGGTGCGCAACGACCTGGCCGTGGTGGCGAGCTTCACCGCGCCGGAAGCGGCCTCCGGGGCCGCGATTGCGCAACTTGCCGGCGAAAACCTCGAACTGGACCTCGGCAGCGATGTGCTTCCGCGCAGCCTGCGGATCGGCGCGGCCGATGCCGTGGCCGCTGCGGCCGACAGTGCGGATATCGCGCTGGCCTGGCGCCAGTCCGACCTGCGCTACGGGCTGCCGCGACTGGACGCCGATCAGCGCGAGCAGTGGACGCCACAGCAGTTGGGGCTGGACCGCCTGAACGGGTACAGCGTCAAGAAGGGCTGCTACCCGGGCCAGGAAATCGTGGCCCGCACCCATTTCCTGGGCAAGGCCAAGCGCGCCCTGCAGCTGCTGCGGGTCGTGGAGGGCACGACCAGCGGCACGCAGGTACATCAGAACGAGGCGGCGATCGGCACGGTCGCGTCGGTGGCCGGTGACCTGGCCCTGGCGGTACTGCCGCTGGAGATCGCGCCGGAGCCGTTGAGCGTCGGCGGGGTCCAGGCCGCTCACCTGCCCTTGCTGGACGGTCTGGCGCGGTAGACCCGGTAGGCATCGACCGTTGATCGATGCGGCACGCCATGAACGTTGATGGGTGTACGGGGAGCCGGCCAGCGGCCGGCACTACCGGATCTGGTGGCACTGCCGGATCTCGTGGCACTGCCGGATCTGGTGACACTGCCGGATCTCGTGGCACTGCCGGATCTGGTGGCACTGCCGGATCTGGTGGCACTGCCGGATTCGGGCACGGGTAGTGCCGGCCGCTGGCCGGCAACCCCGTAACCCGGCCGCGTGTTACGCGTCGTTCAACCGCTCGCCGGTCTCTGCATCGAAGAAATGCAGGCCCTGCGGGTGGATCGCCACACGGATCGGCTCGCCCACCGAGGGCAACGCCTGCGGCGCCACGCGCATCACCAACGGCTGGCCGCCACTGGTCATGTTGACGAAGATCTCGTTGCCGACCGGCTCGATGCCATCGATCATCGCCTCGAACGCGGTCGCATCCCCGGCGGCGGCCGGCTGCAGATGCTCCGGGCGCACGCCCACGGCGATCGCCTTGCCGACCCACGCCTGATCGATCCGGGCCTGGCCCAGCGGCGCGGTCAGCCCGGTGTCCTGCACGGCATAGCCACTGTCGGTGCGCTGCAGGGTGCCGCGCAGCACGTTCATCGCCGGGCTGCCGAGGAAGCCGGCCACGAACAGGTTGGCCGGACGGTCATACAGCGCCATCGGGGTATCGATCTGCTGGATCACGCCGTCCTTGAGCACCACGATGCGCTGGCCCAGGGTCATCGCTTCCACCTGATCGTGGGTCACGTAGATCATCGTGGTGCCGAGCTTGCGGTGCAGCTGCGCGATTTCCGTACGCACGCTGTGGCGCAGCTTGGCATCCAGGTTGGAGAGCGGCTCATCCAGCAGGAACACCGCCGGCTCACGCACCAGGGCGCGGCCCAGCGCGACGCGCTGGCGCTGGCCGCCGGACATCGCCTTGGGGAGCTTGTCGAGCATGTCGGTCAGACCCAGCGTTTCGGCCGCCTCGCTGACCCGCTTGCTGATCGTCGCCTTGTCGTGGCCGCGCAGCTTCAGGCCGAAGGCCAGGTTCTCGGCCACGGTCATGTGCGGGTAGAGCGCGTAGCTCTGGAACACCATGGCGATGTCACGATCCTTCGGCGCCACGTCGTTGACCACGCGCTCGCCGATGGTCAGCGTGCCGCCACTGATCTCCTCCAGGCCGGCGACCATGCGCAGCAGTGTGGACTTGCCACACCCCGACGGCCCCACCAGCACCATCAATTCACCATCGGCCACTTCGAAGGTCGCGCCCTGCACGGCCACCTGACCGTTGTCGTAGACCTTGCGAACGCCCTGCAACTGCACTTTTGCCATATCACCATTCCAGTCCGCCCGGTCTCCGGGCTGTTATGCGGAACTGCCTTCGGCCCTCCCGATGGCAGGTCGATGGCGTGGTGCCGCATGACGGCGACCACTGCAATCGAATACAGTCTGCGCATTCTGCCATGTAAACGTTTTCACGTGGCACTATCCGATGGTCGGCCGTGATCGGGATGCCGGGGAGGATGCGATATCTCCCACGACACCCGGTCGGCAGGCCATCATGCCGGGCGGAATCCATGGGGCGTGCTGCACCTGCAACAAGCAGACAACGGACCCCGCCCGACCCCCGAGAACATAGACGAGAAGCGATTGACAACGATGTCACCCGGATCTGAAACTCGAGCGATGCACGACACCCTCTTCCTGTTTGGCGCCACAGGTGACCTGGCCCAGCGCTATCTGTTCCCCTCGCTGCTGCGATTGCTGGGCGACGGCCTGCTCCCCGAAGACTTCAAGGTCCGTGCGCTGGCGCTGTCGCCGCACGATACCGAGGCCTTCCGCGAGATCCTGCGCCCGCGCCTGCAGCAGGCCATGCCCATGGCCAGCCAGGACGACATCCACTCGCTGCTGCAGCGCATCGACTACCGTTCGGTGGATCTGCGCAATCCCGAGTCCGTGGCCGAATCGGTCCATGACCTGGTCGACCGCAAGTGCGTGAGCTACCTGGCGATCCCGCCGGGCCTGTACATCTCCACCTGCGAAGGCCTGGCCAAGGGCGGCGCCCTGGCCGCACCGCACCGGCTGATGCTGGAAAAGCCGATCGGCAGCGACAGCGCCAGCGCCGAGGAGATCATCTCCACCATCGGCCAGTGGATCGACGAAGACCGCGTGTTCCGCCTGGATCACTACCTGGGCAAGGCCGCGGTGCAGAACCTGATCGCGCTGCGCTTCGGCAACACGCTGCTCGAGGCGGTGTGGAACCGCAACTACATCGAATCGGTGCATATCCTGGTCGCCGAGAGCGAGGGCGTGGACGGCCGCGATGCGTATTACGCCCGCTCCGGTGCGCTGCGCGACATGGTCCAGAGCCACATCCTGCAGCTGCTGTGCCTGGTCGCGATGGAGCCGCCGGCCTCGCTGGAAGCCGATCGCATCCGCGATGAGAAGGTCAAGGTGCTGCGCGCCCTGCGCCCGCTCGATGCCAAGCACGCCGCGCGTGACAGCGTGCGTGGCCGCTACACCGCCGGCACCATCAATGGCCAGCCCGCGCAGGCCTACCAGCCGCCGGAAGGCAGCGATGTGGAAACCTTCGCCGGCGTCACCGCGCATATCGACAACTGGCGCTGGTCCGGCGTGCCGTTCCATCTGGTCACCGGCAAGCGCCTGGCCGAGCGCACCACCCGCGTGGT
Organism: Stenotrophomonas sp. TWI377; assembly: GCF_039674525.1. NCBI lineage: Bacteria > Pseudomonadati > Pseudomonadota > Gammaproteobacteria > Lysobacterales > Lysobacteraceae > Stenotrophomonas > Stenotrophomonas sp. TWI377. The sequence continues at coordinate 21,776 of NZ_JBDJNT010000011.1, forward strand.
GGTCACACTCAAGCCGGTCACCCATTGGCTGTTCGAACGACCGCACCGCGGCAACGCCACCCCGAACCGGATCACCTTCCAGCTGCAGCCGCAGGAAAACATCGAGCTGGGCCTGATGAGTTCGCTGGCCGGCCCGGAATGGGGCGCGCTGGAACTGCACCCGCTGGAACTGGAACTGTCCGTACCCACCGGCCTGCACCGCCGCATCGCCTACGAGCGCCTGTTCCTGGATGCCTTCAACGGCAACCACGCACTGTTCGTGCGTGATGACGAAGTGCGCGCGGCCTGGGCCTGGATCGACAGCGTCAGCGACGCATGGAAGGAAGCCAAGCTGCCGCTGCAGCCCTACCCGGCCGGTGAATGGGGTCCGGAAGAAGCTGCCGGCTTCCTGCCCGCCGATGCCGACGCCGACGCTGCCCGTGGTGGCCAGGCATGACGGTGTTGTCCCAGCCGGTCCTCGTCGCGGATATCGGCGGTACCAACGCTCGCTTCGCGCTCGCCGACACCTCGCTGGCCGCGCCACTGCAGCAGGACAGCATCCGCGAATTCGCCGTCGCTGAGTTCCCTTCACTGGGCGAGGCCGCACGGCACTATCTCGAACAGATCGGCGCGGAAGCCAAGCGCGGCGTGTTCGCCGTGGCCGGCCGCGTGGACGGTGACGAAGCGCGCATCACCAATCACCCGTGGGTGATCTCGCGCATGCGCACCGCGCACATGCTCGGCTTCGATGAGTTGCACCTGATCAACGACTTCGCCGCCCAGGCGATGGCGATCTCGCTGCTGCAGCCGCACGATGTGATCCAGGTCGGCGGCGCGGCGTGGGTGCCGGGCAAGCCGGGCCAGCCGCGCAACTACGCGGTGATCGGCCCCGGCACCGGGCTGGGCGTGGGCGGCTTGATCCTGCGCCACGGCCGCTGCTATCCGCTGGAAACCGAGGGTGGCCACGTCAGCTTCCCGCCCGGGACGCCGGAAGAGATCCGCATCCTGGAAATCCTGTCCGAACAGTTCGGCCGTGTCTCCAACGAGCGCCTGATCTGCGGACCCGGCCTGGTCAACATCCATCGCGCCGTGTGCGAGATGGCCGACATCGATCCGGGCCAGCTGCAGCCGGTGGACGTCACCGCGCGTGCGCTGCATGGCGACCCGCAGGCGATGCGGACCGTGGATGTGTTCTGTGCGGTGTTCGGCGCGATCGCCGGTGACCTGGTGCTGATGCAGGGCGCCTGGGATGGCGTGTTCCTGACCGGCGGCCTGGTGCCGAAGATGCTCGATTCGCTGCAGCACTCCGGCTTCCGCCAGCGCTTTGAACACAAGGGCCGCTTCTCTTCGATCATGTCCAAGGTGCCGTCACTGGCGGTGATGCACCCCAGCCCCGGCCTGCTCGGCGCGGCCGCGTATGCGGCGGATGTGGAACGCGATCTGCCGGGAGGCACCGCATGAATACCCTGGATACGTCCGATCGTTTCACCCTGATCCGCCATGGCGATGCCGATGGCTGGATCGAGGCCGTGGCCGCCGAAATGGCCGCCGAGCTCAACCGCGACATCGCCGAGTTCGGCCGGGCGCGCATGCTGCTCTCCGGCGGCACCACGCCGGCGCCGATCTACCAGGCACTGGCCGAGCTGGACGTTCAATGGGACCGGGTGGAAGTGAGCCTGGTCGATGAGCGCTGGCTCTCGCCGCAGGATCGCGACAGCAATGCATGGCTGGTGAAGGAGAGCTTTCTCACCCGTGCTGAAGGCGCGCATTTCGATCCGCTGGTGCGGGTCGGCAAGCCGCTGCCCGAGTGCGTCTACAGCGCCAACCTGCAGGCCCGGCACAGCCAGCGTCCCTGCGTGAGCGTGCTGGGCATGGGCAATGACGGCCACACCGCCTCGCTGTTCCCGGGTTCGAAGGATTTGACCCGCGCACTGGAAAGCACCCTGCCCTACGCGGCGCTGGATGCCACCGGCTGCCCCGGTGCGAACCAGTGGCCGCTGCGCATCACCCTCACGCCGCACGGCTTGAAGCAGAGCCGCCAGCGCCTGTTGTTGCTGCGTGGCAAGCAGAAGCTGGAAGTGCTCAAGCACGCGCTGGAAAGCAACAATCCGCAGCTGTATCCCATCCTCAACGCGATCGATCTCGACGGCGCGAAACTGCGCGTCCACTGGTGTGACTGAGTTGCCCCGGTGTTGTTCCGTTCGCCTTCTCATAGCCGGTAGCCAATGAGCCTGCATCCCAAACTCCATGCCATCACCGAGCGCATCGTCCAGCGCAGCGTCGCCTCGCGCGCCGCGTACCTGGCCGGTGTCGACGCGGCGCTGCGCGACGGTCCGTTCCGTTCGCGCCTGAGCTGCGGCAACCTTGCCCACGGGTTCGCCGCGTGCGGCCCGACCGACAAGTCGCGCCTGCGCGGCGGCGTGACGCCCAACCTGGGCATCATCACCGCGTACAACGACATGCTCTCGGCGCACCAGCCGTTCGAGCACTACCCGGAGATCCTGCGCGAAACCGCGCGCGAACTCGGCGCGACCGCACAGGTTGCCGGTGGCGTGCCGGCGATGTGCGACGGCGTCACCCAAGGCCGCGGCGGCATGGAGCTGTCGCTGTTCTCGCGCGATGTGATCGCCCAGTCGACCGCGATCGGCCTGAGCCATGACATGTTCGATGCCAGCGTCTACCTCGGCGTCTGCGACAAGATCGTGCCGGGCCTGCTGATCGGTGCGCTCGCTTTCGGCCACCTGCCGGCGATCTTCCTGCCGGCCGGCCCGATGACCCCGGGCATTCCGAACAAGCAGAAGGCCGAAGTGCGCGAGCGCTATGCGGCCGGCCAGGCGACCCGCGAAGAACTGCTGGAAGCCGAAGCCGCCTCGTACCACGGCGCCGGCACCTGCACCTTCTATGGCACCGCCAACTCCAACCAGACCCTGCTCGAGGCGATGGGCGTGCAGATGCCGGGCGCCTCGTTCGTCAATCCGGATACGCCGCTGCGCGATGCACTGACCCGCCAGGCAGCTGTGCGTGCGCTGGAGATCAGCGCGCTGGGCGACGACTTCCGACCGCTCGGCCGCTTGATCGACGAACGCGCGATCGTCAACGCCGTGGTCACCCTGATGGCCACCGGCGGCTCGACCAACCACACCATCCACTGGATCGCAGTGGCGCGTGCGGCCGGCATCGTGCTGACCTGGGACGACATGGACCAGCTCTCGCAGCTGATCCCGCTGCTGGCCCGCGTCTATCCGAACGGCGAAGCCGACGTGAACCGCTTCGCTGCCGCGGGCGGCACCGCGTTCGTGTTCCGTGAGCTGATGGAGGCCGGCCTGATGCACGCCGACCTGCAGACCGTGGCCGAAGGCGGCATGCCGCAGTACGGCCAGGAGCCGGCGTTGCGCGACGGCAAGCTGACCTACATCGACGGTGTGCGCGAGAGCGCCGATCCGGATGTGGTGCGTGGCGTGGCCAATCCGTTCGAATCCCAGGGCGGCCTGCGCCTGCTGCGCGGCAACCTCGGCCGTTCGCTGATCAAGCTGTCGGCGGTGAAGCCGGAGTTCCGCACGATCGAAGCGCCGGCGGTGGTGGTCGATGCGCCGCAGGTCCTCAACAAGCTGCACGCGGCCGGTGTGCTGCCGCACGATTTCGTGGCGGTGGTCCGTTACCAGGGTCCGCGCTCCAACGGCATGCCGGAGCTGCATTCGCTGGCGCCGCTGCTGGGCCTGCTGCAGAACCAGGGCCGTCGCGTGGCGCTGGTTACCGACGGTCGTCTGTCGGGCGCGTCGGGCAAGTTCCCGGCGGCGATCCACATGACCCCGGAAGCCTCGCGCGGCGGGCCGCTGGCACGTGTGCGCGAGGGCGACATCATCCGTCTGGATGGTGAGGCCGGCACGCTGGAGCTGTTGGTGGATGCGGCCGAGTTCGCGGCACGTGAGCCGGCGCCGAACACCGCACCGGCGGCGCATGATCTGGGCCGCAATCTGTTCGCGATGAGCCGCCGCCTGGTGGGTCCGGCCGATCAGGGCGCGATGTCGATTTCGTGCGGGCCGGCGGCCGATGACGGCAGCATCTGGAATTACGATGCGGAGTACGAGCTTGGGCATGATGCCGCGGCGGCGGATGCGCCGCATGAGGGTAAGGACGCGTGAGCTGACGCAAACGCGGCGGCCGGATGTTCTGGTTGAGGCAGCGGGATGGCCCCAACCAGGACGCGCCGTGAACCCATCCATGGGGGCTCGTCAGCGCCATCCATGGCGCTGTAACGGTCCTGGTTGGGGCCATCCCGCTGCCTCCCGACACTTATCGGCGCGTTGTTGGCGTCGTACTTTTTGGAATAAGGATTGAAAACGCATGAGCATCGTCGAGCATCAGAAACGCGCTGAAACCCTGTTGAAGGCCGCCGGCATTCTGCCGGTGGTGACGGTGCATACGCTGGATCAGGCCCGTGCGGTCAGCGCGGCGTTGTTGGAGGGCGGGCTGCCGGCGATCGAGCTGACGCTGCGTACGCCGGTGGCGATGGACGCGCTCGCCATGCTCAAGCGCGAGCTGCCGGATGTGGTGGTGGGTGCGGGCACGGTGTTGACCGTGGAGCAGATGCAGCAGTCGATCGATGCGGGTGCGGATTTCCTGGTCACGCCGGGTACGCCGGCGCACATGGCCGATGCGCTGGCGCAGGCACCGCTGCCGGTGGTGCCGGGTGCGGCCTCGCCGACGGAAATGCTGGCGCTGTATGCGCGCGGCTTCCGGGTGTGCAAGTTGTTCCCGGCCTCGGCCGTGGGTGGGCTGGCGATGATCAAGGGTCTGGCCGGTCCGATCCCGGATCTGAAGCTGTGCCCGACCGGTGGCATCACCGAAGACACGGCAGCCGAGTACCTGGAGCAGAAGAACGTGGTCTGCATCGGCGGTTCGTGGATGGTGCCGGGCGGTTGGATCGAGCGCGGCGAGTGGGACAAGGTGCGCGAGAGTGCGGCCCAGGCCGCGAAGATCGTCGCGCGGGTCCGCGCGCACTGAACGAAAACGCCCGGGCATGCCCGGGCGTTTTTCCATCCGCCGCCAGAAGGCGGGTTACATCGGGCGTGCCGGATCCACCAGGCCGTACTGGCTGGCCATGCGCGCCAGCGCGATGTTGTCGTTGATGCCCATCTTCTCGAACAGGCGGGCCTTGTGCGTATTGACGGTCTTCGCGCTCAGGCTCAGGCGCTTGGCGATGTCTTCCTGGCGCAGGCCCTGGGTGAGCAGCAGCGCCACTTCCAGTTCGCGTGGGGACAGGGTGTCGAACGGTGAATGGTTGCCTTCCACGTTCGACAGCGCCAGGTTCTGCGCGATGCTGTTGCCCAGGTAACGGCGGCCGAGTGCGGCATCACGCACCGCGCGCAGCAGTTCCTGTGCATCGCAGGCCTTGCCGATGTAGCCGGAAGCACCGGCTTCGAGCAGGCGCTTGGGCATCGGACCATCTTCAAGGACGGAGACGATCACCACGCGGGTGCCGTGATCGCCACGGACCACGCGCTCGGTGACTTCCATGCCGCTCACGCCCGGCAGATGCAGATCGCACAGCACGACGTCGGGCCGCAGGCGGCGGATATCCGGCAGCGCATCTTCGCCACTCTCCGCCTCACCGACCACCTCGATGTCGGTTTCATTGGAGAGGATCATCTTCATGCCCGTACGCACCAGGGCATGATCGTCCACCAGATACACTCGAATCGTCATCCGCCAACCTCGTCAAACACTGTGAACGGGGGCAAGCCTAGCCGCGGGATGTGGCGATCACAAGGAACCGGGTTCCCCATCATCGCGTTCTGGTCCGCGCATCACAGACATGCTGTCCTGCCCTCCCCCTGTGCCTCTCACCCTTGCCTGATCCAATGGAGCAGCCTATGGGTGCAGCCCGCTTTCATGCCGCTTTCGGCCAGTTTACCGCCGTATTTGTTTCAGTGGCGATGCCGCCACGGATGGCGGCGGCGGAACATGACCAGGAAGCACCCTACCACCCAGACCAGGGCGGCACACCAGCCGGCCAGGATATCGGAGGGGTAATGCACCCCCAGGTACATGCGCGAGACGCTCACCAGGACCGCGAAAGCAAGCGCGGCAAGGGCCACCGGCCAGCGCCAGCGGGTGTTCCAGGCCAGCAGCACCAGCGTGACGGCCAGGGTCATCGAGCCCATGGCATGGCCGCTGGGGAAGCTGAAGGTGCTCTCCGGGGCGATGGACTCCCACAGGCTGGGCCGGTCGCGCTGGAAGAAGCGCTTGCTGCCCAGGTTCAACAGGGCCGAGCCGGCAAAGCAGATCGCGACGAAACTGGCCTCGCGCCAGCGTTTGCGCCAGGCAAGCAGGCCCACGATCAGCACGTCGGCCGGAATCAGGAACCACTCGTAGCCCAGCTTGGACAGCAGCACGAAGAACCGGTCCAGGCCCGGCGAATGCAGGGCGTGCAGCTTCCACAACAGCAGGTCGTCGAAGTAGATCGCCTCCAGCTCGTGCACTTCATCGGCCAGGGCGACGAAGCCCGCCAACGGCAGCAACACGCCCACGAACAGCAGCACGAAGCGCCAGGCGTTGCGGCCCATCCAGTGGCGGACGCCGGCGGCCGGCTCCGGCGTGGCCAGCACCGTCGGCTTACCCGGCGCTTCGGACATAGGTGCGTTCAACGTACTCATCGATCAGCGTGACGAAGTCCTGGGCGATGTTCTCGCCACGCAGGGTGACCGTCTTTTCGCCATCCACGAACACCGGCGCGGCCGGCGTTTCACCCGTGCCCGGCAGCGAGATGCCGATATTGGCGTGGCGCGATTCACCCGGGCCGTTGACGATGCAGCCCATGACCGCCAGGGTCATGTTCTCCGCACCCGGGTGGCTCACCTTCCACAGCGGCATCTTCTCGCGCACGTGGTTCTGCACGACCTTGGCCAGCTCCTGGAAGAACTCCGAGGTGGTCCGGCCGCAGCCGGGGCAGGCCGTGACCAGCGGGGTGAAGGCGCGCTGCCCGGTGGTCTGCAGCAGCTCTTGGGCAACGATCACTTCGGCCGTGCGCGACTGGCCCGGTTCGGGGGTCAGCGAGATACGGATGGTGTCGCCGATGCCTTCCTGCAGCAGCACCGCCAGCGCCGCCGACGAGGCGACGATGCCCTTGCTGCCGATACCGGCCTCGGTCAGGCCCAGGTGCAGGGCGAAATCCGAGCGCTGGGCCAGGTCGCGGTACACCGCGATCAGCTCCTGCACGCCGCTGACCTTGGCCGACAGCACGATGCGATCGCGCGGCAGGCCCAGTTCCACGGCGGTCTCCGCCGAATCCAGCGCCGAGCGGATCAGCGCTTCACGCAGCACGCGCCCGGCATCCCACGGCTGCGCGCGCTGGCTGTTCTCGTCCATCAGGCGCGCGGCCAGGGACTGGTCCAGCGAGCCCCAGTTGGCGCCGATGCGGACCGGCTTGTTGTAGCGGATCGCAAACTCGATCAGCTGCGCGAACTGCGTGTCTTTCTTCTTGCCGAAGCCGACGTTGCCCGGATTGATCCGGTACTTGGCCAGCGCTTCGGCGCAGGCCGGCTCCTGGGTCAGCAGCTGGTGGCCGTTGTAATGGAAGTCGCCGATCAGGGGGACATCGATCCCCATCATCTGCAGCTTCTCCACGATCCGCGGGATGGCCGCAGCCGACTCGGGATTGTTGACGGTCAACCGCACCATCTCCGAGCCCGCGCGCCACAGTTCGGCGACCTGCTTCACGCTGGAGGCGACATCGGCGGTGTCGGTGTTGGTCATCGACTGCACCACCACGGGATGGCCCCCGCCCACGACCACGCCGCCGATATGGACGGGCTGGGTCTGGCGGCGGGCCCACACGGCGGAGTCGGCGGGTTGGGTCGGTCGGGTCACGGCGTCATGCATCCGCCTATTTTAGCGCGCCCAGCGCACGGGTAGGTGCCCAGCGTTGGTTGGCACTCATGTTCAGCGCCCCGCGCGCGCCGCCTACCCCGGATGCGGCCTATTGTCGCAGGCAGGTCCAGGCCGGAGCGCATACGATGTGCGCACATGACCGGTACCGACGCCCCCTTCCTCCGCACCCTGTGCAGCCTGCGCTGGCTGGCCGTGGCTGGCCAGGCCGCCACGATCCTGGTCGCCACCTGGGTACTGGGCCTGGAGTTGCCGCAGCTGCCGCTTTGGGCCGGCGTGGCTGCACTGGCCCTGTTCAATCTGTATGCGCAACTGCGCGTACACGATGCCGACACCGCACCACTGACCGCGTTCTGCCACATCCTGGTGGATGTCACCGTCTTGACCTGGATGGTCGGCTGGAGCGGCGGGATCGCCAATCCCTTCGGCTCACTCTTCCTGATCCTGATCGCACTGGCTGCGCTCGCCCTGCCCCTGCGCTGGACCCTCGCCGTGGCCGCGGCCTGCCTGATCGGCTATGCAGCAAGCGGCGTGTTCGGCCTGCCGCTGCCGAGCGGCTATTTCACCGGTGCGCAGATGCAGCAGTGGGGCGTGGTCTGCAACTTCCTGCTGTCGGCCACGGTGGTGCTGGTGTTCGCGACCCGACTGGCGATCGCCCTGCGCCAGCGCGAACGCGAGCTGGCCATGCTGCGCGAACGCTTCGTGCGCAATGAGGGCATCGTCGCGCTGGCCACCCATGCCGCCTCGGTGGCGCATGAGCTCAATACCCCGCTGGCGACCATGACCCTGCTCGCCGACGATATCGCCGACCAGACCGAAAGCAGCGAGGTCCGCGATGACGTGGAAACCCTGCGCGAGCTGCTGGTGCAGTGTCGGGAGCGGGTGCTCGCCCTCGCCCGCCCGGCCGCTGGCGATGCGCCCGGCCGCGATGCGGTGACGTTGCCGCAGGTGCTGGAACAGTGGCGGCTGGTGCGTCCGACCATCGCGCTGAAGCGCAATGAGGATGCCCCGCTCACCCTGCCGCTGGACCCGGGCATCGGGCACCTGCTGATGGTGCTGCTCAACAATGCCGCCGACGCGGGTGAGAAGGCCGACCGGCCGCAGGTGGATCTGTCGCTGCGCATCGAGGGCGATGACCTGATCGGCGAAGTGCGCGACTACGGCCACGGCTTCGATGCCCGCCAGGCGGTCCTGCCCGGCACCCTGTTCAACAGCGGCAAGACCGATGGCATGGGCGTGGGCCTGGCCCTGTCCCACGCCACCATCGAACGCCTGGACGGCGAGCTGTGGATGCGCCCGGCCAATGGCGCCGGCACCCGCGTCGGCTTCCGCCTGCCCTTGTCCCCACGGGAGACTTCCGCATGACTGCTTTCACCCCCGCGCCCGGCCAGGCCAGCCATGGCTTGCTGGTCGACGACGACGAACTGTACCTGCGCACGCTGCAGCGCAGCCTGGCCCGCAAAGGGTTGGAAACCGTCACCGCCAGCGACACCGCCTCGGCCCTGCTGCTGGCCCGGCAGCAGCCGCCGGCCTACGCGCTGATCGACCTCAAGCTCGGCACCGAATCCGGCCTGGCGCTGATCCAGCCGCTGCGCGCCCTGCGCGAAGACATGCGGATCCTGCTGGTGACCGGCTATGCCAGCATCGCCACCGCGGTGGAAGCGATCAAGCTCGGCGCGGACGACTATCTGCCCAAGCCGGCCACGGTGCCGATGATCCTGCGTGCGCTCGGCGAAGAAGACGATGGCCCGGCCGACGATGGCGACATGGAGCCGCCGGATGCGATGACCCCGATCAGCCGGCTGCAGTGGGAGCACATCCAGCAGGCGATGCATGAAACCGGCGGCAACGTGTCCGCCGCGGCGCGTCTGCTCGGCATGCACCGGCGCTCGCTGCAGCGCAAGCTGGCCAAGCGCCCCAGCCCGGAACGCGACCCAAGCCGGTAAGGCCGGGCGCGGGCTGGCCGCGCAAACACCGGCCGCAACAACCGGTAGAGCCGACCGTTGGTCGGCTGCTCTTCGCCACATCGACCAACCCCGCGCGCTGCGCGCGATAGCCGACCAACGGTCGGCTCTACCTGCCTTCTTAGTCGGCCCTACCCGCACTGAACCTGCATCGGTAGAGCCGACCGTTGGTCGGCTGCTCAAACACGGGCGCATCAACCGGTAGAGCCGACCGTTGGTCGGCTGCTCTTCACCACACCGATCAACACCGCGCGCTGCGCGCGATAGCCGACCAACGGTCGGCTCTACCTGCCCTTTTAGCCGGCCAACGGTCGGATCTACGCGGTGGTCAGGCGGTCAGCCGGCCCAGCAACTCCAGCGTCACCGGGTCGGTGATCGCATGCGACTGGCCCTGCAGCGCGGGCAGCAACTGGCTGGCCAGCTGCTTGCCCAACTCCACGCCGAACTGGTCGAACGCGTTGATGTTCCAGATCAGCGACTGCACGTACACGGCGTGTTCGTACATCGCGATGAGCGCACCCAGCGAGTGCGGGGTCAGCGCGTCGAGCAGGATCAGCGTGCTCGGGCGGCCACCGGGATACTCGCGGTGCGGATCATCGCTGCCCTGCCCGTTGGCCAGCGCTTCGGTCTGCGCCAGCAGGTTGGCCATCAGCGCCTGGTGGTTGACCACATAGGGATCATCGTTGTGCACGCAGCCGATGAAATCGGCCGGGATCACGCTGGTGCCCTGGTGCAGCGCCTGGAAGAAGCTGTGCTGCACATCGGTGCCCGCCCCGCCCCACCACACCGGCACGGTGTCGCTGGCGACCGGGCTGCCATCGAGCTGCACGCGCTTGCCCAGGCTTTCCATCACCAGCTGCTGCAGGTAGGCCGGCAGCAGCGCCAGGCGCTGGTCGTAGGTCATCACGGCGTGCGTGGCATGGCCGAGCAGGTTGCGGTTCCAGATGTCGGTCAGCGCATGCAGCACCGGCAGGTTCTGCGCGAGCGGTGCGGTCAGCGCGTGTTCGTCCATCTGCGCCGCGCCCTCGAGCAGCTGCTCGAAGCGCGTGAAGCCGATCGCCAGTGCGATCGGGAAACCGACCGCCGACCACAGCGAATAGCGCCCGCCCACCCAATCCCACATCGGCAGTACGCGGCCGGCGGCGATCGAGAAGGCCTTGGCCGCACGCTCCGGATTCGCGCTGACCGCATACAGGCGCTCGCTGCCGCCCAGCCAGTCATGCAGGATCTGCCCGTTGAGCAGTGTTTCCTGGGTGCCGAAGGTCTTGGAGATCAGGATGCCGGCCGTGGTCGCCGGGTCCAGCGTGGCGAGCGTGCGCTGCATCGCGGCACCGTCCACGTTCGACACGAAATGCACGCGGAAGCGCGCCCCGGAGACCGGACGCAGCGCATCGGCGACCAGCCGCGGCCCCAGGTCCGAGCCGCCGATGCCGACGCTGACGATATCGGTGATAGTGGTTGCTTCCAGCGCGGCGATCAGCTCGCCCATCTGCTGGCGCACCTGCGCGGCGGTGGCGAAGGCCTCACCGGCCACCGGTGCGCCGCTGGCGTCCCCACGCAGCGCAGTGTGCAGCGCCGCGCGGCCTTCGGTCACATTGACCGTTTCACCACGGAACAGGCGCTGGAAGCCGCCAGCGACATCGCGCTCGGCGGCCAGCTGCAGCAGTGCGTCCAACGCCGCGCGGTCGTACTTCTGCCGCGCGAAATTGACGTACAACGGACCGACCCGCAGCCCCAGCGATTGTGCGCGGCCCGGTTCGGCGGCGATCAACGAAGGGATGCTCGCGCCACGCAGGCGCTGGGCATGGGAATGAAGCGGGTCGAATCCGTTGTGCTGTGTCATGCGGCCTGTGTCGGGATCGTGTCGTTGGTGTGGGAGATCTGGTTCTTGCCGTCCACATATACCAACTTCGGCTTGAAGCTGTCAGCTTCTTCTTCGCTCATGCTGGCGAAGGCCGCGATGATGATGATGTCGCCCACCTGCACGTGGCGCGCGGCGCCACCGTTGAGCGACACCACGCCGCTGCCGGCTTCGGCACGGATGGCATAGGTCGAGAAACGCGCACCGTTGGTCACATCCCAGATGTGTACCTGCTCGAACTCACGGATGCCGGTCGCAGCCAGCAGGTTGTCATCGATGGCGATGGAACCTTCGTAGTTCAGCTCGGAGTGAGTGACGGTGGCGCGGTGGATCTTGGTCTTCAGCAGGGACAGATGCATGGCAACGGGGAAACGGTAAAGGAAAGGGAAATTCTAGCACCCGGGGGCCCAGCGGCAGGGCGCGCCGGTCGCGGGAGGGGGCTGCCCACCGTTCAGCATCTTCAGGCCGCCCCGCCGCCCCGTTAGAGCCACCCCATGGGTGGCTGCACGTCCGGCATCGCCCAGCAGCCACCCATGGGGTGGCCCTACCCGGCGGGGCGCAGCCCTCAGAACTCCAGGTTGTCGATCAACCGGGTATTGCCGATCCGCGCGGCGATCAGCGCTACGCGGGTGCCGTCGTTGGCGTCGGCCGGCTCGGAGAGGTCCGGCAGGCGCACCACGGCGTAGTCGACCTGGAAGCCCGCCGCCTGCAGTGCGGCGGCCGCCTCGGCCTCGATCAGGCTGCGGCTCTTGCCCGCAATGAAGCCTTCGCGCATGCCCAGCAGCACCTGGTGGATGGTGGTCGAGACCGGGCGCTGCTCGGCGTTGAGATACTGGTTGCGCGAGCTCATCGCCAGACCGTCGTCTTCGCGCACGATGTCGCCCCCGACGATCTGGATCGGGAAGGCCAGGTCTTCCACCATCTGGCGGATCACCGCCAGCTGCTGGTAGTCCTTCTTGCCGAAGGCCGCCACATCCGGCTGCACCTGGTTGAACAGGCGCGAGACCACGGTGCAGACGCCATCGAAATGGCCCGGGCGGTGCGCGCCTTCGAGCAGGCCGCTGATGCCGGGCACATTGACGCTGGCCGCCAGTTCGACACCGAACGGGTACATCGACTCAACCGTGGGCAGCCACAGCACATCGCACCCGGCCTGCTCCAGGCCGGTGGTGTCGGCTTCGGGCGTGCGCGGGTAGCGGGTGAAGTCCTCGTTCGGGCCGAACTGGGTCGGGTTGACGAAGACGCTGGAGACCACGCGATCGGCGTACTGCCGGGCCAGCGTGACCAGTGAATAATGCCCTGCGTGCAGGTTGCCCATGGTCGGGACCAGCGCGACGCGCAGGCCCTCGCGCTTCCAGCCGTTGACGACGGCGCGCAGACGGGACAGTTCGGTGACGGTTTCGATCATGAGGCGTAGGCGTGTTCTGCGTCGGGGAAGGAGCCGTCGCGCACGGCGTCGGCGTAGGCACGGACCGCACCGGCAACCGACCCGCCTTCGGCAAGGAAATCCTTGACGAACTTGGGACGGCGATGGCCGCTGTCCAGACCGAGGAAATCATGCAGCACCAGCACCTGGCCATCGCACTGCGGGCCGGCGCCGATGCCGATGGTGGGCACGCTGATGTCCGCGGTGACCTGGGCAGCCACCGGCGTGGGCACGCATTCGAGCACGACCAGGCTGGCGCCGGCGGCGACCGCGGCCTTGGCATCATCGCGCAGCTGCTGGGCGGCGTCGCCACGGCCCTGCACGCGATAACCGCCCAGGCGCAGCACCGACTGCGGGGTCAGGCCCAGGTGCGAACAGACCGGAATCTCGCGCTCGACCAGGTAACGGATGATGTCCAGCTTGAAGCCGGCACCTTCGATCTTGACCATCTCCGCACCGGCCTGCAGCAGGCGCAGCGAGGCATCCAGCGCGCGCTCCGGGGTAGCGTCGGCGCCGAACGGCAGATCCGCCACCAGCAGCGCGCGTTGCAGGACACGGGCCACGGCGCGGGTGTGATAGACCATGTCGTCGGTGGTCACCGGCAGGGTCGAGTCATGCCCCTGCACCACCATGCCCAGCGAGTCGCCGATCAGGATCAGGTCCACGCCGTTGGCGTCGAAGCTGCGGGCGAACCCGGCATCGTAGGCGGTCAACATCACCAGCTTCTGTCCGTTGCGCTTGGCCTCGGCCAACGCGGGCACGGTCCAGGGCTTGCTGTCTGCGTGGGTACTCATGAGCTGATAACCGGTGGCGATAAGCCCCGCATTATCCTCCTATTGAAGCGATCCCGCAGGCCTCGACCCGCATCACAGCATCCCGCACGCGGCCGTGCCCGGGAATGAGGGCGTCGGGCGCGATCTCGGCCAGCGGCAGCAGCGCGAACGCGCGCTCATGCAGATAGGGATGCGGTACCTGCAGCTGCGGCAGATCGATGACCTCCTCGCCGTACAGCAGCACGTCCAGATCCAGTGCACGCGGCCCCCAGTGCACGGCAGGATCCCGTACGCGGCCGAAGCGGCACTCAATCTCCAGCAGCGCAGCCAGCAGATCCGGTGCGGGCAACCGGGTCTCCAGCACGGCGGCGGCGTTGACGAACGCCGGCTGATCCAGGTTGCCCCACGCCGGCGTGCTGTACAGCTGCGAGCGCGCCCGCAGTGTGGTCTGCGGCAGGGCCGCCAGCGCCTGGAACGCATCGCGCAGGGTCTGCGCGGCGTCCCCGAGATTGGCGCCCAATCCGATACAGGCCAGGGTCACGGCTTACTCGCCTGCCACTCCACCGGGACGACGACGGCGGCGGCGACGCTTGCGCGGTGCACCGTCTTCGCCCTCACCGTCGGCCTGGGCGGCATCCAGCGCCGAATCCAGCTCGGTACCGGACTGCAGCTGGGCCTCGCGCCAGAACGCCACGTCGGCTTCATGCTCGCTGGAGGCGACCTGGCGCAGGACCAGGAAATCGTAGGCGGCGCGGAAGCGCGGATGGGTCAGGGTCCGGATCACGCGCTTGCGCTGGCGCGAGCTAAAGCGCCCCTGCAGCAGCCAGATCTCCTGCATCGGCAGCGAGAAACGGCGCGGCAGGGCGATCGTGGTGAGCTGGTGCAGGGTTACGCGGTCCGCCGCACGGCGCTGCGCCTCTTCCAGTGCGACGCCCTGCTTCTGCAGGCTGGCCAGGGCGCGGCAGAACGCCGGCCACAGCAGCAGCGCGAACAGGAACGACGGCGACACCGGCTCGTCATTGGCCACACGCAGATCGGTGTTGTGCAGACCTTCGATGACCATGCGGCGCAACGCACCACTGCGATTGCTGCGCAGGGCCGCGGCGCTTTCCGGGAACATGACATCGAGCAGGCCGTACCGCTCCAGGCCCTCGAAGCTGGCCACACCGTGCCCGGACAGGAACAGCTTGAGCACTTCCTCGAACAGACGCGCCGGGGCGGCCTCGGCCAGCAGGTTGGCCAGGCGCGGCAGCGGTTCGGCGGTCGCCTCTTCGATCTGGAAGCCCAGCTTGGCCGCCAGGCGCACCGCGCGCAGCATGCGTACCGGGTCTTCCTGGTAACGCTGCTCGGGGTCGCCGATCAGCTTCATCAGGCGTGCCTGCACGTCTTCAAAGCCACCGGTGTAATCGCGCACCGAGAAATCCTCGATCGCGTAGTACAGGGCGTTGCAGGTGAAGTCGCGGCGGATCGCGTCGTCTTCGATGCTGCCGTACACGTTGTCGCGCACGAGCATGCCGTTTTCCATCTCACGGTCGCCGCTGCCATCGTCGATGTTGGCGCGGAAGGTGGCGACCTCGATGATCTCGCGGCCGAACACCACGTGCGCCAGGCGGAAACGGCGGCCGATCAGCCGGCAGTTGCGGAACAACTGCTTGACCTGCTCGGGCGTCGCGTCGGTGGCGACGTCGAAATCCTTGGGGTGGCCGTTCACCAGCAGATCGCGGACGGCGCCGCCGACCAGGTAACCGGCAAACCCGGAATCACGCAGCCGGTACAGAACGCGCAGGGCGTTGGGGCTGATGTCCTTGCGGGAGATGTTGTGCTGATCGCGCGGGATCACGCGCAGGCTGAACGGTGATGTAGCAGAGGAATTGATGTTGGCGCTTCCGGTTGAGTTTTCGGGATTGCCCAATGGCATCTAGGTCCATATACTAGCGCGCTGCGCAGTTCGCGACAAAGCCTGCTCCCTTCGTCTAATGGTTAGGACGTGGCCCTCTCAAGGCTAAAACAGGGGTTCGAGTCCCCTAGGGAGCACCAGTCGCGGTGCAGAAAGCCAAAAACCCCGCCACGGCGGGGTTTTTTGCGTTCAGGGTCAGGGCGTGCGGCGCCTGCCCTGCCAGGCCCGGCTCGGGGAGTGCACCCCCCGACCCGGCAAAGCGCCCCGCGACGAGGATGTCGGAAGCGGCGCTCACCCCTCCATCTGCTCCAGTTCCTTGCCCTTGGTCTCCTTGACGAAGCGCAGCACGAAGAACACCGACAGCACCGCGGCCACCGTATAGATGCCGTAGGCCCCGGCCAGGCCGATGCTGCCCAGCAGGACCGGGAAGGACACGGTGATGGCGAAGTTGGCCGTCCACTGCGCCGCGCCGGCCACCGCCAGCCCCGAGCCGCGGATCTGGTTGGGGAACATCTCGCCCAGCATCACCCACATCACCGGGCCCCAGGACATGTTGAAGAAGATCACGTAGACATTCGCCGCCACCAGCGCCAGCACGCCCATGCTGTCGGACAGCTGCAGCTTGCCGCCGGCATCCAGCGAGCCGCTGGCGAAGGCAAGGGTGACCAGCGCCAGCGAGATCGCCATGCCGACCGAGCCGACCCACAGCAGCGGCTTGCGGCCGATGCGGTCGATCAGCACCACGGTGACCAGGCAGGCACCGATGCTCAGCGCACCGGACAGCACATTGATCAGCAGCGCGTCGTTCTCCGAGAAGCCCACCGCCTGCCACAGCACCGCGCCGTAATAGAAGACGACGTTGATGCCGACCAGTTGCTGGAACACCGCCAGGCCGATGCCGATCCAGACGATCGGGCGCAGTTTGCCGGTGGTCTTGCTGATCAGGTCCGAGAAGGTCGGGCGGTGCTGGTCCTGGGACAGCGAACCCTCGATCTCGGTGATCTTCGCCTGGGCCTCGGCCGGCCCGTACAGACGGGTCAGTACCGCCAGGGCCTGGTCACGGCGCCCTTTGACCACCAGGAAGCGCGGGCTTTCCGGGATCACCAGCAGCAGGCACAGGAACAGCAGCGAGGGAATGGCCTGCATCCAGAACATCCAGCGCCATGCCGCCTGGCCCAGCCACAGGGACTCCGTGGAGGCGCCGGCCGCCTTGGCCAGCAGGTAGTTGCTGAGGAAGGCACAGAACAACCCGCTGATGATCGCGATCTGCTGCACCGTGGCCAACCGGCCGCGGTACCGGGCCGAGGCCACCTCGGCAATGTAGGCCGGCGACATCACGCTGGCCGCGCCGACCGCGAACCCGCCGATCACCCGGGCGATGATGAACACCGTGGAGCTGTGCGCCGCACCGGCCCCCAGGGCCGAGAACAGGAACATCACCGCCGCGATGATCAGCACGCCGCGGCGGCCGAGCCGGTCGCCCAGGCGGCCGGCGAAGAACGCACCGATCGCGCAGCCGAGCAGCATCGAGGCGACCTCGAAGCCGATCCCGGCCGAGCTGGACTGGAACGTGTCCTTGAGGCCATCGACGGTGCCGTTGATCACGCCGCTGTCGAACCCGAACAGGAAGCCACCGATGGTGGCCACGCAGCTGATCAGGATGATGAAGCCGGTGTTCTCGCCGCTGCCGGCACGTGTACTGCTGAGCGAAGCACTGGTCATGGGAAACCCTGGGTTGAAGGGACGCTGCGCACGACCGCAGCAGGGACGGATGGCGCAGGTTCTCATACCTTCCGCGCCGGCTGGGCGGCGGCGGGTGGTCCCGGACCTGGCGGCGGCCCGCGGCGGCGTGCGCGCATCGCCGCGCTCGACCACCGGTTGATCACCGACGCCCTCCACTGCGACCATGCCCGCCTGGCCGCCCTGCCCACTCCCGGGCGTGGCGCGGCATTGTCGAGGAGCGCCTGCCCATGCCCATGTTCGTTCGCCCGATCGCCCCATCCCGCTGTGGCGCCACGCCGATGGTGCGGATGCCCACCGGTGCGTCGCAATGAGCCTCGAACGCGCGCCGGCCACGCTGGCGGTGGACAGCCGCTGCACCCACGGCGAGGGCGTGCTCTGGTGCGACCGGCGGCAGAGCCTGCTCTGGATCGACATCGCCGAACGTCGGCTGTGGCAGCACACGCCGGCCAGCGGCAGCACGCGCCACTGGGTGTTGCCGGACCGCCCCGGCTGCATCGGGTTGTTCGACGATGGCACGCTGCTGGTCGCATTGGTCAGTTCGCTGCACCGCGCCGACCTGGCTGCCGCCACCGACGATGCGCTGCCGCTGCAGTGGCTGGCCGATGTGGACCCACACAACGCATACACGCGCAGCAACGATGGCCGCGCCGACCGTCACGGCAACTTCGTGTTCGGCACGATGAACGAACACCCGGCGCGCGCCGCCGATGGCCGTTTCTATCAGTACTCCAGCCGCCACGGCCTGCGCACACTGCCGCTGCCGGGCATCGTGATTCCCAACGCGATCAGCTTCAGCCTGGATGGCCGCACGCTGTACTGGTGCGATTCGGTGACGCCACAGATCATGGCCTGCGATTACGACCCCGAGCGCGCCAGCACCGCCAACGTGCGTGTGTTCGCCACGTTGGCCAACCGCGCTGCCGAGCCCGACGGGTCGGCGGTGGACGCCGACGGGCGGGTCTGGAACGCGCAATGGCGCGCCAGCCAGGTGAGCTGCTATGGCGCCGACGGCACACTGCTGCAGGTGCAGCCGGTGCCGGTCAAGAACCCCACCTGCGTTGCCTTCGGCGGCCCCGACCTGCGCACCTTGTACGTGATCAGTTCGCAGCTGGACCACACGCCCGAGGCGCTGGCCGCAAGCCCGCATGCGGGCAGCCTGTTCAGCGCGCGCCAGGACCACCCCGGTCTGCCGGAGAGCCGGGTCCACGTGGCCTGACCGGTTGCGGGCCGGGCATGCACCGGGCGGTTGGCCAGCGGTGGCGCACGTTGACAGGGAAGCGCCGCGCATCACCCGCAACGCCTTGTTGCACAAGGGCCACCCGCACTTGATCAGGTATCGAGGCGCGCTGTCTGAGCACGCCACGCCAGCATTCAGCCACAACCTGTTCTAGAATTGGTCGGCTTAACGCCGGATTTCCCCATGCCTTTCGTCGTCACCGAAAACTGCATCAAGTGCAAACACACCGATTGCGTGGAAGTGTGCCCCGTGGATTGCTTCCACGAAGGTCCCAACTTCCTGGTGATCGACCCGGATGAGTGCATCGATTGCACCCTGTGCGAACCGGAGTGCCCGGTCAACGCGATCTTCCCCGAAGACGACGTGCCCGCCGGGCAGGAAGCGTTCGTCGCCCTGAACGCCGAGCTGGCCAAGGCCTGGCCGGTGCTGACCGTGCGCAAGGACCCGCCCGCCGATGCCGGCGAATGGGACGGCAAGCCGGACAAGCTGCCCCTTCTGGAACGCTGAGCCGCGGCATGTCGCAAACGAAAAAGGGCGCCTAGGGCGCCCTTTTTGTTTCCCCAACCGGATCCCCGGTAGTGCCGGCCGCTGGCCGGCTGCCCTTCGCCCCAACGCCGTCAGCGTCAGAGCCGGGCAAGCACGCGATGCATGCCTGCCCGGCCAGCAACCGGACCTACCGCAGGCCTCCTTACGGGGCCAGCTTCGCCTTCAGCTCACCCAGCAGCTTGGTCGGGGCCGCCGCGGTGGCCGGCAGGCCACGCGGGTCGACGGCCGACACATAAGCGCCGGCATCGACGGCGACCACGCGGACCAGGAAGTCGCTGCCTTCGAAGGCCACGTCGTAGGAACCCAGCAGCTGGGCCTTGCTGGCGATCTTCACGCCTTCAACGGTCTCCAGGGCGGTACCGACCTTGGCGAACACCTCTTCCTTGGTGCCCGGCACGGTGAAGCCGGCATTGTTGGCGGCCGCCGGGTTCGCGGCCGGGGCCGGGCGCGCCGCCTGCGAGGCCAGCGAGGAGCTGGTGGCAGCGGTAGCGGCAGCCTGGCCGGCCGGGACGTTCAGATCCGGCGGCACTTCCAGCGGGCGCACTTCCGGGGCCAGGGCGTAGTCGCCCTTGGCGCCGCGCTTGAAGCAACCGGTGGTGCCGACGAGGGTGGCGGTAGCCAGGATCGCGAAGGACAGCACGCGGAAGGCGGAAACGGATTGACGCATGGGAATCTCCTGGGTGACCACTGACATCAGTGGTTGGATAGTGCTTCCAGCGCACCGATATCGGTGGCCAGGTGTTCGGCAGCGGCGTGATGGGCCGCGGACAAGGGCAGCAGCGGCAGGCGCAGGCCATCACCAATGCCGATCCGGCGCAGCAGGTCCTTCACCGGGATCGGGTTGGACTCCACGCCGCAGAATTCATGGAACGGCTCGAGACGGGCATCCCACGACTCGGTCGCCTCGCGTTCCCCGGCTGCCGCCAGGTCGCACATCCGGCGGTAGGCGCCCGGCAGGGCGTTGGAGCCCACCGAGATCAGGCCGTCCACGCCGGACAGGATCGAACGCGCGGCCGTACCGTCGTCACCGCTGAGGATGGCGAAGTCCGGCGAACGCAGCGCCAGCAGGGCATTGACGCGGCCCACATCGCCGACCGCCTCCTTGATGCCCACGATGTTCGGGTGCCGCGCCAGTTCGGCCACGGTCTCGGGCAGCATGTCGCAGCCGGTACGGCCGGGCACGTTGTACAGGATGACCGGCAGGCCGCCCTGGTCGGCCACCGCGCGGTAATGCGCGATCAGGCCGGCCTGGGTCGGGCGCACGTACGGCGGGGTCACCACCAGCGCATGGGTCGCGCCGCTGGCAGCCGCACGACGGGTCTGCTCGATCGTTTTGGCCGTCCCCGACAGGCCGGTCCCGGCCAGTACCGGGATGCGTCCGGCGACGGTTTTGACCGCACTGCGCAGCAGCTGGTCGTATTCGTCGTCGGACAGGGCAGCGGCTTCACCGGTCGAACCGGCCACCACCACCCCGTGAACACCACCCTCCAGTTGCAGGTGCAGCAGGCGCTGCCAACCGTCGGGATCCAATGCGCCGTTCGCCTGGAAGGGCGTCGCCAGCGCGGTGATGAGACCGGAAAGGGACAAGGACATCGTGCTCGGAAGAAAGGGGGCACCAGGCCTGCGTAAACGCCGGCCAGATGTACGTTGCATGTTACTTGCGGGTCGAAAGCGCGGGCAAGTATGCTGGACTCCGGCGAACGTGCCGTCGCCGGCCGTTCAGACTCACCTTGCATCACCCGGAACCCTCTTGACCGACACCACGCCGCGGCCTGCGCCGACCGAAAACCACCTCCTGATCAACGCCTATACGACGCATCCGGAGTCCCCCCTGCTGCCTGTGACCCGGCGTATCGCCGACAGTGGCTGCAATCTGGTCGATGCCCGCCTGGCCACGGTCGGGCGCGACGTGTCCGTCACCGCCCTGGCCACCGGCTCGTGGGACTCGGTGGCCAAGCTGGAGGCGATGCTGACCCGGCTGGAGCGCGAGGAAGGCCTGAAGCTGGTCTGGTACCGCACCGGTGCCAAACAGGCGCAGTCCAACCTGCTGCCCTACATCGTGGAAGTGATCGCCGCCGACAAGCCGGGGATCCTGTTCCAGCTGGCCGATTTCTTCGACCGCCAGGGCATCACCATCGAAAACCTGCAGAGCACGCGTTACCGCGCGATGCAGACCGGTGCGGAAATGTTCTCCGCGCAGGTCACGATCGGGGTGCCGGCCAACATGCACATTGCCGCGCTGCGTGATGATTTCCTCGAGTTCTGCGATCACCTCAACCTCGATGCGATCATGGACCCGATGAAATTCTGATGCTTCGCGCGTTCGTCACGGGCGCGCGGGGTTTCATGCAGTTGTAGTAGATCTACCCCAGGATCCGGAAAGGAACCCATGAACGACGGCGACACCCTGGACAGCACCACCCTCGCACTGCCGCTGGCGTTGTCCGGCGGCGAGACCACCACCCTCGGCGATCTGGCCGGCCAGTGGCTGGTGCTGTACTTCTACCCCAAGGACAGCACCCCGGGCTGCACCACCGAGGGCATCGATTTCAACGCACTGCTCCCGCAGTTCACGAAGGCCGGCGCCCGCGTCTTCGGGGTCTCCCGCGATTCGGTCAAATCCCACGACAATTTCTGCGCCAAGCAGGGCTTCGCCTTCCCGCTGATCAGCGATGGCGATGAAGCGCTGTGCACCGCGTTCGACGTGATCAAGCTGAAGAACATGTACGGCAAGCAGGTGCGTGGCATCGAGCGCAGCACCTTCCTCATTTCGCCGGACAGTCGTATCGTGCAGGTGTGGCGCAAGGTCAAAGTGGCCGGCCACGCAGACACCGTCCTTGAAGCCCTGAAGGCCGCGAAAACCCAGTGATCAATCCGGCACCCCCAATGGTCATCACCCTGCCCCGCAGGTCGTGATGGCTTGTCCCTGTTCTGCCACCAGGAATTGACGATGACCCGAGGCAAGCGCATCTACGTACTGGATACCAACGTGCTCATGCACGATCCGACCGCGCTGTTCAAGTTCGAGGAGCATGATGTCTACCTGCCGATGCAGGTGATCGAAGAGCTGGACAACGGCAAGAAGGGCACCACCGAGGCCAGCCGCAACGCGCGCCAGGTCAGCCGCTTCCTCAATGAGCTGGTGCAGGCCTCGGGCCTGGACAACCTGGCCGACGGCATCCCGCTGCAACGGCCGAACGGGCTGCAGCTGCGCGGCAAGCAGAGCGTAGGCCTGCTGCGATTCCAGACCAGTCATTTCGATGCGGGCAAGAGCTTCGGCGCGGTGATTCCGGACAACGCCATCCTCGGCGCGATCCTGGCGCTGAAGGAACAGGTGCCCGAGATTCCGGTGGTGTTCGTCTCCAAGGACATCAACCTGCGGATCAAGGCCGCGATTGCCGGCATCGTCTCGGAGGATTACGAGAACGACCGCGCACTGGACGATTTCAGCCTGCTCTACACCGGCGCCACCGAACTGCCGGAAGACTTCTGGAAGAAGCACACCGACAACCTGCGCAGCTGGAGCGACAAGGGCCGCACCAGTTACGAAATCATCGCCAGCGAAGACGAGAGCTGGCACCCCAACCAGTACGCCTACCTGCCGGGCGACGATGAAGTCGAACTGCGCGTGGCCAAGGTGGACGGCGACAAGATCACGTTGTCGCTGGTCAACGATTTCCGCCACGGCAGCCATGCGGTGTGGGGCATCAGCGCGCGCAACCGCGAGCAGAACTTCGCGCTCAATGCGTTGATGGACCCGGAGATCGATTTCGTCACCCTGCTCGGGACCGCCGGCACCGGCAAGACGCTGCTCGCGCTGGCCGCCGGCCTGGCCCAGACCATGGACCAGCAGCGCTACCGCGAGATCATCATGACCCGCGCCACGGTCAGCGTCGGCGAGGACATCGGCTTCCTCCCCGGTACCGAGGAAGAGAAGATGACCCCATGGATGGGCGCGCTGACCGACAACCTGGAAGTGCTCACGCATACCCAGGAAGGCGGCGCATGGGGCCGGGCGGCGACCAACGACCTGATCGCCAGCCGGATCAAGATCCGCTCGCTGAACTTCATGCGCGGGCGCACGTTCCTGTCGCGCTATCTGATCCTGGATGAAGCGCAGAATCTCACCCCCAAGCAGATGAAGACCCTGATCACCCGTGCCGGCCCGGGCACCAAGATCGTCTGCCTGGGCAACGTCGAACAGATCGATACCCCGTACCTGACCGAGACCACCTCGGGCCTGACCTACGCGGTGGACCGTTTCAAGAACTGGCCGCACAGCGCGCACGTGACGCTGCGCCGTGGCGAGCGTTCGCGCCTGGCCGATTACGCCTCGGAGGTGTTGTGAGCCGTTCCCTGTCCCGTGCCGTCCTGCCGCTGGCGCTTGCTGCGCTGGCGGCCGCCTGCACGCCTGCCAATACGCGGCCGGGCGCCAGCGTCCCGACCGCGATCAAGACCGGCCAGTCCTGGGTGGTGACGCGACCGATCGTCGCCGCCCAGGTCCTCGATACGTGCTCGCGCGACAGCCCCGGTCGCGAGGCCGGGCGGGTCACCGGTTACTGGGCCCCCAGCCGCAAGGACGTGGAGCAGCTCGAGGCCGCCTTGCCGACTTTGGAGGCGCAGGTGCCCAAGGCCGCCGATTTCGATCGCCAGTACGTCGGCATCGAAATGAACGCGCGCAAGCTGATCTACCTCAACGCCTTCCATCTGCCTGACGATGCCGATATCGATCCCGCGCGCGATGCGATCCGGGTCTGCGATGGGGGCGCGCAGTTCTGGGGCGCGGTGTTCGATCCGGCCAGCGGCCGTTTTTCGGATGTGCAGTTCAACGGCCCGCCCGCGGGTCGTTGATCGCGCCGTGACCACCACCACGCACGCCGGATGAGCATCCGGCTGCCCACCTGGGTCTGGATCGGGGCGATCGCCCTGTCCTGCGTCGCCGGGATGGTCAACGTGGTCGGCTTTCTCGGCTTCGAACACCAGGCCGTGAGCCACATGACCGGCACCACCAGCCAGCTCGGGATGGCACTGGCACAGCACGACTGGCGCGTGGTCGGGCACCTGTGGGGACTGCTGATCGCGTTCTGCGTGGGCGCCACGCTCAGCGGCGTGATCATCCAGGACAGCGGCCTGCAGCTGGGCCGACGCTATGGCGTGGTGCTGGCGCTGGAATCGCTGTTGCTGCTGGTCGCGATCCCGTTGTTCAAACAGCAGCAGATCTGGGGCGCACTGGCCGCGGCGATGGCCTGCGGCCTGCAGAACGCGATGGCAACCACCTTCAGTGGCGCCGTGGTGCGCACCACCCACCTCAGCGGCATGTTCACCGACCTGGGGATCGGCCTGGGCCACCTGCTGCGCGGGCTGCCACTGCCAATCCGACGGCTGACCCTGAGCGGGTTGATCGTCAGCGGCTTCCTGGCAGGTGGCGTGATCGGCGCCCTGTTGTTCCTGCGCTTCGGCTACGACGCCCTGCTCGCCCCGGCACTACTGACCGGCGGCACCGGGCTGGGCTATGTGCTGTACCGGCAGTGGGCATTGCTGCGGGCGCGCTGACAGCGCGACAGCAATGCCGCGACAAACATTGCACAATCGGGATATGACGCCTTCCAGCCCCGTTTCCGCCTTGACCATCGCCGGTTCCGATTCCGGCGGTGGTGCCGGCATCCAAGCCGACCTGAAGGCCTTTGCCGCCCACCGCGTGCATGGCCTGTCCGCGATCGCCGCGCTGACGGCGCAGAACACCCGCGGTGTTACCGCCGTGCACGTGCCGCCACTGGACTTCCTGCAGGCGCAGATTGATGCCTGCTTCGCCGATTTCGATATCCATGCGGTGAAGCTGGGCATGCTGGCCAACGCCGAGGTGATCGGACTGGTCGCCGACGCACTGGAAAAGCACCGCCCACCGCACGTGGTGCTCGACCCTGTGATGGTCGCCACCAGCGGCGCCAGGCTGCTCGAAGCCAGCGCGCTGGAGGCGATGCGCACGCGCCTGATCCCGCTGGCCACGCTGCTGACGCCCAACACCCCCGAAGCCGAGCTGCTGCTCGGGCGCCGCATCGTCACCGCCGAGGATGCCGAGGATGCCGCCGACGCGCTGCTTGAACTGGGCGCCGGCGCAGTCCTGCTCAAGGGCGGGCATCTGGACGAAGGCAGCCGCGTGATCGATCGCTACTTCGACGGCGTGACCCGCGAAGAATTCATCCATACCCGCCTGCCGGTGGATGCGCACGGCACCGGCTGCACGCTGGCCTCGGCCATCGCCGCGCAGCTGTGCCAAGGGCTGTCATTGCCCAACGCCTGCGAAGCGGCCATCGACTACGTCGCACGCGGCCTGCAGAGCGGTTATTACCCGGGCCGCAGCGATGTGCTGGTGATCGACCATTTCGGCGCGGCACGCCCGGCATGATCGACGCCTCGCCTCTGCCCGTGCAGGCCGAGGACGGCCATCGCTTCGAACTGCTGGCGCGCGTGCCCACACAGCCGCGCGCCTGTCTGCTGTGGTTGCCTGCGCTGGGCGTGGCCGCGCGCCATTACCTGCCCTTCGCCGAGGCGCTGGCCGCACGCGGCGTCGCGGTGTACCTGCACGAGTGGCGTGGCAACGGCAGCAGCAGCCTGCGCCCGTCGCGCACGCAGGACTGGGGCTATCGCGAAATCCTCACGCAGGACCTGCCTGCGAGCCTGGCGCGGTTGCCTGACGAGGGGCTGACGCCACTGATCATCGGCGGCCACAGTCTTGGCGGTCAGCTGGCCTGCTGCTTCGCCGGGCTGCATCCACAGCGGTTCGCGCGGGTGTGGCTGGTCGCCAGCGGCACGCCGTACTGGCGCACCTTCCCGGCCCCGCGCGGCTGGACGCTGCCGCTGGTATATCGCTTCCTGCCCTGGCTGGCCCAGCGCCAAGGGGTGCTGCACGGCAAGAAGCTCGGCTTTGGTGGCACCGAGGCGCGCGGGTTGATCCGCGACTGGTCGCGCGTGGGCCTCAACAATCACTACGCGGCCGCTGGCATGGCGACCGACCTGGAGGCCGCGATGCGCGATCTGCGCGGCCAGGCGGCCGCCGTGGTGATGGACCACGACTGGTTGGCACCGACGGGCTCGATGCAGGGCGTGCTGGCCAAGATGCCGGGCATGCGTGCGCAGCTCAGCGTGGTCAGTGCGCAGATGCTGGGTGCGCGTGCCGATCACTTCGCCTGGATGAAAACGCCGGAAGCCGTGGTGGAGCAGCTTCTTCGTTCATTTGAATGAAGACCTTCACAAAAACCGTTGACGAATGCGACGCCGATCCGCATAATTCCGCTCCTGTTGACGCGCCCGTAGCTCAGTTGGATAGAGTACCTGGCTACGAACCAGGCGGTCGGGAGTTCGAATCTCTCCGGGCGCACCATCAACAGGGTATCGATTTCGCCGTCGGTATCAGCAGTAAAAATTCGATGTAAATGCGCCCGTAGCTCAGTTGGATAGAGTACCTGGCTACGAACCAGGCGGTCGGGAGTTCGAATCTCTCCGGGCGCACCATTACATCGAACGGCAAGCTTGCTTGCCTTCCCGTCGAACGTGGCAACACGCGCGGCAGGACACACAACCAGACAATGCAAATGCGCCCGTAGCTCAGTTGGATAGAGTACCTGGCTACGAACCAGGCGGTCGGGAGTTCGAATCTCTCCGGGCGCACCATTGCATCGACGAAAACAGCAGCCATCGGTTGCTGTTTTTTTTTGCGTGGGTGCCGGCTGTCACCCGGTAGTGCCGGCCGCTGGCCGGCTCTCATGAATGCTGGACGATCGCGTGGAGCCGGCCAGCGGCCGGCACTACCAGGAGGTCATCCCTGCGGTGCGTGGGCCTGGGCTGCCTGCATCGCCATCAGATCCGCTTCGCCCGGCAGTTCCGGCGCCGGGCAGCCACCACCGGCATGGGCGTCGTGCGCCAGCCAGTCATCCACCACACCGCCCAGCAGATCCACGCGCAGCGGCAGGGTGATGTGGTCTTCGCCCCGCATCTCGATGTAGTGCACGCGCGGGCTGGCGGCGGCCAGGCGACGGCCCTGCCCGACCGGCACATGCTGATCGTCCTGGCCGTGCAGCAGCAGCACGCAGGTACGGCTGTCGGCCAGCGCGCGGGTGACATCGACGCGGTCCAGGTCCAGATCCAGGCGCTGGCTGGCCGCGGCGATCACCTGGTCGATATCCTGCCCACCGTAGCGCCAGCGCCCATAGGCGGCCATGGCCTGCGCCTTCCACGCGGTCGGCTGCAGCGACATCAGGTGCGGGATCATGCTGCGGATCGCATCGCCGGCATTGGCGAAGGATTCCATCGCCACCACGCCGGTGACCTGGTCGCCGAGCTTGTCGGCGGTGAACAGCGCGGTGGCGGCGCCGTAGGAAACGCCGAACAGATACAGCGGCCCGACCACCTCCCCGCGTGCCTTCAGCGCAGCGATGACATCGACCACATCATCCGATTCGAACGTCCCGTAACCGGACGGGCCGGCGCCGGAATGCCCATGATTGCGCAGGTCGATGGTGACCACGCGATAGCCTGACTGCGCCAACTGCAGCGACCACGGCAGCATCGCATCACCGTTCATCATCCAGCCGTGCAGCAGCACCACCGTGCCGCGCGGTGCCTTCGGCTGGAACGGGTGCGGCAGGTCCAGCGCCATGCCGGTACGCAGCGGCTCGCCGTTGTCATGGTGCTGGGGCAGGTACTGGTAATGCAGCCCGTACTGACCCGGGTCGAACGCACGCCAGAAGATCGGCACGCCGGCGCGGCCGGTCACGAGACCGTGCCGGTTGGGCACACTCTCAACCGCTTCGGCGATGCGCGGCATGTCCAGCAGCGTGGATACGCCGCCGGGCGCGATCAGCCGATCACTCAACGAGGTCGAGGCGGCGGTGGAGGTCAAGGAGGAGCAGGCAGCCAGCCACAGGCCAGCCCCGGCCAGCAGCAACAGCAGCAAGCGCTTCATGGGCAGAATCGGAAAAACCAGACGAGTCGCGCAGGGTACTGATCACGTCAGCGCCGCTCTATCGCATCCAGATGACCATCCGATGACAGCCAAGCCAGCATTCAGCTTGAACGGACGGGCAGCGGCATCGCCGCAGGCCCCTGCCCGGCCTGCGATCAGCCCAGCCAGCCTTCCATGGTGGGCCACCAGCCATCCAGCACCTCCGGGCGCTGCATGCGCTCGCGCCACCATTTCAGCGCGGCCCCCTCCTCGCCAGTCCGCCAGGCCAGCCAGAACGTCTCGTCCGGCTTGGGCTCCTCAACCTGCCTGATCACCAGCCGGCCCTGCGCCACCGCCCGCTGTACGTACGGCTCGGGCAGGAAACCGAAACCAAGCCCGGCACATTGCAGGCGGAACTTGCTGACCATGTCCGGCACGGTGACGGTCTCCTGCCCCATCAGCAGCCCGACCGTGCGCGGCAGCAGCCGCCGCGCCGAATCGGCCACGGCGATCGCGCAGTGGGCGGCCAACGACTCACGGCCCAGCGGCTCGGACGCGGCCGCCAGCGGATGCGAGGGCGCCACCGCGAACACGAAACGCACCACGCCCATCGGCTCGACCACATAGCCCCCGCCGCTGGGGCCCTCGCCCGCCGCGCCGACCAGCAGGTCCGCGCGCCGGTCCAGCAGCGCCTCCCAGGTACCCGACAGCGATTCACTGATCAGCCGTATCCGGGTCTGTTCGGCCACCGCAGTGAACGCGCGCACGTCCTCGGCCAGCAACGCCGGCACGAACATCGAGTCGACCGCCACGGTCAGCTCGGCCTCCCAGCCGGAGGCAACCCGCCGCACCCGCATCTCCAGCTCCCGCGCCGCCCGCAGCAGATGGCGCCCCTCTTCCAGCAGCGCCTCCCCGGCCGGGGTCAGGTGCGCACGCGGCCCGACCCGGTCGAACAGCTGCACGCCCAGGTCCTCCTCCAGCTTGGAGACGGTGTAGGAAATGGTCGAAGGCACCTTGTGCAGGGCCTTGCCGGCCGCGGCGAACGAGCCCCGGCGGTCGATGGCATCGAGGATCTGCAGGGCGTCGAGGCTGAGCTTGAGCATTCGAATTTTTCGATGATGGCTTGCAAAACTATCCGTTTTTCAAGCCGGCGGAGCAAGCGGATACTGGCCGCAACAGGAAAGGGGACGGCAGCGACCGACCCGGACCCCCATCGAAACCATCGAACACCCAGGAGATTCCCATGCTACAGATCCGCAAGAGCAACACGCGTGGCAAGGCCGACCATGGCTGGCTGAACTCCATGCACACCTTCTCCTTCGCCAACTATTACGACCCGCGCTACGTCAGCTTCGGCCCGCTGCGGGTGATCAACGAAGACCGCGTCCAGGGTGGCCAGGGCTTCGGCACGCACAGCCACAGCAACATGGAGATCATCTCCTACGTGCTCGGCGGCGCGCTGGAACACAAGGATTCGATGGGCACCGGCTCGGTGCTGCGCTACGGCGACGTGCAGCGCATGAGCGCCGGCAGCGGCGTCAGCCACAGCGAGTTCAACCACTCGGCCAGTGAGCCGGTGCACTTCCTGCAGATCTGGCTGTTCCCCGATCAGGAGAACATCACCCCGAGCTACCAGGAAACGCATTTCGCCCCGGAGACCAAGCGCGGTCAGCTGCGCCTGATCGCCTCACGCGATGGCCGTGACGGCTCGCTGCTGATCCACCAGGACGCCAACATCTACGCCACGATCCTGGACGGCGACGACCGCGTCAACCTGCCACTGGCCCCGCGCCGCGGTGCCTACGTGCAGGTCGCCCGCGGGCAGCTGCAGGTCAACGACATCACCCTGGCGACCGGCGATGCGCTGCAGGTCAGTGACGAGGCGCAGCTGACGCTGGAAAACGCCAACGACGCGGAAGTCATCGTGTTCGAGCTGGCGCTGTAAACATCCGGCCGCAAACGCAGACACCCCGGTTGCCCGGGGTGTCGTTCGTTTTGGATCAGAACCTGTAGTTGAGGGTCAGGCGCACGTTGCGCGGCTCGCCCCAGGTGTAGGTGCTGTACCAGCTGAAGATCGTGTAGTAGTGCTTGTCCAGCAGGTTGTTGACGTTGAGCGTTGCCGAGAGCTGGTCGTTGAACTGGTAACGCGCCATGGCATCGAGCAGCCAGTAGGGCTCGGTGCGGTGGAGCTGGCTACCGCCGGTGGCCGGGTTGGTGATGGTGCCGAACGTGCTCCCCTGCCAGCGCGCGCCCCCGCCAACGCTCCAGCCGTCAGCCACACCGGTGAGGCGGTAACTGGTGTGCACGCTGAACTGATCTTCCGGCTCCAGCGTGGAGACCTTGGTGGACTGCTGGCGCGCGATCTTGTGCGCGTAGCCGCCCTGGATCTGCCAGCCCGGCGCAAGCTGGCCGGACACCTCCAGCTCATAGCCCTTGGTGCGCACCCCCATCAGGCCTTCATAGGCAATCCCGCCACTCGGCGTCCTGCCGCCGGTCGGCTGTGCGTAGTTGTCCTGCTCCAGCTGGAACACCGCCGCACTGGCGTTGAGGCGACCGTCGTAGAACTCCGCCTTCAGGCCCGCTTCGTAGCTGCGCCCTTCCAGCGGATCCAGCACCCGGCCCTGTTCGTCCTGGTTGCCCTGCGGCTTGAAGATGGTGCTGTAGCTGGCGAAGACGGAAAAGTTGCGGTTGAGGTCGTACACCAGGCCGGCGTACGGCACGACCACACCGCTCTCGTCGGTATCCGGCGATTTGTAGTTGGCGATGCGGCTGCCGACGATCAGCTTGAGCGGATCGGCCAGGTCGAAACGGCCCACCACATAGGCACCGCTTTCGCGGGTGACCTGATTGTCACCGTAGCCCCACTGCCAATCCGGCTCGGGCACATCGCCGGTCCAGGCGTAGTAGTCGGCAACGCTGCTGACATAGCCCGGCTGCGGCGAGTAGCCATTGTTGACCCAGCGCTTGCGCGACACGCTGCCACCGACGACCAGCTCGTGCTGGCGGCCGAACCACTCGAACTTGCCACTGACGTACAGATCGGCCGCGTTGCTGGTGGTCTTGCCGATGTACTGGCCCAGCCACATGCTCACGCCTTCACCGGTGACCGGATCCGGATTGCCACCGGCCGCCGCGCCCAGCGAGGCGTCATAGCCGTTGACCTGGTGATTGAGCTGCAGCTTGGCGACCCAGTCATTGCCGAAGGTGTGCTCCAGCGTCGCGAAGCCGGTACGGGCGTACTGGCCCCAGCGGCTCCAGCGCGCGCCGTTGTTGAACGAGCGCGGCATGTCGTTGAAGTTGCCTGCACTGTCCAGCAGGGGAATACCGCCCCAGCTGGAGCCTTCCGGATCGCTGTCCTGGTAATCGGCACCGACGGTCAGCAGCGTGCTCTCGCCGAGGTCGGCTTCCAGGATGCCGTAGAACACCTCATTGCTGCGCTGGTAGTGGTCGACATTGGAGTGCTTGTCCTGGTAGGCGCCGACCACGCGGCCGCGCACGCGGCCACTCTCAGTCAGCGGCCCGCCGACATCGACTTCGGCGCGGTAGCTGTCCCACGAACCGACACCCAGCGTGGCACTGCCGGCCAGCTCCCGGGTGGGTTTCTTGCGCACCAGGTTGATGGTCGCACCCGGATCGCCCATGCCGGTCAGCAGGCCGGTGGCGCCCTTGAGCACTTCCACGCGATCGTAGATGGCCATGTCGCTGAGCGTGTTGCCGGCCGAGTACGCCGAATCGCGCGCCATCGGGATGCCGTCGTACTGGAAGTTCTGTACCGCGAAGCCGCGCGCGTAGTACTCGGTGCGCTCGCTGTCGTAGGTGACGATACTCACACCCGGCGTGACCTTCATGACGTCATCGATGCCGTTGAGGCCGAAGTCGTTCATTTCCTGCCGCGTGATCACGCTGATCGACTGCGGCGTCTGGCGCGGGCTGAGCACCAGGCGGGTGGCCGTGGCGATCGTACCGGGCGTGTAGGAATCACTGCCTTCGGTCACGGTGCCGAGCTGGTTGGCGGTAACCTGCACGGTCTGCAGGGTCTGTGCGCCGTCCTTGGCAGGGGCGTCCCCCGCCGGCACCTCTTCGGCCTGCACGGCCGAGGCGGACAGGGCCAGGCCCAGCACGCAGGCCATCGCCTGCATCAGCGGGGAGCGCGAGGGAAAAGCGCGACGGCGACCCGAATGGATCGGGGCAACACGGAACGGAACGACGGACACGGCAATGCCTCCAGGCAGGAAGGGACTCCTCTGGCGGCGGCTGGAGGGAACGAATGGGCGGCATGATGCCGCATCCCGGCCGCCAGTGGAAGATGGCGCGACCGTTGAGGCAGAAGGCGTTCGGGGGTCGCCCCGGGTCAGGCGGGGCGTGGGGGTCAGCCGCGGGGCACCGGGGCATCCGAGGCGATCAGCTTCTCCTGCTTGAGCTCGGCCCAGAATGCGGCCGGAATCGCCACGGACATGGAGGCGACATTGGCCAGCACCTGTTCGGGCGTCCGCGCGCCGGGAATGACCGCCGAGACCACCTCCGGCGCATCGGCGAACTGCAGCGCCGCGGTGCGCAGATCCACACCATGGCGCTCGCAGAGGACCTGCACCTTCGCGCGCTTCTCCGGGGCCCACGACGGCACCTTGCCGTCATACAGATAGCGATCACGCCCGGCCAGGTAGCCGGCCAGCAGCGGCGAGCCGACCACGACCGATGCACCGTGTGCGGCGATCCTGGGGAAGGTGTCATGCAACGCCTGCTCGTGGTCCAGCAGCGAGTACTGGCAGGCGAGCAGGAAGATGTCCGGATCCGCCTCGGCCACCGCACGCAGGGCCGGCTCGGGACGGTTCACACCGAAGCCCCACGCCTTGATCAACCCCTCCTCGCGCATGCGGGTCAGCGCCGGCATCGCGCCCTTCGCTGCTTCCGCGAAACGCTGCTCCCAAGGCATGCCCAGGTCTTTCTCGTTGTCCGGCGAGAGGTCATGGATGAAGACCACGTCCAGCTGCGACACACCGAGCCGGTTGAGGCTGTCCTCCACCGAACGCCGCGTGCCGTCGGCGGAGTAGTCGTAACGGTAATGGAATGGCGACGGGTCCTTCCACATCACGTCCTGCAACTCACCGGCGGTCGCCGTCAGCAGGCGCCCGACCTTGGTCGACAGCGTGTACTCGCGCGCCGGGTGGTTGTGCAGATGATGGCCATAACGACGCTCGCTCAGGCCGAGCCCGTACCAGGGTGACGTATCGAAATAGCGCACGCCCGCCGCATAGGCTGCGGCGAGGCTGGCTTCGCTCTGCGCATCGGTCGCGGCCGCAAACCCATTGCCGATCGCGACGCCGCCCAGGCCCAGGCGGGTCTGCGGCCGGTAACGCCCGCCCTGCCGCGCGGGATTGCCGGGCAAGGGCTTCGCTGAAGCCTGGCCGCGGGTGGGCAGGACGCTGCCCGGGCCGGCCGACTGCGCCATCAATGGGGCGGCGGCGAACGCGGCGGTGCCGGCGGCGGCAACGGAAAGGAAGTGGCGACGTGCGTTCACGGCGACTCCTGTTTCTGCGGGGGGGGGAAGCACACACCTTGGCAGAGCAGCGGTGCAGAGCATGCCTGTGCGGCGTCAACGCAGTGGCAACATCCATCCGCCCTGTCCGGTTGCGCGTCGCTCAGCCCGGACGCGCACCCGCTGCCAGAAGCAGCGCCTCCATCTCGCGGTAACCGCGCTGGCGTGCATGCTGCAGCGGGGTCACGCCTTCACCGTCGGGCAGGTTCACATCCGCGCCTGCCGCGATGAGCTGACGGACGATCTCCACATGTCGCGGGCCGCCATCGGCGAGGATGATCGCCTCCAGCAGCGCGGTCCACTGCAGCTTGTTGACGTGATCCACATCGACACCGGCCGCGATCAGCGTCGCCACGGTCTCCACGTGCCCGCGTTCGGCCGCTGGGATGAGTGCGGTGCCGCCGTAGCGGTTGGTGCTCTTGAGGTCGGCGCCAGCACTCAGTGTCGCGCGCAGGATCTCAAGATGCCCTCGCGCACCGGCGTACAGGTAAGGGCTGTCCTGGATCGCATCCTTGGCATTGACGTCAGCACCGGCCTGGATCAGTGCACGTGCGGCCTCCACGTGGTTGTGGTGGGTCGCGACCAGCAACGGTGTCGCCTTCGCCACGCCGCGCGCATCCACGCGGGCGCCCTGCCCCAGCAGCGTACGCACCGCAGTGGCATCGCCCTTCTCCGCCGCCCGATGCAGCCGCTCTTCCAACGAGGCAGCACTGACCGGCATGGCCATGCCCATCAGCATGCTCACGACCACCCAGCCACGCAGTGACCTCCGTCCCATCGACATGTTCCTGCTCCTTCCACGGGGCGCCCGGTGGGACGCCGCAGGACAACGACCGTAGCCGAGCCGCCGCGTCGGCACCAATGATGATTGGGGATCGACTGCATGCGCCATCCGAATGCGTCGGGCGGCGCGCCTTCCGCCTGTTTCATGCGACGCTGCGCGCCACATTCCCCACGGAAGCGCACCACCATGCTGCATCACCTTTCCCTGGGCGTGCGCGATCTCGCGCGTGCCGCCGCCTTCCACGATGCCGCACTCGGTGCGCTGGGCATGCGCCGCGTCTTCGAAGACGACGAGGCGATCGGGTATGGATATGTCGAGGACGAGGATCTGCTGTGCCTGAAACTGCGGGCAGATGCCTCGCCACCCGGCGCCGGATTCCACCTGGCCTTTGGAGCGCCCTCGCGCCAGGCGGTGGACGCGTTCCACCGCGATGCACTGGCGGTTGGCGGCACCTGCAACGGGGCGCCGGGGCTGCGCGAGGATTATGGCGATCACTACTACGCCGCGTTCCTGATCGACCCGGACGGGCATCGGATCGAGGCGGTCTGCAAGTCGGCCATTTGAACCGGATCGCACAAAGAAAAAGGCCTCCGTACTTGCGTACGAAGGCCTTTTCTACAACTGGCGGAGCGGGAGGGATTCGAACCCTCGATAGAGTTTTAAGCCCTATACTCCCTTAGCAGGGGAGCCCCTTCAGCCACTCGGGCACCGCTCCAGTGTTCTTGGTCCGCCGCTGCGATGAATCATCTCAGCGGGGGCGCGAATAATAACGTTTTCCGCGCCCTCAGGTAAAGCCTTAATCCGAAGAATTTTCACTTCCGGATGCATTCGGCTCATCACCGCGCTGGATCCGCTGATAAATCTCTTCGCGGTGCACGGCCACGTCCTTCGGAGCGGTGATACCGATACGCACCTGGTTGCCCTTGACGCCGAGCACGGTCACGCTGACCGAGTCACCGATCATCAGGGTTTCGCCTACACGGCGAGTCAGGATCAACATTTGTTCAAGTCTCCAGGGGAACCGGTGGTGGCATTTCCCCACCGGCTTGGCGCCCCGGCAAGAGCGCCCCACGACAACGGGAAAAGATTCGCCATAGTACCGTCAGGCCTCCCGACCCATCAAGGAGCAGGAGGCTTCAGGCTGTTCAGATACGGGGGGTGACCCAGTCGACGACGGCGGCCAGTGCAGAAGCAAGGGCGGGCCCGTCCTCACCACCACCCTGGGCGAGGTCCGGGCGGCCGCCGCCCTTGCCCCCGATCTGACTGGCGATATGGGCCAACAGTTCCCCGGCCTTGACCTTGCCCATTGCGCTGCCGTTCACACCGGCGACCAGGGCCGCCTTGCCGTCCTGGGTGCCGGCCAGCACGATCACCGCATCGCCGAGCTGCTGCTTGAGCCGGTCGATCGCATCGCGCAGCGCCTTGGCATCGAAGCCTTCCAGACGCGCGGCCAGGATCTTGATGCCGTTGACCTCGACCGCGGCGCCACCAAGATCGGCGGTCGCACCGGCCGCCTGCTTGGCCTTGAGCGCCTCGAGCTCGCGCTCGAGCTTCTTCTGGCGCTCGCCGAGCTGGCGGATCTTGTCGACCACGTCGCCGGCGTTGCCGCCGAGCAGTGCCGCCGCTTCGCTCAGCTGGGCTTCTTCATGGGCCACATAATCCAACGCGCCCTGCCCGGTCACCGCTTCGATACGGCGCACGCCCGAGGACACGCCACCTTCGGACGTGATCTTGAACAGACCAATGTCGCCGGTGCGCGAGACATGCGTACCGCCACACAGTTCGGTGGAGTAGTCGCCCATCTTCAGCACGCGCACGTGCTCGCCGTACTTCTCGCCGAACAGCGCCATCGCGCCGAAGTCGAGCGCTTCCTGCATGCCCATGTTGTGGACTTCAGCGGCGTTGTTGGCGCGCACCTGCTCGTTGACCTTGCGCTCGATGATCGCCAGGTCCTCGGCGCTGATCGGCGCGAAGTGCGAGAAATCGAAGCGCAGGCGATCGGGGGCGACCAGCGAGCCCTTCTGCTGCACATGGGTGCCCAGCACTTCGCGCAGGGCGGCGTGCAGCAGATGGGTGGCCGAGTGGTTGAGGATGGTCGCGCCACGGCGCTGGCCATCGACCTGACCGGACAGCACATCGCCGACCTTCAGGCTGCCCGCGGTGAGCTTGCCCACGTGCCCATGGAACTGGCCCGCGAACTTCTGGGTATCGGTGACGTCCACCTGCACGCCGGCGCCGGACAGGGTGCCGTTGTCACCCACCTGGCCACCGGATTCGGCGTAGAACGGGGTCTGGTGGGTCAGCACGATGACGTCGTCGCCGGCCTTGGCGCTCTCCACCGGGCGGCCGTCCTTGAGGATGGCGACCACGGTGAGATCGTCGGCCTGCAGGCGGTCATACCCGAGGAACACGGTCGGCTTGAGCGTGGCGACCAGATCGGCCGACAGGGTCACGCCGCCGCCGAACTTGCCGGCCGCGCGCGCGGTCTCGCGCTGGGTGTCCATCGCGGCGTTGAAGCCCTCGATGTCCACGATCAGGTCACGCTCGCGCGCGATGTCCTGGGTGAGATCGAGCGGGAAGCCGTAGGTGTCGTAGAGGCGGAACGCATCCACGCCCGGGATCACGCCGTTGCTGACCTTTGCGGCCACGTCGTCGAAGATCTTCATGCCCGAATCCAGCGTTTCCGCGAAACGCTCTTCTTCGGCCTGCAGCGCGCGCACCACCGTGTCTGCCTGCGCCGGCAGTTCCGGATAGGCCACGCCCATCTGCTCGACCAGGGTCGGCACCAGCTTGCTGAAGAACGGCTGGCGCACGCCCAGCATCCAGCCATGGCGCAGGGCGCGGCGGATGATCCGGCGCAGCACGTAGCCGCGGCCTTCGTTGGACGGCAGCACGCCATCGACGATCAGGAACGAGCAGGCGCGGATGTGATCGGCGATCACGCGCAGCGACTTGTTCTCCAGATCGGCCATGCCGGTCAGCTCGCTGGCCTTGCGGATCAGCGCCTGGAACAGGTCGATTTCGTAATTGGTGTGGACGTGCTGCAGGATCGCGGCCAGACGCTCCAGACCCATGCCGGTATCCACGCACGGGGCCGGCAGCGGCACCAGGGTGCCGTCGGGCTGGCGGTCGAACTGCATGAAAACCAGGTTCCAGATCTCGATGAAGCGGTCGCCGTCTTCATCCGGCGAGCCCGGCGGGCCACCGGCGATATGGTCGCCATGGTCATAGAAGATTTCGGTGCACGGGCCGCACGGGCCGGTCTCGGCCATCTGCCAGAAGTTGTCCGAGGCAAACGGCGCGCCCTTGTTGTCGCCGATGCGCACAATCCGCTCTTCCGGAATGCCCACCATGTCGCGCCACAGCGCGTAGGCCTCGTCATCGGTCTGGTAGACGGTGACGAGCAGGCGGTCGGCCGGCAGCTTCCAGACCTGGGTCAGCAGCTCCCAGGCCCAGGCGATGGCGTCCTTCTTGAAGTAATCGCCGAACGACCAGTTGCCCAGCATTTCAAAGAAGGTGTGGTGCCGCGCGGTGTAACCGACCTGGTCCAGATCGTTGTGCTTGCCACCGGCGCGCAGGCAGCGCTGGACGTCGGCCGCGCGCACGTAGCTGCGCTTCTCGGCGCCAAGGAACACGTCCTTGAACTGCACCATGCCGGAGTTGGTGAACAGCAGGGTCGGATCATTGCCCGGCACCAGCGGCGCCGACGGCACGATCGTGTGGCCTTTGCCCTTGAAGAACTCAAGGAAATCGCTGCGGATCTGGGAGGTAGTGAATTTGACGGATGCGTTCATGGGGGGCTGGCTTTGTGCGGGCCGGTCAGTCCCTGGCACGCAGCCCCAATGGCCGGGTGTCAACTGCAGGACCGCCGAAACCACAAAGGGTATCAGGCCCGGGCCGCTCAGTCCTCAGGGTCGTACCGGGTGGCCTGGCGGATGCTGTCGCCGGGGAACCCCCGGCGGGCCAGAAGATCGGCGGCTTTGCGCCGTGCAGGCAGTTCCTGCGGGCCGGCCTCGCCAAAACGGCGGCAGACCAGGTCGCGGGCATTCTCGGTCCAATCACCTTCGAAGGTGTCCATGGCGGCAGCGATCTGGTCGCTGTCCAGGCCATGCGTGCCCAGTTCGGCGCGGATGTGGATCGGGCCGTAGCCAGTGTTGGCCCGGATCCGGACCAGATTCTCGGCAAAGCGGGTGTCATCCTGCCAGCCGGCCTCGGCCAGCTTGCTGACCGCGGCTTCGGCGGCCTCGTTCTCGATGCCGCGGGCCTGCAGTTTGCGGGTCAGCTCTTTACGCGAGTGTTCGCGGCGCACCAGCAGCCCCAACGCCCGCTGGACCGGCGTCTGTTCCTGGACACGGCGCTTGCGCCGGGGTGCGGGGGCTTCGGAGTCTTGCATGGCAGCGGTCCATTACAGTGCGCCGTCCTTGGCGCCATCCCGTCGGGGATTCTTGAAACTGCAGGACAGGGCGAGCGTCACTGACGGCGCTGCCCTGCCCCGCAGGAAACTCACTCGGCGTCGTCTTCAGCCTCGTCGCCGCCTTCACGCACGGCTTCTTCCGGCTGGAACTTCTCGCGCAGCTCGGCTTCCAGACGCTGGGCGATCTGCGGGTTGTCGCGCAGGTAGCCGCGGGCGTTGTCCTTGCCCTGGCCGATGCGCTCTTCGCCGTAGCTGTACCAGGCGCCGGCCTTCTCGACCAGCTTGGCTTCCACGCCCATGTCGATCAGTTCGCCTTCGCGGCTGATGCCTTCGCCGTACAGGATCTCGGTGATGACCTGCTTGAACGGGGGCGCCAGCTTGTTCTTGACCACCTTGATCTTGGTCTGGTTGCCGATGATCTCGTCGCCCTTCTTGATCGCGCCGATACGGCGGATGTCCAGGCGGACCGAGGCGTAGAACTTCAGCGCGTTGCCGCCGGTGGTCACTTCCGGGCTCTGGCCCGGCATCATCACGCCGATCTTGTGGCGCAGCTGGTTGATGAAGACCACCAGGGTGTTGGAGCGCTTGATGTTGCCGGTCAGCTTGCGCAGCGCCTGGCTCATCAGGCGAGCCTGCAGGCCCGGCAGCTGGTCGCCCATTTCGCCTTCGATTTCGGCCTTCGGGGTCAGCGCGGCGACCGAGTCGACCACCACGATGTCCACCGAGCTGGAGCGCACCAGCATGTCGGCGATTTCCAGCGCCTGCTCACCGGTATCGGGCTGCGAGAGCAGCAGGTCGTCCACGTTGACGCCCAGCTTGGCGGCGTAGATCGGATCCAGCGCGTGCTCGGCATCGATGAAGGCCGCGGTACCGCCCTTCTTCTGGCACTCGGCGATCGCCTGCAGGGTCAGGGTGGTCTTGCCCGAGGATTCCGGACCGTAGATCTCCACGACGCGACCCTTGGGCAGGCCACCGATACCGAGGGCGATATCCAGCATCAGCGAACCGGTGGGGATGACCTCGACCGCTTCGACGACGCGGTCACCCATGCGCATCACGGCGCCCTTGCCGAACTGCTTTTCGATCTGGCTCAGCGCGGCGGTGAGGGCGCGCTTTTTGTTTTCGTCCATCGGAGTGGTCCTTGCAGAGGTCGTATCGGTGGAGGTGCTGTCTTTGGAAGTCTTCTTGGCCATGGGTTCACTTTAAGGCTGGCGTATCGCACGGGCTGAGATTCTGCCCGGCGTTCGGAAAAAAATTATCGGACATCCGTACCAACCTCAGCAAAACCAGAGATGTGCCACAAAAGACCGCGCGTGATTCAAGGGGGAACAGGGTCAGCGGTTGGGCCGCAGCAACCCGCAATAGAGGCCTTCGATGGCGAAGTCCTGGTCGGGCAGCACTTCGATCGGCTTGTAATCGGGGTTGCGCGGCAGCAGGCGGATCCGATCCTTCCCCATCTTCAGAAGCTTGACCGTGATCTCGTCATCGATGCGGGCCACCACGATCTGCCCGGAGCGGGCGTCGCGGGTGCGGTGCACACCGATCAGATCGCCGTCGAAGATGCCCTCGTCGATCATCGAGTCGCCCTGCACCTTCAGCAGGTAGTCCGGCGCGGGCGAGAAGAACACCCGGTCCAGCACCACGAAATCATCCGAGCCGATATCCGCGCCGATCGGCAGACCGGCCGCGACCCGGCCCAGCACCGGCAGGCGCAGAACGTGGTCCGGCAACGCCGAGGCAGGCAGTGATTCGGGCAGGCCGTTCTGCAGCGCCGGCGCCTGGACCAGCCGGATGCCGCGGGCCTGGCCCGGGATGCGGCGGATCGCCCCGGCCTGCTCCAGCGCTTCCAGATGGTACTGGGCTGCGCGGACGCCCTTGAAGCCGAACGCGCGGGCGATTTCCGTCTGCGACGGCGGTGCGCCATCGGTCTCTATACGCTCGGCGATCAACTGCAGGATCGCCTGCTGGGTATCGGTCAGGTCCATGGTTAGTAGTATTACTACTAACGATGCGGGCACGCAAGTGCCCGCAGAGGAAGAGCCGATAGAAGAAGGGCTGTCCCGCAACGGCCGAAGCCTCCAGCAATGCCTGTAGCCACCGACCGTTGGTCGGTGACCGCGCGAACGCGCGGCGTTGTCTGACGGCGCGTGTGCGTATCGCTTGCGGCCAGCTCTCCGGCGTTTAGCCTCTGCAATCTGTTGGGTCAGGCATTCGTGGGGGCCGGACGAGGAGCAGCCACGCATGGCGTGGCTCTACCGGTGGGTGCGGCGGCGGGCTGGAGCAGCCACGCATGGCGTGGCTCTACCGGTGGGTGCGGTGACGGGCTGGAGCAGCCACGCATGGCGTGGCTCTACCGGTGGGTGCGGTGACGGGCTGGAGCAGCCACGCGTGGCGTGGCTCTACCGGTGGAAGCGGCGGCGGGCTGGAGCAGCCACGCATGGCGTGGCTCTACCGGTGGGTGCGGCGGCGGGCTGGAGCAGCCACGCATGGCGTGGCTCTACCGGTGGGCAAATAGTGACGGGTCGTCAGGCAGGAGCGTCCGACCAACGGTCGGACCTACACGTAATCCCCCGCTTACGCGGGAGATTCCGGGGATCCTGCGGATCCCAGCGGTAAGAACCCTACGGGTTCTTGCCGCTGCGCCAGATCGAGAACAGTATCCACACGCCGCAGAAGCCGGCACCGATGAACCCGGCTACGCCCAGCGCCAGCAGCCAGCGGCTGGAGATGCCGCCGACACTGTGCATGACGATCGAGGAGCCGATGATCAGCGCGGCGGTCACGATGCCCATCACCAGCCGGTTCGCCGCGCGGTTGACCTGGTCGCCGAAGCCCTGCAGCGCCGTGGTTTCAATCTTGAGCTGGAGCCGGCCGCGGCGCGCCATCTGCAGCAGGCGGCGGACATCGCGCGGCAGATCGCCGACCAGATCCATCACCCCGACCAGGCTGCGCTTGCCGCGCTTGAGCATCGCGCCGGGCGAGTAGCGTTGCCACATCACCCGCTCCAGATACGGGCGCGCGGCGCTGGCCATATCGAACTGCGGGTCCAGCTGGCGGCCCATGCCTTCCAGGGTGAGGAAGGTCTTGATCATCAGCGCCAGATCGGCCGGCAGGGTCAGCGCGTACTGGCGCAGCAGCTGGGTGATGTTGCCCAGCATCAGGCCCATGTGCAGGTCCTTCAGCGGGACCCCGCGGTACTGGTCCACGAAGGTGCTGATGTCCTGCTGCAGGCGCGACTCGTCCACTTCCACGCCACCGGCCCAGTCCAGCAGCACGTCGGCCACCTGCTCCGGCTCCTGGGCGACCAGGCCATGCAGGAGCTGGGCAACCTGGAAGCGGCGCTGCTCGGAGATCGCCCCGACCATGCCGAAATCAATCACGCCGATGCGGCCATCCCGCAGGTAGATGATGTTGCCCGGGTGCGGATCAGCGTGGAAACAGCCGTCCTCCAGCACCATCTTCAGCACGATGCGCGCGCCGGTGCGGGCCAGCTGCACGCGGTCCAGACCGGCCGCATCGACGCCGACCAGATCGCGGCCGGGAATGCCGTCCACGAAGTCCTGCACGTTGAGGCTCTCGCAGGTCCACTGCCAGTGCACGTTGGGGATCAGGATGTCGTCGCGGCCCTGGAAATTGCGCGCGATGCGCTCGGCATTGCGGCATTCGGCGGCAAAATCCAGCTCGCGGCGCAGCGACACCTGGAACTGCTGCACCACCTCGGCCGGGCGATACCGCTGCAGATCGGGCAGGCGCGCCTCCACGATCTCGGCCAGCCGCGCCAGCAGGCGCAGGTCGGCTTCGATGACGTCACGGATGCCCGGACGACGGATCTTCAGCACCACGGCGGTGCCGTCATGCAGCGTTGCGCGATGCGCCTGTGCCAGCGAGGCCGCGGCCATGGGCGTTTCATCGAGCCACGCGAACACCTCGGTGGCCGGTGCGCCGAGATCACGTTCGAGCTGCTCACGCACCTGCGCATACGGCAGCGCGGGCACGGCGTTCTGCAGTTCGGAGAACTCGGCGATCCAATCCGGCGGGAACAGGTCCACGCGGGTGGCCAGCACCTGGCCGAGTTTGACGAAGGTGGGGCCCAGGTCTTCCATCGCGCGGCGCACGCGCACAGGCGCGGTCATCCGCAGCATCTGCTGGGTATCGTTCCAGTGCAGCAGGCGGCCAGCGCGTTCGAGCACATCGGCCAGGCCGATGCGGCGCACGAGGTCGCCGAAGCCATAGCGGATCAGGACCGACGCGATTTCCTGCAATCGCCCCAGGTCACGCACGGTACCCAGCGTTTCCCACATCGGCCCACTCTCCTGTCAGCACACCCGGTCAGGATGTCACAACAGCGGGAAGATTCCCGTCAGCGCCTGCTGCACGGTCTGCCTCCGTATGGCTTCGCGGTCGCCATCGAACTGGAACAGCTGCGCACGCGCGTAGCCGCCACGGCCCTTCCAACCGATCCAGACGCTGCCGACCGGCTTGTCCTCGCTGCCACCGCCCGGCCCGGCAATGCCGGTCACCGCCACGGCGATGCCGGCACCGGAATTGATCAGCGCACCGGAGACCATTTCCAGCACGGTCTCGCGGCTGACCGCGCCGAACTGTTCCAGCGTCTGCGCGCGCACGCCCAGCAGGCGTTGCTTGGCTTCGTAGCTGTAGACCACCATGCCGCAATCGAAGAACGCCGAGGAGCCGGCGATATCGGTCATCGCCTTGGCGATCCAGCCGCCACTGCAGCTTTCGGCAGTCACCAGCTGCAGCGAGGCCTGCTGCAGGCGCTGGCCCACGTCACTGGCGAGGGCGCCCAGCTCGGCGTCGGAAGGAACAGTCATGGGGAGTCCTGGATCAACGGGGGGACGAACGCCCCCTGTTTTAGCCGAAATCGTGAGTGATGTCGTGTGTTGCCGGGTGCGACGGAGGGCGAAGCCCCGCCGGGAGAATCATGGGCGCCAGCCAGCGGCCGGCACCCGCATCACCATTCCGGAAGCTTTTCCGGAAGCATCGCGCGGATCGGTTCGCCGCCCTCGCCAGCCGCCAGCTTCTCGGCCTCGGCGATCGGGATCTCGACCTGCAGCAGCCAACCGTCTTCGTCGGTGGCTTCGCTGCGCACGACCTCCAGCTGATGCAGGCGCGAACGCAGGCGACCGGCACTCGGCGGCAGCCGCAGCTCGCCACTGACGTGCTGCAGGCCCAGGCGCTTGCCCAGCACGGACTGCAGCAGCGGCAGGCCAACGTTGTCGCGGGCGGAAATCCAGACCCGCTCGCGGCGCGCGTTGTCGGGGATGCCGTCCTGGGCATCGTGACGCACGTCGGCCCCGTCGATGCGGTCGATCTTGTTGAACACCAGCAACTGCGGCAGATCGCCCGCGCCGATGGCGGTCAGCACTTCATCCACCTGTGCGATGCGCTCCTCACGGTGCGGATCGGCCGCATCGACGAG
Organism: Stenotrophomonas sp. TWI377; assembly: GCF_039674525.1. Classification (NCBI taxonomy): domain Bacteria; kingdom Pseudomonadati; phylum Pseudomonadota; class Gammaproteobacteria; order Lysobacterales; family Lysobacteraceae; genus Stenotrophomonas; species Stenotrophomonas sp. TWI377. Next base: position 66,204 of record NZ_JBDJNT010000011.1, read on the forward strand.
GTGCAGCAGGAAGTCCGCTTCGCGGGCTTCGGACAGGGTCGACCGGAACGCGGCCACCAGATCATGCGGCAGGTCGCGGACGAAGCCGACGGTATCGGCGAGCACCACGCTGCCGCCCGGCAGCGCGATGCGGCGCACGGTCGGGTCCAACGTCGCGAACAACTGGTCCGCGGCGAAGGCCTCGGCGCCAGTCAATGCGTTGAACAGGGTCGACTTGCCGGCGTTGGTGTAGCCCACCAGCGCCACGCGCGGCAGCTCGCTGCGCAGGCGGGCACGACGCATCTGGGTGCGCTGCACTTCCACCTTTTCCAGCTTCTTCTGCAGCTGCTCCACCCGCTTCTGCAGCAGGCGGCGATCGGTTTCCAGCTGGGTTTCACCCGGGCCGCGCAGGCCGATGGAACCACCACGCTGGCGCTCCAGATGGGTCCAGCCGCGGATCAGCCGCGTGGACATGTGGCGCAGCTGCGCCAGCTCCACCTGCAGCTTGCCTTCGTGGCTGCGCGCACGCTGGGCGAAGATATCCAGGATCAGCCCGGTGCGGTCGATCACGCGCCGTTCCAGGAACCGCTCCAGGTTGCGCTCCTGCCCCGGCGACAGCGCATGGTTGACCAGGATCAGGTCGGCGCCGGTGGCATCGGCCGCGGCCTTGACCTCGTCCAGCTTGCCGCTGCCGATCAGGATCGACGGATTGGGCCGATCGATGCGCGCGGTCAGCGTGGCCGCGATGCTGGCCCCGGCGGAGCGGGCCAGATCGGTGAACTCTTCAAGCACGTCATCTTCGAGCCGGCCGGCATGCGGCTGGATCAGGAGTGCGTGTTCGCCTCGCTTGGAACGGTCAAACACGCAGTTCTCCAGAATTCTTCACGCAGTCACTCAACGTCGTCATCACCTTGGACGCCATCGGCGCCATCATTGGATTGCACATAACCACCTCCGGGCCCGACCTTCACGTTGCGCGCCGGCACCACGGTCGAGATGGCGTGCTTGTACACCATCTGGCTCACCGTATTGCGCAGCAGCACCACGAACTGGTCGAACGATTCAATCGTTCCCTGCAGCTTGATGCCATTGACCAGATACACCGACACCGGCACGCGTTCGCGCCGAAGTGCATTCAGAAACGGATCCTGCAGCGATTGCCCCTTGGACATTGCACACTCCTGATTATTGTTTTTATGGTCTTCCGGCAGTTACCACGGCCCCCGCCGCCCGCCGGAACCCTTGATGGTACACGGGGTGGGCGGGTGAAGGCGTGGACTCAGCGTGCGACGAAGGTCGACACCGCATCCGCCAGGGAAGCCCTGTCTAGATGGGGATCGAACCAGCGCGCATCAAGCTCCCCGCGCAGCCAGGTCAGCTGGCGCTTGGCGAGCTGGCGGGTGGCCTGGATGCCGCGCTCACGGAACGCCTCGGCCGTGCCCTGCCCGTCCAGATACTCCCAGGCCTGCCGGTAGCCCACCGCCCGCACGGCCGGCAGATCCAACGGCGCGGCCACCTCGGCCATCGCCGGCAGGGCCCGCAGGGCGTGGACTTCGTCCAGGAAGCCGTGATCCAGCATCGCGTCGAAACGGGTTTCGATGCGCTGGTGCAGCACCGTGCGCTCGCGCGGCGCGAGAATCAGTTTGAGCGCCCGTACCGGCAGCCGGTCGACGCCGGGCAGCTTCTGCCATTCGCTGATCGGGGTACCGGTCAGCCGATGGACTTCCAGTGCCCGCTGGATGCGCTGCGGGTCGGTGGCGTGAATGCGCTTTGCCGCGGCCGGATCGATGCCGGCCAGTTGGGCATGCATTGCCGCCCAGCCCTGCTCGGCCGCCTCGGCGGCAATCTGTGCGCGCACCGCCGGATCGGCCTCGGGCATCGGCGACAGGCCCTGTAGCAACGCGCGGAAATACAGCCCGGTGCCACCGGCGAGGATCGGCATGCGACCGCGCGCGATGATGTCGCGGACGGCCCGCGCCGCGTCGCTGGCGAACTCCGCCGCCGAATAGGTCTGCCACGGGTCGCGCACATCGAGCAGATGGTGCGGCGCCTGTGCGCGCTCGGCCGCATCGGGCTTGGCCGAGCCGATATCCAGCCCGCGATAGACCAGCGCCGAATCGACGCTGACGATCTCACCGTCCAGCTGCTGGGCCAGTGCGATCGCGGTGGCGGTCTTGCCTGACGCGGTCGGGCCCATCACCGCGATCGCCAGCGGGCGCTGATCGACGGCCATCAGTCCTCGTCCGGCCAGCGCGGCATCGCCGGGGCGGCGGACACCCGCGGCATCGGCACGGCATCGACCGCGGCCCACACCTTCAGCGCATCGACCGTGGCGGCGACATCGTGCACACGCAGCAGCATCGCGCCACGCTGGGCCGCGATCAGGTGCGCGGCGACCGAACCGGCCACGCGGTCACGCGGCTGCTCACGACCGGTCAGTTCACCGATGCTGCGCTTGCGCGACAGGCCGGCCAGCATTGGCACGCCCAGCTCGAGGAAGCGCTCCGAACGCGCGAGCAGGATCATGTTGTGTTCGGTGGTCTTGCCGAAGCCGAAGCCCAGATCGATGATCAGATGCTTCTTGGCCACGCCGGCCATCTCGGCCTGGAACATGCGCTCGGTCAGGAAGCGATGCACCTCGGCGACCACGTCATCGTAGTGCGGGGTGTCCTGCATGCTGCCCGGCTCGCCCTGCATGTGCATCAGCACCACCGGCACGCCGAGTTCGGCTGCGGCGTCCAGCGCACCGGGCTGGCGCAACGCATGGATGTCATTGATCAGGCCGGCACCGGCCGCGACCGCTGCGCGCATCACCTCGGGCTTGAAGGTGTCGATGCTGATCGGCACGCTGGTTTCGCGTGCCAACCGCTCGATCACCGGGATGACCCGGCGCAGTTCTTCATCCAACGGCACCGGCGCACTGCCTGGCCGGGTCGATTCGCCGCCGATGTCGAGCAGATCCGCGCCCTCGGCCACCAGTTGCAGGCCGTGCGCGACCGCAGCCTCCACGCTGTCGTGGTCACCGCCGTCGGAGAACGAATCCGGGGTGACGTTGACGATGCCCATGACCCGCGGGCGATCCAGCCGCAGCAGCCGGCCGCCGCAATCGAGCTGGGGGGAGATATCGAACATGGGCAGATCCACGAAGTACGCCAGCGCGTAGTTTACGCTGGCGCACCGGACCGGCTGTCAGAGGTCGCCGAGGCGGGCCCCATCGACCGGCTTGGCCAGCCAGATCGCCAGATCGTTGCCGATCGCATTGACGGTGCGTTCAAGCACGTCGCAGGAGCCCTTGAAGCCGGCAAACGCGCCACCGCGCGACACGCGGCGTGCGGTGACCGTGGCCACCTGCTGGCCGTTCTCGAACAGCACGCCGCGCACGGCCGCCGACTTGAAGTGGCCGGTGAACGCATTGCCTGCGCTCTGCGCTTCCACCAGCTCCAGCTTCAACGCGTGCCCGCTGCCGGTGTTCACCGGATCACTGCCGAAGACGATGGTGTTGCCATGCGCCGGGGCATTCTTGCCCAGCGCGGTCGCCAGCTGCGCGCCCATCCGGCACTCGGCCTTGATGTTCTCGGCAATGATCGCCGACTCGTTGAACGGCACCGGATCCTGCACGTGGATCTCGGCCGCCATGACCGGCGTGGCACAGCACAGCAGCGCAGCAACGGCTGCGCGCATCGAATGACGCATGAACATCCCCCTGGAAAGTGTGTCGGCCGATCCCCCGGCCATGCCCGACCGCGGCATGCGGCGCGGGCACGCGCATCGTGCCCACTGCCGGCCGCGCACGCAAGCATTCAGCGCTGGCGGCGCTTGCGCTCCACGTAGACGGTCTTGGCGATGCTCATCAACACGCCAACCGCGATGCCGATGCCGGCGCCGAGCAGGAAGTTGTCGCGGGTCAGGCCGATGGCCACGCCAATGATCGTGGCGATCACCATTTCAGTGGTGTGCGAGATCGGCTGCGGCGGGGGTGCGGACATGACGACTCCAGAACGAGGGGCGAAAACGGACCGTGATTATGACCTGCCCGAAACGACGAAGGCCGGGTTTCCCCGGCCTTCGTCACTTACGTGGGCAACACCCTCAGATCTGCTCGGCAGGACCGGCGATCGGCGACACGGGACGGGCATCGCCCCCCTTGTCGTTGTTGTTGCCGCCATCCTTGTTGCTGGCGGACTTGTCCCAGCCCATCGGCGGCGGCGGATCACGGCCTTCCATCACGGCATTGATCTGCGGCGCATCGATGGTCTCGTACTGCAGCAGCAGCTGCGACATCGTGTGCAGCTTGTCGAGATTGGCCGTCAGCAGTTCGGTGGTACGGGCGTACGCCTTGTCCAGGATGCTGCGGACCACTTCGTCGATGCGGCGCGCGGTGTCATCCGACACGCTCTTGTGCTGCGTCACCGAACGGCCGAGGAACACTTCATCGTCCTCTTCACCGTAGGCGATCGGGCCGAGTTCATCGGACAGGCCCCACTTGGTGACCATGTTGCGGGCCATCTTGGTAGCGCGCTCGATGTCGTTGGAGGCACCGGTGGTGACCTTGTCGGTGCCGAAGATCAGCTCTTCGGCCACACGACCGCCGTACAGCGAGCACAACTGCGATTCGATCGCCACCCGGTTCATCGAGTACTTGTCGCCTTCCGGCAGGTACATCGTCACGCCCAGCGCACGACCGCGGGGAATGATGGTGACCTTGTAGACCGGATCGTGCTCGGGCACCAGGCGACCGACGATGGCGTGGCCAGCTTCGTGATAGGCGGTGAGCGTCTTTTCTTCTTCGCTCATCGCCATTGAACGACGTTCGGCACCCATCAGGATCTTGTCGCGGGCACGGTCGAAGTGGTCCATGCGGACTTCCTTCTCACCGCCGCGCGCGGCGAACAGTGCTGCTTCGTTGGCCAGGTTGGCCAGGTCCGCACCAGAGAAGCCCGGGGTACCGCGCGCGATCACCATCGGCTCGACATCGTCGGCCAGCGGCAGCTTGCGCATATGCACCTTGAGGATCTGCTCGCGGCCCTTGACGTCCGGCAGGCCGACCACGACCTGGCGGTCGAAACGGCCCGGGCGCAGCAGCGCCGGATCCAGCACGTCGGGACGGTTGGTGGCGGCGATGACGATCACGCCCTCGCCTCCCTCGAAGCCGTCCATCTCGACCAGCAGCTGGTTCAGGGTCTGCTCGCGCTCGTCATGACCGCCGCCGAGACCGGCGCCACGGTGGCGACCGACGGCGTCGATTTCATCGATGAAGATGATGCACGGCGCCTGCTTCTTGGCCTGCTCGAACATGTCGCGCACGCGGCTTGCGCCGACGCCGACGAACATTTCCACGAAGTCCGAACCGGAGATCGAGAAGAACGGGACCTTGGCTTCACCGGCGATCGCGCGGGCCAGCAGCGTCTTGCCGGTACCCGGCGGACCCACCATCAGCACGCCGCGCGGAATCTTGCCGCCCAGCTTGGTGAACTTGGTCGGGTCGCGCAGGAAATCGACCAGTTCGCCGACTTCTTCCTTGGCCTCGTCGCACCCGGCAACGTCGGCGAAGGTGACCTTGATCTGGTCCTCGCCCTGCAGCTTGGCCCGCGACTTGCCGAAGGACATTGCGCCCTTGGCCCCGCCGCCACCGCCCTGCATCTGGCGCATGATGAATATCCAGAAGCCGATGATCAGGATCACCGGGAGGAAGTTCATCAGGATCGCGCCCAGCGAGATGCCACTGGAGGGCTCCTCCTGGACGATTTCCACGTTCTTGCCGCGCAGCACGTTGATCAGGTCGCGATCGAACGGGGCGGTGATGGTGGCCGACTGGCCGCCACGGGTGGTGTAGGAAATCTGATTGGTGCCGCCACGCATGTCACCGCTGAAGGTCACCTTCTGGACGTTGCCGCTGTCCACCTGGTCCAGGAACTGCGAGTACGTCGCGCCCTGTGCGCCGGCTCCGCTGCTCTTCGGCGAGAAGCTCTGGAAGACCACCATCAGCACGACGGCGACGACCACCCATAGCAGGAGGTTCTTGGTCAAGTCGTTCATCCTCATTGGCTCCGGTGTTCCTCTAATTCCTGACGCGATTCGTATGGTTGAGCTTACTTGATCTGCGCGCGTTTTCCCTGCCCCAAGGCGTACACCTCGGGCGAGCGCTTCCGGGAGGCTTCAGGCTTGCGGATCACTACTTTGTCGTACCGGCGGCGCATTTCGCGCACGTAGTCGTCAAAGCCCACGCCCTGGAACAGCTTGATCAGGAACGCGCCACCCGGCTTGAGATGGTTGTCGGCAAAATCCAACGCCAACTCCGCCAGGTGCATCATCCGCGGTTGGTCCACCGCATCCATTCCACTCTTATTGGGGGCCATATCCGAGAGCACAAGGTCTACCGGCTGATCCCCCAGCATGGCTTCGAACTCCGATAGGACGGCTTGCTCCCTGAAGTCACCGTGAAGGAACTCCACGCCGGCCAGCGGCGGCATCTCCAGGATGTCCAGCGCCAGCACCCGGCCGGTATCGCCGATCTGGCGGCGGACCTGCTGGGACCAGCCACCCGGGGCGGCGCCCAGATCGACCACGACCATGTGCGGCTTCAGCAGCCGATCGCGCTGCAGCAACTCCTCCAGCTTGTAGGCCGCGCGCGAGCGCATGCCCTCGGCCTGGGCCTTCTTCACGAAGGGGTCGGCGAAGTGCTCTTTCAACCAGCGTTGACTGCTTTTGCTACGGGTTGCCATTGAGATGCAGGTCGGATGGGGAGGTCATGATACCCTGATCGCCCCAGTTAACCGCTTGTTCCTGAATGGCTATCGCCCTGACTTCTTCCCAAACCCGTTTCCTCCGCGGCCACGCGCATGATCTGAAAGCCCTGCTCCAGATCGGCGGCAAGGGGGTGACACCGGCCTTCCTGGCTGAACTGGAAGAGGTGCTGGAGCGCCACGAGCTGATCAAGGTCAAGGTTGCCGCCGAAGACCGCGAGGCCCGCGACGCCCTCATCGCCGAGCTGGTCAGTGCCAGCGAAAGCGCGCTGGTGCAGCGTATCGGCCACGTGGCCGTGCTGTACCGCCCGAGCAAGGAACAGCGCCAGATCGTCCTGCCGCGCGGCTGATCCCGGAACGCCCATGCAGCTGAGCCACGAAATCCCCGACTACGCCTACGCCCTGCGTGCCGCCGATGGCCGCAGTGCGAAAGTGAATGACCGGACCCTGGCCGCGAGTTTCATCCTCGCCCCGGACACGTTGATCGAAGCGTGGCCGGTGGCCGATATCGCCCAGTTGACCCCGGAAGACCTGCAGCCGGTGCTGGCACTGAACCCCGCGCTGGTGGTGCTGGGCACGGGCGATACCCAGGTGTTCCCGCCGGCCGCGGTCATGGCCGCGTGCCTGACCCGCGGGATCGGCCTGGAAGTGATGAACAACCCGGCGGCGGCACGGACTTTCAACATCCTTGCCAGCGAGGGCCGCAAGGTGGCCGCGGCGTTCATCCTGAAGGGGTGAGACCGGGATTTCCGTTCAGAAAAGGCCGCCCTTGAGGCGGCCTTTTTCGTGCTTACTTCGGCGGCAGGTACAGCAGCGGGTCGACCGGCTTGCCGTTGTAGCGGATCTCGAAGTGCAGCATGTCGCGTGCGGCGCCGGTGCGGCCCATCTCCGCGATCTGCTCGCCGGCCTTCACGCTCTGGCCTTCGTTGACCAGGCGCTTGCGGTTGTGACCATACGCTGACAGCCACTGATCGCTGTGCTTGATGATGATCAGCTCACCGAAACCGACCAGGCCGGCACCGGAGTACACCACCACGCCGGCGGCGGTCGCGCGGACCGGCTGGCCACTGGTGCCGGCAATGTCCACGCCCTGCTTGGTCGCTTCACCGGCGACGAAACGGCCGACGATCGCGCCATCGGCCGGCCAGCGCCAGCTGATGTTGCTCTTGATCGCGGTGGTCGGCGACGGGGTGGCGGCCGGCGCGGTGCTGCCCGGCCGCGGCGCGGTGACCACGGTGGTCGGCGCGCGGGCCGGACTGCCACCACTGCCGCCCGGGAACAGCCGCAGCGACTGCCCCGGATAGATCGTGTACGGCTCGGCCAGCCCGTTCCAGGCGGCCAGATCGCGCGGGGTGATGTTGTGGATGCGCGCGAGTGCATACAACGTGTCGCCACGACGGACGACAGCGGTCTGGCCGGGCTTGGCCACCGAGGTCTGCGGGGTGCTGTGGGCCACACCGCCCGAGCCCGAAGGCCGCACCACGGTGGCGGTGCCACAGGCGCTCAGCGCCGACACCACCAGCAGCAGCGCGCCGGTGCGCACTCCCTTGCTCAAACGATCAGCACTCATGCGAACTTCGCTCTCCATACAAGCCAGGCCACCAGCACGACCACCAGCGCGGTCGCGATCCAGCCCAGCGGTTCAATCCAACGGCGCAGCGCAGCTTCCGCGCGCGGCCCGCCAATACGAATGACCGCCGCCAGCACGTACACGCGCTTGCCACGGCCGATCAACATGCTCAGGAAATACTGCGGCAACGGCACGCCGACGATACCCGATGCCCATGTGAAGACCTTCATCGGGATCGGCATGAAGCCGCCCAGCACCAGGAAGGTGAACACCGCCCAGGGCGACTCGGCCATCTTGGCCTGCACGATGGCGATGCCGCCTTCGATGCTGGTCAACATGCCCAGCGCGGCGAACACCGGCTTGAGCGCTTCAAAGGCGAAGTGGCCCAGCGCATAGCCGACCAGCGCACCGGCCATCGAACCGGCCAGGCTGAGCGTGGCGAACCACCAGCCGCGCTTGGGCTGGGCCACGCACATCGGGGCGAGCATCACCTCGGGCATCACCGGGAAGATGATCGCCTCGATGAAGCTCAACACCGTCAGATAGGTCGGCGCGCGCTCGTGCGCGGCCCACTTCATTGCCCGCTCGTACAGCGGACCAAAAATCTTCATGACGCAACGCTCCTTGGAATCAGTCCAGCATGCCAGACAGCAGCGGTACGAACGTGACCGGCGCCAGTACCTGCTGTTCAACACTGCCGTCATCGCGACGGGTCAACTGGATCAGCGACTGCGCGCCCGGGCCGCCGACCGGCGCGACCAGGCGGCCACCCACGGCAAGCTGTTCGACCAGCGCATCGACCAGCGCCGGTGCGGCCGCGGTCACCACGATCGCATCGTAAGGACCGTGCTCGGCCCAGCCGATGCGGCCATCGTCATGTTTGCTGCGGATGTTCATGCCCAGCGCACGGAAGCGCTTGCGCGCCTGGCGCAGCAGATCACCGATACGCTCGACCGTGTAGACCTCCAGCCCGATCGCGCCCAGCACAGCGGCCTGGTAGCCCGAGCCGGTGCCGACTTCCAGCACCTTCTTCGGCGCCGACTGCAGCACCGCTTCGGTCATGCGCGCGACCACCCAGGGCTGGGAAATGGTCTGCCCGTGCCCGATCGGCAGCGCGGTGTCTTCGTAGGCACGCGACGCCAGCGCTTCATCGATGAACAGATGGCGCGGCACCACGCGGATGGCATTGAGGGTGGCTTCGTCGGCGATGCCGGCATCGCGCAGGCGATCCACCAGGCGATCACGGACCCGCTGCGAGGTCATGCCGATGCCGACGGCTTCGGGCTGCAGGCGCAGGCGCGGGGTCATGCCGGCCGGTCCAGCGCGTCGGTCAGCCCCGCCACCCAGCTGGCCACTTTCTCCAAGGCCTGGTAACGGGTGAGATCGACCTGGATCGGGGTGATCGAGATGTAGCCGTTGCGGACCGCGTGGAAATCGGTACCGGGGCCGGAATCCTGCTCGCGCCCGGCCGGGCCGATCCAGAACACCTCATTGCCGCGCGGATCGCGCTGGGCAATGCAGCCTTCGGCGCGGTGGCGGTTGCCCAGGCGGGTCACTTCAAAGCCACGGACCTCGCTCCACGGCAGGTCCGGCACGTTGACGTTGAGGATGGTGTCGGCGGGCAGCGGGTCGGCCTTGAGCCGGGTGACGATCTCGACCGCGGCGCGGGCGGCGGTGTCGAAGTTACGCGGCTCGTGGTTGTGCGTGACCAGTGACATCGCCACGGCGGGCAGGCCGAGGAATCGCCCTTCCATCGCCGCCGAGACGGTGCCGGAGTAGATGACGTCGTCGCCGAGGTTGGCGGCGTTGTTGATACCCGATACCACCATGTCCGGTTCGTACTCGAGCATGCCGGTCAGGGCCAGATGCACGCAATCGGTCGGGGTGCCGGCCACCGAGCAGGTGTAGTGGTCGATGCGCTTCATGCGGATCGGCAGGTCCAGGGTCAGCGAATTGCTGGCGCCTGAGCGATCACGATCGGGGGCGACCACGGTCACTTCATGACCGGCGTCACGTAAAACCGTGGCGAGCATCTTGATGCCCGGTGCATCGACACCGTCATCGTTGCTGACCAGAATCCGCATCTGCGATTTAACCGCTTGATTTTTCAAGACTTCGATTCCATCACTTCCCACTGTTGGCGGCGGTGGCCGTGCCCCCTTGGGAGCATGACGACCGCGCAAGTGCGTCCGCTATTGTGCCGCAAGCGGACAGATCGTCCTACCCCGATAACGGTAGGCATCGCCCTCCCCGCCCATTAGGCTGTACGCATGTCACATCCTGAAGACGAAGATCCTGCCGCGTTGTTCCGCGCCGCTATCGGCGAGGTCAAACCGCTGCGCAAGGTGGTCACCCCGCCGCCGGCCGCGCCGCGGCCGAAGCCGCGTGCACGGATGGCCGAGCAGGATGAACACGACGCACGCGGGGAATTCGCCCGGCTGCTGCGCGACAGCAGCCCCCTGGAGGCTGGCGATACGGCCAGCTACCGGCGCGAGAACCTGCCGCCACGAATGTTCCAGCGACTCAAGCGCGGCCAGTACTCCGTGCAGGACGAACTGGACCTGCATGGAGCGACCGTGGCCCAGGCCGAGGCGCTGGTGCGGCAGTTCCTGGTGGAAGCGCATGCGCATGAGTACGGCTGCGTGCGCATCATCCACGGCAAGGGGCTGCAGTCCGATGGCGGCGCACCGGTGCTGAAGAATCTGGTCGATCGGCTGCTGCGCCTGCGCAACGATGTGCTGGCGTTTCATTCCGCGCCCGCCGGTCAAGGCGGGACGGGTGCGGTACTGGTGCTGCTGGCGAACCGGTAACGACGGGCCCGGAATCACCGCCATGCACCGCGCGCGGTAGAGCCGACCGTTGGTCGGCTGAGGTAGAGCCGACCGTTGGTCGGCTGAGCGGTGCAGGTTTTCCGGTGCAGGGACGGAGGGCAGCCGACCAACGGTCGGCTCTACACGATTTCCGGTGCCGGACGGAAGGCAGCCGACCAACGGTCGGCTCTACACGATTTCCGGTGCCGGACGGAAGGCAGCCGACCAACGGTCGGCTCTACGCGGCTCAGGTATCGGACTGGCTGGCGTCTTCCACCGGTCCAAGCTCATGCAGCACCGCGGTGGCATAGCAGCCCGGCGGCAGCGCGAAGCTCAGTTCCAGCACATCTGCGGCCAGCCACTGATGCTGCAGCATGGCCGGACGCAGGCGCAGCGCACGGCGCTCCTGCTTCAGGCGGGCGCCTTCCAGGCCGGCGCGCAGCGCGAGCGATTGCTCGTCCGCGACCGCGCCCAGTTCCAGTTCGGCGGCGGCACCGGTGCTGCGCAGCTCGCCTTCGCCCCACAACGGGCCGCTGGGGTGGATGTCGAAGCGGCCAAGGCGGTCGGCCAGCAGATCCGTCCACGGCTCCGGGCCGAAGACACTGCGGCTGCCATCGAGCATCCAGACCTCGCCGTCCAGCGGCGTGTCCCAGTTGCCCTGCTCCACGCGCGCCGCCAGCACCTGGTTGAACAGTGCCGAGCGCGCGGCCGAGAGCAGCAGCGAGCGCTGGTCCGGGCGCATGCGGCGGCCGCCGAACATGGCCAGCGCAGCCGGCACGTTGCCGCCGTCGCGGCCGAAGCGCTGCTCACCGAACCAGTTCGGCAGGCCGCGCGAGGCGATATGGGACAGGCGCTCTTCGATGGCCGCGGCATCGCCGCGCACATCGCGCAGTACCAGCTTGAAGCGGTTGCCAGCCAGAGCACCGCGCTGCAGCTTGCGGTTGTGCCAGGTCGACTCGACCACCTCGATCTCGTCCGAGGCCAGCAGCGCCGGATCCGGCGCCACGCGCTTGGGCAGGTGCACGCTGAAGCGCTGCGTGGTGACCGCGTGCCGATCTTTCATGCCCGCGTAGCTGACCGCCATGTCCGGCAGGCCAGCCCACCTGGCCAGCACCTTGGCCACGTGCACGGTGTTCGCCCCGCGCTTGCGGATCGTCAGCAGCAGGTGCTCGCCCTCACCGCTCGGCTCGAACGCCGGCAGTTCGTCGACCTGGAAATCCTCGGGCGTGGTGCGGATCTTCGCGCTGAGCAGCGGCGCACCGAACGCCAGCGGCAACGGGATCACAGGGCCACCAACAGCACGCTGGCCTGGGCGGCGATGCCCTCGCTGCGGCCGGTGAAGCCCAGCTTCTCCGACGTGGTGGCCTTCACGCTCACGCAGTCCAATGCAATGCCGAGCACGCCAGCGATGCGCTCACGCATGGCCAGCGCGTGCGGACCGACCTTGGGCCGCTCGCAGATCACGGTGATGTCGGTATTCCCGACCTGCCAGCCGCGCTCGCGCAGCAGCCCGTTGCAATGATCCAGCAGGTGCGCGCTGTCCGCGCCTTTCCAGCGCATGTCGGTCGGCGGGAAATGCACGCCGATATCGCCCAGTGCCAGCGCACCAAGCATGGCATCGCACAGGGCGTGCAGGATCACATCGCCATCGCTGTGCGCGAGCACGCCGCAGCTGTGCGCGACGCGGATGCCGCCGAGCATGATGTGATCGCCCTCGCCAAAGGCATGGACGTCGTAGCCCTGTCCGATGCGGAAGGGAGGAAACTGGGGGGTGGTCATTGCAAGAACCTGCGGTTGGGTGTGGCGCGTGCGGACGTCAGGGTTCGCGACGCGACAACACGAATTCGAAACGGGACAGATCAGCCGGGGTGGTGACCTTGAAGTTGTCTTCGCTGCCTTCCACCAGCAGCGGGCGCAGCCCCTGGCGCTCCATGGCCATGGCCTCGTCGGTGACCTCCACGCCGGCGTCAGCCGCCTCCTGCAGCGCGCGCGCCAACTGGTGGCGGCGGAACAGCTGCGGGGTCAGCGCACGCCACAGCCGTTCGCGCGGCTCGGTGGCATCGATACCGCCGTCATCGCCGGCACGCTTGAGCGTGTCGCGCACGGGCGCGGCCAGGATCGCGCCGACCGGGTCGGCACGGCCGACTTCCAGCAGGCGACCGAGATCGGCAGCGGCCAGGTTCGGGCGTGCGGCGTCGTGCACCAGCACGAAATCGTCCGCGCGCACGTCATCGGGCAACGCATGCAGGCCGGCCAGCACCGAGCCGGCGCGGGTGGCACCGCCGATGCAGGTCAGAATGGGTTTGTCCGCCAGTGACTGCCAGCCCGGCCAGTCGGCGTCGTTCTCGGCGACCACCACCATCACTCCGGCCACGACCGGGTGCGAGAGCAGCGCCTCAAGGGTATGGGCCAGCAACACGCGGTCGCCGGCCAGCAGATACTGCTTGGGTGTGGGCCCACCGAAGCGGGTGCCACGGCCAGCAGCGGGAACCACCGCCCAGATGCCCGCCATCAGGGCACATCCTGGTGCGGCGCATCCGGATCGGTGACGGCCGTCGGCGCGCGCGGTGGCGGCACCGGCGCGTCTTCGACCACGCGGTAGAACTTCTCGCCGGGCTTGATCATGCCCAGCTCGCTGCGCGCGCGTTCTTCGATGGCGGCCTCGCCTTCCTTGAGGTCCTTGACCTCGGCAGCAAGCGCATCATTGCGCTGCTGCAGGCCGGCGTTGTCCCGCTTCTGGTTCTCGACCTGGGCCTCAAGCATCATCACTTCGCCCGAGTTGCCCGGCCCAAACCAGAAGCGGTACTGCAGCCATCCGAGCAGCAGCGCGAGCACCAGCAGCAGCCAGCGCCAGTCGCGCATGGGATCAGCGCTTCAGCGACACGAACGCGTCACGACCGGCGTAACGCGCGCCGGCACCGAGGGCTTCCTCGATACGCAGCAGCTGGTTGTACTTGGCCACGCGATCACTGCGGCACAGCGAGCCGGTCTTGATCTGGGTGGCGGTGGTGGCCACGGCGATGTCGGCGATGGTGGTGTCTTCGGTTTCGCCCGAACGGTGCGAGACGATCGAGGCATAGTTGGCCGCGTGCGCCATGGCGATCGCTTCCAGGGTCTCGGTCAGGGTGCCGATCTGGTTGACCTTGATCAGGATCGCGTTGGCGGTGCCGGACTCGATGCCTTCCTTGAAGATCTTCGGGTTGGTGACGAACAGATCGTCGCCCACCAGCTGGACCTTGTTGCCGATGCGGTCGGTCAGCAGCTTCCAGCCGGCCCAGTCGTTCTCGGCCAGGCCGTCTTCGATGGTCACGATCGGGTACTGCGCGGCCCAGTCGGCCAGGAAATCGACGAACTGCTCGGAGGTCAGGCGCTTGTTCTCGCCGACCAGGTTGTACTTGCCGTTCTCGTAGAACTCGCTGGAGGCCACGTCCAGGCCCAGCAGCACGTCTTCACCGGCGGTGTAGCCGGCCTTGCCGATGGCTTCCAGGATGGTGTCCAGTGCTTCGACGTTGCTGCGGAAGTCCGGCGCGAAGCCGCCTTCGTCGCCCACCGCCGTGCTCAGGCCGTGGCCCTTGAGCACCGACTTGAGCGAATGGAAGATTTCGGTGCCGGCACGCAGCGACTCGGAGAACGAGGTGAAGCCGACCGGCAGCACCATGAATTCCTGGAAATCGACGTTGTTGTCGGCATGCGCGCCGCCGTTGATGATGTTCATCATCGGCACCGGCAGGGTGACGTCGCGGCCGTTGGCCAGGTGCTGCCACAGCGCCTGCTTCTTCGAGGCGGCCACGGCGTGGGCATTGGCCAGCGAAACCCCCAGCAGCGCGTTCGCGCCCAGGCGGCCCTTGTTCTCGGTGCCGTCCAGATCGATCAGGCGGCGGTCGAGGCCTTCCTGGTCGGCGGCGTCGAAGCCCTTCAGCGCCGTGGCAATCGTGGTGTTGACGTTGGACACGGCGTTGCGCACGCCCTTGCCCAGGTAACGGGTCTTGTCGCCGTCACGCAGTTCCACGGCTTCCTTGGTGCCGGTCGAGGCGCCGGACGGCACCGCGGCACGACCGAACGAGCCGTCCTCGAGGATGACTTCGGCTTCCAGCGTGGGGTTGCCACGGCTGTCGAGGATTTCACGGGCGTGGATGCTGCGGATCGTGGTCATAGCGGGCCGGTTACCAGTCAGAGAGGGGGAGGCGCCGCCAACGCAGCGCCAAAAAAAACATGCCGCGTGATTATCCCTGCACACCCGTCACTTGCCAAATCGGCAGGGTGGCGGGCGGCACCCCGGCCACGCTGGCGTGGCGCGAGGTCAGCGACGGGATCAACAACACCAGCATCAACAACGCCAGCAGGGCCAGCGCCACGCCGCCGCCGGCGGGTTGCCGGCGCAGCCGGAACGCGAGCACGCTGGCGGTCACGCAGGCCAGTGCGGCGGTGCCGGTCAGCGACAGCGTCGCCAACAGCATGGGCATCACCGCGCGCAGTGCGTTGTCGCCATCACCGGGCGAGCCCATGCTGGTGAACATCAGCACCACCAGCAGGAACACCCCGCACCAGGTGGCGATCGCCGCGCCCAGCGCGATCCAGCCCCAGGTCCAGCCGCGCCAGCCGCGGCGCACCGCGGGGGACGCCGGAACGTCGGCCATCATGCGAAGCGCGAGAACCCGTGCTTCTTGGTGACCGCGTCGAGTTCCATCAGGGTTTCGAGCAGTTCTTCCATGCGGTCCAGCGGCCACGCGTTGGGGCCGTCGGACAGCGCCTTGGACGGATCCGGGTGGGTCTCGGCGAACAGGCCCGACACACCGACAGCGACCGCCGCACGCGCCAGCACCGGCACGAACTCGCGCTGGCCGCCGGAGCTGTTGCCCTGCCCGCCCGGCAGCTGCACCGAATGGGTGGCGTCGAACACGACCGGGCACCCGGTATCGCGCATCACCGACAGCGAGCGCATGTCGCTGACCAGGTTGTTGTAGCCGAAGCTGGCACCGCGCTCGCAGACCATGATGTCCTGGTTGCCGGTGGCCTTGGCCTTCTCCACGACAGGTTTCATGTCCCACGGGGACAGGAACTGACCCTTCTTGATGTTGACCGGCTTGCCGGTCGCGCACACCTTGGTGATGAAATCGGTCTGGCGGACCAGGAACGCCGGGGTCTGCAGCACGTCCACCACCGAGGCCACTTCGTCCATCGGGGTGTATTCGTGCACGTCGGTCAGCACCGGCACGCCGATCTGCTTCTTCACTTCGGCCAGGACCTTCAGGCCCTCCTCCATGCCCGGGCCGCGGAAGGCGGTGCCCGAGGTGCGGTTGGCCTTGTCGAAGCTCGACTTGAAGATGAAGTTGATGCCGAGGCGATCAGTGATTTCCTTCAACTTGCCAGCCACGTCCAGCTGCAGCTGCATCGACTCGATCACACACGGGCCGGCGATCAGGAACAGGGGCTGGTCCAGCCCGACGTCGAATCCACACAGTTTCATGGCGTTTCCTTGTTGTCCGGCGAACACTGGCCAGGCCAGCCGCCGTGGGTGATTAGCGCTCTGCAATGGGGGCACGCGGCCCCCACTGCAAGTGCGGCATGCCGATCAGGCGGCTGCGTCCTGTGCCAGCTTGCCACCGGCCTTGCGCTCGCGCGCGGCACGGATGAAGCCGATGAACAGCGGGTGGCCTTCGCGCGGCGTGGACAGGAACTCCGGGTGCGCCTGGCAGGCCAGGAACCACGGGTGCTGGTCACGCGGCAGCTCGATGACTTCCACCAGGGTGTCATCCATCGACTTGCCGGCGATCACCAGGCCCGCATCTTCCAGCTGGGTGCGGTAGCGGTTGTTGAACTCGTAGCGGTGACGGTGACGCTCGGAGACCACGTCCTTGCCGTACAGCTCGCGGGCCAGCGTGCCCGGCTTCAGGCGCTGTTCCTGCAGGCCCAGGCGCATGGTGCCGCCCAGATCGCTCTTGTCGTCGCGCTTTTCCACATCGCCGGTGGCGGTGCGCCATTCGGTGATCAGGCCGATCACCGGGTTCGGCGACTGGCGGTCGTTCTCGGTGCTGTTGGCACCTTCCAGGCCGGCCACATGGCGGGCGAAATCGACCACTGCGGCCTGCATGCCGTAGCAGATGCCGAAGTACGGCACATTCTGCTCACGGGCGAACTGCGAGGTCAGCACCTTGCCTTCGAAGCCACGGTCGCCGAAGCCGCCCGGCACCAGGATGCCGTCGACATCCTTCAGCGCGGCCAGGTCACTGTCTTCCAGCTCCTGCGCTTCGAGCCACTTCAGGTTGACCTTGGTGCGCTGGCGCAGGCCACCGTGCTTGAGCGCCTCGCCGACCGACTTGTAGGCGTCCTGGTGATCGACGTACTTGCCGACCACCGCGATGGTGACCTCGTCCAGCGGGTGCAGCGTGGCATCCACCGCCGCTTCCCACTCGGCCAGATCGACCGGGCCGGCCTTGTCGCCGAGCTTGAGCTGGTTGACCACGATGTCGTCCAGACCCTGCGCGTGCAGGCCCATCGGGATGCGGTACAGCACGTCCACGTCCGGCACGCTGATCACGGCGCGCTCGGAGACGTTGGTGAACTGGGCGATCTTGCGGCGCTCCGAATCCGGCACCACCTGCTCGGAACGGCACAGCAGCACGTCCGGCTGGATGCCGATCGAGCGCAGTTCCTTGACCGAGTGCTGGGTCGGCTTGGTCTTCAGCTCGCCGGCCGCAGCAATGTACGGCACCAGGGTCAGGTGCATGAACAGCGCCTTCTCCGGGCCGCGCTCGGTGCGCACCTGGCGGATCGCCTCCAGGAACGGCAGCGACTCGATATCGCCCACGGTGCCACCGATCTCCACCAGCGCCACGTCGAAGCCTTCGGTGGCCTCGTCCATGCAGCGGCGGATTTCATCGGTGATGTGCGGAATGACCTGCACGGTGGCGCCCAGGTAGTCGCCGCGGCGCTCCTTGCGGATCACGTTCTCGTAGATGCGGCCGGTGGTGACCGAGTTCTTGCGGCTCAGGCGGGTGCGCACGAAGCGCTCGTAATGGCCCAGGTCCAGGTCGGTCTCGGCGCCGTCATCGGTGACGTAGACCTCACCGTGCTGGAACGGGCTCATGGTGCCCGGGTCGACGTTGATGTACGGATCAAGCTTCATCATCGTCACCCGCAGGCCGCGGGCCTCGAGGATGGCGGCAAGCGACGCGGCGGCAATGCCTTTGCCGAGCGAGGACACTACGCCGCCGGTTACGAAGATCAAGGGAGTCATGGCTGGGGGTGTCCTGTCAGGAAGGGGGAAACGGCGCCGGCGCGCAGGGCGACGGACGACGTAAAGGGGGAAATCGAGGCGATCCGGCTGGCGGCGGCGTCTTCACGCGCCAGGACGGGGATCAGGGGGGATGCGGTGCGGGAGTGGGTCAGCGACGTCGGGTCAGCCGTGCCGGCCGCTGTCTGGACCGTCACCTCCTGCCTACCCTGCTGGCGATCGCGCACGATCAGGCCAGTCCATTCGCTGATGGATGACACGCACTACTCCCGGAAAGCCATAGTTTACAGATTGACGGCCTCCAGCCCAAGAGGCGGATGACGGTCTTCACATAAAAAGAAGAGCCCCGGCGCGATACCGGGGCTCATGTTGCGTACTTTTTCAGATCCCCAGGTCTCTCTCGTGGAGAGCCCCCTTGGCGTTCAAGGGGGCGCGCCGACAGGCGCGGGGATGTGGAAGAGAGGGTGAGCGGGGCCCACGGTTTGCCGCGCAAACCGTGGGGAAGCGTCAGCGCGAAGCGCTTATCGCTTCTTCCGCGCTTCTTCTTCCTCTTCCTTCTGCGGGGCCTGCTCGCCCTTGGCCTTCATTTCGGCCGTGGCGGCGGCGCGGCGCTTGGCCTTGGCGTCCGCTTCCGCCTGGGCCCTGTCGGCCTGTTCGCCCTGCTGCGGCGTGGGCTGGCCCTGTCCGGCGTTCTGGGCCAGTGCCATGGGCACGGCCACGACGGCGGCGGCGATGGCAACGATGGTCAGCAACTTCTTCATGGGGTGCTCCTCGCGGTATGGCATGGAATGGGGCGCCGGAGGCTCCGGTTTCCCATCCAGCACAGTCTATCGCGCCCCGGTCGGCCGCCCCCTGAACGTGTGGCGTGCAAAAAACCCGTCCAGACCGCAAACTTCGCCGTCGCATTGCGCTTTATGAAGACAGATGAACGCCCGCTATAACGCCGCCGATATTGAAGTCCTGTCCGGCCTGGACCCGGTCAAGCGCCGCCCCGGCATGTACACCGACACCGCGCGCCCGAACCATCTGGCGCAGGAAGTCATCGACAATGCCGTCGACGAAGCCTTGGCCGGACATGCCCACACGGTCGAAGTCACGCTGTTCAAGGACGGCAGCTGCGAAGTCAGCGATGACGGCCGCGGCATGCCCGTGGACATCCACCCCGAGGAGAAGATCCCCGGCGTCGAACTGATCCTGACCCGCCTGCACGCGGGCGGCAAGTTCAACAACAAGAACTACACCTTCTCCGGCGGCCTGCATGGCGTGGGCGTCAGCGTGGTCAACGCGTTGTCCACCCTGGTCGAAGTGCACATCAAGCGCGAGGGGAGCGAACACCGCATCACCTTCCGCAACGGCGACCGCGCCACCCCGCTGGAAGTGGTCGGCAGCGTCGGCAAGAAGAACACCGGTACCCGCGTGCGCTTCTGGGCCGACCCGAAGTACTTCGATACGCCCAAGTACAACCTGCGTGCGCTGCGCCACCTGCTGCGCGCCAAGGCCGTGCTGTGCCCCGGCCTGACCGTGAAGCTGCACGATGAAGCCACCGGCGAGCAGGACACCTGGTACTACGAAGATGGCCTGAGCGATTACCTCAAGGCCGAGCTCGGCGAGCGCGAGATGCTGCCGGCCGACCTGTTCGTGGGCCACCTGAAGAAAGAAAACGAGATTGTGGACTGGGCCCTGGCCTGGATTCCCGAAGGCGAGCTGGTCCAGGAAAGCTACGTCAACCTGATCCCGACCGCCCAGCACGGCACCCACGCCAACGGCCTGCGCACCGGCCTGACCGAGGCGCTGCGCGAGTTCTGCGACTTCCGCAACCTGCTGCCACGTGGCGTCAAGCTGGCCCCGGAAGACGTCTGGGACCGCGTGTCGTTCGTGCTGTCGCTGAAGATGACCGATCCGCAGTTCAGCGGCCAGACCAAGGAACGCCTGTCTTCGCGCCAGGCCGCAGGCTTCGTCGAGGGCGCAGCGCATGATGCCTTCAGCCTGCTGCTGAACCAGAACGTCGCATTGGGCGAACAGATCGCCCAGCTGGCCATCGAGCGCGCCAGTGCGCGCCTGAAGACCGAGAAGCTGGTGACCCGCAAGAAGGTCACCCAGGGCCCCGCCCTGCCCGGCAAGCTGGCCGACTGCATCAGCCAGGACCTGTCGCGCACCGAGCTGTTCCTGGTCGAAGGCGACTCCGCGGGCGGCAGTGCCAAGCAGGCCCGCGACAAGGACTTCCAGGCGATCCTGCCGCTGCGCGGCAAGATCCTCAACACCTGGGAAGTGTCCTCGGGCAGCGTGCTGGCCTCCGAAGAAGTGCACAACCTGGCCATCGCGATCGGCTGCGACCCTGGCAAGGACGACATCGCCGGCCTGCGCTACGGCAAGGTGGTCATCCTGGCCGACGCCGACTCGGACGGCCTGCACATCGCGACCCTGCTGACCGCGCTGTTCCTCAAGCACTTCCCGGCGCTGGTCGATGCCGGCCACGTGTTCGTGGCGATGCCGCCGCTGTTCCGTGTCGACGTGGGCAAGCAGGTGTTCTACGCCCTGGACGAGGAAGAAAAGCGCACGATGCTGGACAAGATCGAGCGCGAGAAGATCAAGGGCCAGATCAGCGTGACCCGCTTCAAGGGCCTGGGTGAAATGAACCCGCAGCAGCTGCGCGAGTCCACCATCCATCCCGATACCCGCCGTCTGGTACAGCTGACCATCGATGACGGCGAGCAGACCCATTCGCTGATGGACATGCTGCTGGCCAAGAAGCGCGCCAGCGACCGCAAGGGCTGGCTGGAGAAGAAGGGCGATCTGGCCTCGCTGGAAGTCTGATCGGCCGGTCGTGACATTCCGGTCTGTTGTGAAAAACCCGCCTTCGGGCGGGTTTTTTCTTGGGTTGCGCGGTGCGTGATGGCACGCAAGGCGTGCGACACAGCGCGCGAGCCGCTACCTTGGCCGCAGCTCGATCACAGGAACCCACATGCCGTTCGACGCGACCCTGCAGCTGGACAGCGCGCGCCTGGTGCTGAGCCCGATCGGCGCGACGGACGCGCAGGCGATGTTCGCAATCCAGTCCGACCGTGCCGGCATGCGCTACTGGAACCATCCGGCGTGGACCGACCTCAAGCAGGCCTATGTGCAGATCCTCGACGATCTGGCCGCGCTCGATGCGGGCACGCAGTTGAAGCTGGCGATCCGGGAGCGTGTGGACGGGCCGCTGCTGGGGATCGTGGTGGTGTTCGCGATCGACGAGACGTACCGGCGTGCGGAGATCGGGTATCACCTGGCGCCGTCGGCGCAGGGCAAGGGCTACATGCACGAGGCGCTGTCACGGTTCGTGGCGTATCTGTTCGATGTGCTGCGCCTGCGTCGCCTGGAAGCGGAGATTGATCCGCGCAACGTGTCCTCGGCGAAGGTGCTGGCGCGGCTCGGCTTCCAGCGCGAGGGACTGCTGCGGGAGCGCTGGCGGGTCGCCGGCGAAGTATCGGATTCGGCGGTGTATGGGTTGCTGGCACGGGAGTGGCAGAGGCCAGGCAGCGCAGTGTCGGGGTGACCGTCGCACGAAACACCCCCGGCCATTCCGGCCACTGCATCCGCGGTGCCCCACGAAAAAGCCCGCCTTCCGGCGGGCTTTTCGATGTTCAAGCGCGTGGACCGATCAGGCCCAGCCGAACAGTTCGAACAGACGCAGGATCAGGTACGCACAGCCGCCGGCGGCCGGGATCGTCAGGATCCACGCCCACACGATCCGCTCGATCACGCCGAAGCGCAGCGAACGCGGGTTCTTGGCGAAGCCCACGCCCATGATCGCGGTGGAGATGCTGTGGGTGGTCGAGACCGGCATGCCGAAATGTGCCGCCACGGTCAGGATCGTGGCCGAGCTCGTTTCCGCGGCGAAGCCGTGGATCGGGTGCAGCTTGACCATCTTGTGGCCCAGGGTCTTGATGATCTTCCAGCCACCCGAAGCAGTACCGGCCGCCATCACCACGGCGCAGGTCAGTACGATCCACATCGCGATGCCGTCACCGGCGCTTGCGTCCGGGTGCATGAAGGCCAGCCAGGACGGCAGGTCGTTCAGCGCACCGGTCGCCTCGGCACCGATCAGGGTCATGGCAATGATGCCCATGGTCTTCTGCGCATCGTTGTGGCCGTGGGCGAAGCCCATGTAGGCCGCCGATACGATCTGCGCCTTGCCGAAGAACGCATTGACGATGCGCGGGCGGGCCAGGCGGCCCAGGAAGCCGCCGATCTTGGCCATGCCCGCGATCATGCCCCACAGCAGCAGCATCACCGCGATGCCCAGCAGGAAGCCGGCGATCGGCGAGGTGATCATCGGCAGGAACACCTTCCACAGCAGGCCCTTGTTCTGGGCCCAGGTGCCGATGCGCTCGGACCAGATCAGCGCGTCCCAGTTGTTATGGGCCGCGGCCAGGCCGGCGCCGCACAGGCCACCGATCAGGGCGTGCGAGGACGAGGACGGCAGCCCCTTCCACCACGTGATCAGGTTCCAGATGATGCCGCCCAGCAGCGCGCACAGGATCACCTGCGGGGTCACATCGACCACGTTGGTGTTGAGCAGGCCCGAAGCGATGGTCAGCGCGACCGCAGTACCGGTGAGCGCGCCGATGAGGTTCATGAACGCGGCGAGCATCACCGCCCAGCCGGGCGAGAGCACTTTGGTCGCCACCACGGTGGCGATGGAGTTGGCGGTATCGTGGAAGCCGTTGATGAACTCGAAGACGAGCGCGGCCAGGATCACCACCAGAACAAGGGTCAGCATGCTGTGGCGTCCGTCAGCTGTTCTTCAAGACGATCTGGTACGCCACCACGCCGGCCTCGCGGCAACGATCGATGGCCTTTTCCAGGATCTCGAAGAATTCCTTGAGCAGGAACATCTGCAGGCTGTCCAGGCGGCCGGAGTAGATGTCGCGGTACAGCTCGAGCATCAGCCGGTCGGCTTCGTTTTCCAGCGAACGCAGCTTCTCGTTGAGCGCGGTCATCCGGTCCAGGTTCATGTGGCGCAGGTCGTTGACCATCTCCACCACCACGCTGGCGGCCTGTTCGAGCATCGCCGCGCGCGGCGCGAAATCGATGTGTTCCAGATGCTGGGTGGCCAGCGAATAGCGATCGGCGAACTTCTCGATCTGCTTGGGAATCTTGTACAGCGCCGAGCCCAGCGCTTCGATGTCTTCGCGCTCGATCGGGGTCATGAAGCTGTCAACCAGCGCCTGGCTGATCTTGTCCGAAGCCGCGCGCTCGCGCAGGCGGGCCAGCTTGAAGGCGTCCAGCGCCGGCTGGCGGTCCGCTTCGCGCAGCATCGAGTGCAGCGCCTTGGAACTGTCCTGGGCGGCCTGGGCAGCCTCGTCCAGCAGGGTATAGAACTGTTTGCCGGAGCCAAAAATGGTCTGCAGAGAGAACATTGAGAAACCTATTCGCCGTCGAGGAAGGACGGCACCGGGCGGAATTATGACGGTTTGATGTCTGTTCCGGGTACTCCCCCCCTTCTTCACACTGGGACGGCCTCGTCTGAACGACTCTGTTTGCACCCCTGCCCCGGCCTTTTGTTAAGATGCGCGGGCACCTTCGGGTGCACTCTATGGACGACGACCCTTACCCCCCGCCGCACCGCCGCGCTCACGCGCCCTCCGGTAGCCGACATCGCTTGAACACGCCCTCCCTGCCACCAACCGGGGACGACGCCCGTGTTTGAACTGATCCTGCTTGTTTTCGCCCTGATCCTGCTCAACGGGTTCTTCGCCATGTCCGAGATGTCGGTCATGACCTCGCGCAAGAGCCGGCTGAAGCAGATGGCCGGGACCTCCAAGCGCGCCGCCAAGGCGCTGGAGCTGTCCGAGAAGCCTGAGAGCTTCCTGTCCACCGTGCAGATCGGCATCACCGTCATCGGCGTGTTGACCGGCCTGCTGGGTGGCGATGCGATCGGCGAAGCCATCGCCATCTGGATCAAGGAACTGATGCCAGGATTCGGTTACGCCGAGCTGGTTGGCAAGGGCCTCGCCGTCACGCTGATCACCTTTGTCACGCTGATCTTCGGCGAACTGGTCCCCAAACGCCTTGCGCTGACCCGCTCGGAGGACATTGCCGGGCTGGTGGCCCTGCCGATGAGCTTCCTTGCCAAGCTGGCCTTCCCGTTCGTCTGGCTGTTGTCCAAGACCACCCGGCTGGTACTGCGGGTCCTGGGCCTGGGCAAGGACGAGGCGGCCTCGGTCACGGAAGAAGAAATCCGCATGCTGGTCGCCGAAAGCCACGAGGCCGGCGTGATCGACGCCCATGAGCGCGACATGATGAACCGCGTCATGCGCCTGGGCGACCGCACCGCCGACAGCCTGATGACCCCGCGCAACCGGATCGCCTGGCTGGATACGCTGGCCGAGCCGGAAAAGAACATCGCGACCATGCGCGAGAACGAATTCTCGCGTTATCCGGTGTTCCGCGGCAACGATCAGGACATCGTCGGTGTGCTGGAGGTCAAGAGCCTGGTGACGCGCCTGGTGCGCGATGACCATTCGCTGTTCCAGAACCTGCGCGAGCCGCTGTACGTCTCGGAGTCCACCCATGCGATGAAGCTGCTGGAGATCTTCCGCGAGGAACAGCAGTCGATGGCGCTGGTGGTGGACGAGTACGGCGAGATCCAGGGCCTGGTGACCATCAGCGACCTGATGGGCGCGGTGGTCGGCCGCCTGCAGTCGGTGGAGAACGTGGACGAGGACGCCCTGGTGGTGACCCGTGAGGACGGCTCCTACCTGGTCGATGGCTCGCTCTCGATCGAAGACCTGCGCGAACTGATGGGCAACGCCGAGCTGCCCGATGCCGATGATGGCGACTACTACACGCTGGCCGGCATGTGCATCCACTATTTCGGCCGCATCCCGCATGCGGGCGAGTACTTCGATTGGGCCGGCTGGCGCATCGAGATCGTCGATCTCGACGGTGCCCGTGTCGACAAGCTGCTGCTGCGCACCCTGAGCGAAGACGAAACCGATGACATCACCGGCTGAGCCGACGCCGCCGGATCCGACGCGGCCGCAGTACCGCAACGAGGGTATCCGTACCCTGCTGGCGATGTTCGACCACGGTGACCCGGAGCAACGGCTGCTGCTGGGCCAGATCCTGCAGGATCTGCAGCAGAGCGCGTTCGGTGTGTTCCTGTTCGTGGCGATCCTGCCGGCCTTCATCCCGATCCCCGGGCTGGGCGGTGCGGTCAGTGGACCGCTGGTGGTGCTGATCGGCGCGCAGATGCTGTGCGGCATGCGCCGCCCCTGGCTGCCCGGCTTCATCCGCAACCGCGGACCCAAGCGGGGCACCATGCATCGGTTCCTGGAGCGCATCGACCGTCCGCTGCGGCGGCTGGACCGCCTGCTCAAGCCGCGGATGCCCGGGCTGCTGGTACCGCTGCCCGCGCATGCCTTCAGTGGCCTGCTGCTGATCCTGATCGGCGTGCTGCTCTCGCTGCCGATCCCGCTCACCAATTATCTGTTCGGCTTCCAGCTGCTGTTGTTTGCGTTGGCCCTGCTTGAACGCGATGGGGTGCTGATGCTGCTCAACTGGATCGGTGCGGTGGCTGCCGTGCTGTTCTTCGGCTTCAGTTCGGGGCAGCTGGTGGGCTATACGGTGGATCTGTTCCAGCGCTGGTTCGGCTGAGACCGCCCCACCCCGTCACGCGTCGCGCCATGAAAAAGCCGACCCTGCGGCCGGCTTGAGTACAACAATGACCGGCGCAAGGCCGGCCGTGTGAACCCGGTTACACGCCTGGCTTGAGATCCACCGTGCCGGTGTCGGACATCGCGCCCGGGTTGTCGGTGACCGCCGACAGCACGAAATACAGCGCCTTGCCGAGCAGGCCACCCGGGCCATCCCAGTACTCGGCCGATTCGGCGCTGACGTGGATCAGGCGCAGGTTCGGGTCGTCCTTGCCGCCGGGGAAGAAGATCTTCATCGCCGGGGACCAGAGCTCGTCGATCTTTGCCCGGTCATTGACCACGCGCGCGGTGCCGGAGACCGAGACATAGGTGTTACCCGACGGCGAGGCGTACGCCACATTGACGCGCGGGTTGGCGGTGATTTCCGCGACCTTGGGGCTGTCGGCCTCGGTGGCGAACCAGAGGTCGCCGTCGAATTCGACTTCCTGCGTGCCCAGCGGACGGCTGAACAAGCGCCCGTCCACACCGACCGTCGTAAACATCGCGATGTCCACATCGCGGATCAGCTCGGCCAGTTGTTTGATGTGCTGCTGGCGATCGTGTTCGGCCATGAGGTGGCTCCTGTAAGGGGAGCCCCCATCACAGCCGATCGGCGGCTACGGCGACGTGAACCGCGCGGTCACGCCTTCTTCGCATGCCTGCCGAGCTCAGATCTGCAGTGCGCGCCAGGCCTGCATCGCCAGACCGAACGAGCGCTTGCGCGCAGCGTGATCGTAGATGTTGGCGGTGACCAGCACTTCATCCGGCTTATGCCGCGCCACGAACGCGGCAAGGCCTTCCTGCACCTGCTGCACGTCGCCGACCACCGCACAGGCTAGCGCGCTCTGCACGCCAGCCTTCTCGTGCGGCTGCCAGAAGGCTTCGATGTCGTCGATCGGCGGCGGAATCAGGCCCGGCAGACCACGGCGCAGATTGACGAAGCTCTGCTGCTGGGTGGTGAACAGGCGCTTGGCCTCGGCTTCGGAATCGCTGGCAACCACGTTCAAGCCCAGCACCGCGTACGGCGCCTGCAGATACTGCGAGGCGCGGAACTCGCGACGGTACACCGCCAGCGCTTCATCCATCGCGTCCGGCGCAAAGTGCGAGGCGAACGCGAACGGCAGGCCCATCGCCGCCGACAGCCGCGCACTGAACAGGCTGGAGCCCAGCAGCCACACCGGCACCGGGATGCCCGCACCGGGCACGGCGCGCACGGCCTGGCCCTTCTGGGCCGGCTCGAAGTAATGCAGCAGCTCGCGTACGTCCTGCGGGAACTGGTCGGCGCTGTCGAAGTAGCGGCGCAGTGCGCGGGCGGTCGGCTGGTCGGTGCCGGGCGCGCGGCCCAGGCCGAGGTCGATGCGGTCCGGGTACAGCGAGGCCAGCGTGCCGAACTGCTCGGCCACCTGCAGCGGCGAGTGATTGGGCAGCATGATGCCGCCGGCACCGACGCGGATGCGCTTCGTGCCCCCGGCCACATGACCGATCAGCACCGCCGTAGCGGCGCTGGCGATGCCGGGCATGTTGTGGTGCTCCGCCAGCCAATAGCGGTGGAAGCCCCAACCTTCGGCGTGCTGGGCCAGGTCCAGCATGTTGGCGAAGGCCTGCGTGGTGTCGCTGCCTTCGCAGACCGGCGCCAGATCAAGAATCGACAGCTGCATCATGAATGCTCGTTCCAACCAGGAGATATCCCACTGAGATGGGGCTGGCCGGCCGGTTTGCCACCGCCCACAAGGCGCAGGTGGCAAGACGCTGATTTCCGTCTCGCGACGATTCAGGACAATCGAGGCCGTGAAGCGGCTCAGGCGGTGCCGGCGTCCTGATCGACCAGTGGCTGCAGGGCCGCATCCAGCGCCACGCGCTCGTCGAAGACGAAGCAGCGGCCGTCATAGCCCTCACCGCCCACGGCCTCGAAATAGCCCAGGATGCCGCCGTCCAGCTGCAGGACGTTGTCCATGCCGTCGTTGCGCATCCACAGCGCCGCCTTCTCGCAGCGGATGCCGCCGGTGCAGAAGCTGACCACGGTGCTGTCCTTGAGCGCTTCGCGGTGTGGGGCCAGGGCCTCGGGCAGATCGGTGAACTTGGTGATCGGCAGCACCAGCGCGTCCTGGAAGGTGCCGTACTCGATCTCCTGGGTGTTGCGGGTGTCCAGCATCACCACCGGCTTGCCGGCGTCATCGTGCCCCTGGCGCAGCCAGCGCTGCACCGTGGCCGGATCGATCGAGGGCGCGCGCGGGTAGGCCAGCGGCTGGCCGTCGTCGATGCGGAAACTGATGATCTCCGGCTTGACCTTGGCCTTGAGCCGGGCGAACGGCTGCATCTGGCTGTAGCTGGTCTTCACGCGCAGCCCGGCAAACCGCGCATCGGCGCGCAGGGCGGCGTAGAAGCCGTCGATCTGCGGCTCGGCACCGGCAAGGAACAGATTGATGCCCTCGCCCGCCACCAGGATCGTGCCGCGCAGCTGCGCGGCGGTCGCCCGCTCCAGCAGGGTCGCGCACAGCGCGTCCGGGTCGGCGACGGGGGTGAAGTGGTAGGCGGCGGTATTGGCGATCATCCCGCCATTTTAGCCGCTGGGCAGGCGCCACGCCTGACCCGCCCTGGAATCAGCCGCGCAGCAGCACGAACGGCAGCAGCACCAGCGCGGTCGCGACGGCCATGCCGAGCAGCACCGCCACCACGAACACCGGGCGCCGGCGGATCAGGCTGCCGAAGGTCTCGGCCGTCCCCTCGCGCAGCGCGGCCTCACGCTCGCCACGCACGCGCTCGCCGCGTGCCTGCTGGTACTCGCCCATCAGCGCCTTGGCCCGAGGATGATCGGCGTCATCGCGGACCCAGATCCCGCCAAAGGAGATCCCCCAGGGGCTGGGCTCGGTGCGGTAGTGGGCGATGCCCGCCTTGTCCAGCAGGGCGGTGACATCCTGGATTTCATCGTCCGCGACATTGCGCAGGTTGAGCAGCAGTTTCGACATGTGCCCATGATAGCGCCCGGCGATGCGCTACCCTTGCGTCCCCGTTTTTTGGATCCGGAGCCCGCCCATGCGCCGTCTGCCGCGTTACCTGCTCGCCCCCCTGATGTTGTCGCTGCTGGCCGCCTGCACCCCGCCCGGCCCGCCGCCCGGCGGCAGCATCGCGCAGTTCGAGAAGATCGATACCCAGCCGGGCACCGGCGCCGAGGCCACACCCGGCAGCAAGGTGACCGTGCACTACACGGGCTGGATCTACGACGAGCGCACCGCCGACAAGCACGGCGCCAAGTTCGACAGCTCGGTCGACCGCGGCGAGCCCTTCACCTTCAATCTCGGCCAGGGCCAGGTCATCAAGGGCTGGGACGAAGGCTTTGCCGGCATGAAGGTGGGTGGCAAGCGCACGCTGATGATTCCGGCCGAGTACGGCTACGGCACGCGTGGCGCCGGCCCGATCGCACCGAATTCCTCGCTGGTGTTCGATGTCGAACTGCTCGACGTCAAGCCGCGTTGATCCTGCCTGCATGAGCATTGCCGTGAACACCCCACGCCGGGTCGCGATCATCGGCGGCGGCCCCGCCGGCCTGATGGCGGCGGAAACCGTGCGCGCTGCCGGCCACACCGTCGATCTGTACGAAGCCAAGGGCTCGCCCGGGCGCAAGTTCCTGATCGCCGGCAAAGGCGGCCTCAATCTGACCCACTCCGATGCGCGTGAGGTGTTCATCTCGCGCTACCGCGAGCGCGCGGACGCGGTGGGCGGCTGGCTGGCCGATTTCGATGGCGAGGCGCTGCGTGCCTGGGCGCTGGCATTCGGCGTGGAGACCTATGTGGGCAGTTCGGGACGTGTGTTCCCGGTCGACCGCAAGGCCGCCCCGCTGCTGCGCGGCTGGGTGCGCCGGCTGAAGGAACAGGGGGTGCGCTTCCACGTGCAGCACCGCTGGACTGGCTGGGATGACGCAGGCGCGCTGCGCCTGGAAACCCCCGAGGGCGCGACCACGATCACGGCCGATGCGGTGGTGTTCGCGCTCGGCGGTGGCAGCTGGCCGGAGCTCGGCTCGGACGGTGCGTGGGTGGCGCCGATGACCGCCAGCGGCATCGACATCGCCCCGCTGAAGCCGGCCAACTGTGGCTTCGACATCGGCTGGACGCCCTACTTCAGCGAGCGCCAGGCGGGTGCCCCGCTCAAGCCGGTGGTGGCGCACTGGACCGACCTGCAGGGTGAGCCGCGCTCGCTGCAGGGTGAATGCGTGATCACCGCGACCGGCATCGAAGGCAGCCTGATCTACGCGCTGTCGGCCGATCTGCGCGACAGCCTGGCCCGCGACGGGCAGGTGACCCTGCAGCTGGACCTGCTGCCGGGCCAGACCGAAGCGCAGGTCGCGGAAAAACTGCGCAAGCCGCGCCAGGGCCGCAGTTTCGGCGAGGTCCTGCGCCGCCAGCTGGGTCTGGGCGGGGTCAAATCCGCGCTGCTGTTCGAGGTACTGGGTCGCGAGGCCGGGCAACTGCCGCTGGACCAGATCGCGCATGCGCTGAAGCGGCTGCCATTGGCTCTGCAGCGAGCCCGTCCTATCGATGAAGTGATCAGCACCGCCGGCGGCGTGCGCCTGGAAGCACTGGATACGCAGCTGATGCTGCGCGGGCGCCCGGGCATCTTCTGTGCCGGCGAGATGCTGGACTGGGAAGCGCCGACCGGCGGCTATCTGCTGACGGCCTGCTATGCCAGCGGGCTGCGCGCCGGGCGTGGCGTGGTGGCGTGGTTGGCGCAGGCGTGAATCACGCGGTGCCGGCCAGCGGCCGGCACTACCGAGGTAGTGCGCACCGTGGCGTGCCGGACCGCCTGTCAGGACATGCAATCGGTAGTGCCGGCCGCTGGCCGGCATCAGCGCCTGCGCTGCATCCGCACCGAAGCGAGCGCTACCCCGCTGGGGTGTGGGTAGCTTTCCTCGCGCAACGCTTCAAAGCCACAGCGACGATAGAACGCGACCGCATTGAGCGAGGCTGAGAGCACCAACGGCCGCGCCGGATCCGACCGTGCTTGCATCGCCTGCATCAAGGTCAGGCCGATGCCACGGCCGCCGCAGTCGGGATCGACGAACAACGCATCGATTTCGTTGCCGGCCAGATCGATCACGCCATAGCCCAACAGCGCGCCGTCGGCATCTTCGGCAATCACGCAGCCACCGGCGGCGAGCAGCGCGCGGTAGTGGTCCGGTGGCGGTGAGGCCGACCACGGGGCGATCACCTCCGGCGGATAGGCCGCACTGCACAGTTCACGTACGCAGCGCGTGCGCAGCAGCCACAGTCTGTCCGCCTCCTCGGCACGGCCAACGCGCAAGCGCAGGTCACGCGCATCGGTCATCGCGATTTGCTTGTCCGCAGCGCCTGGATGCGCGCCGGCGGCTGGAACGAATCACTGCGCGCATCGGCCCAGTAGTCGTGGAAGACCGCATGGTCCGGCACTTTGCGCAGCAGCTCACCCGGGGCCAGATAGCGGTACAGCGAAGCCAGTGAGCGGATTTCCACCGGCGAGACGCGGCGCAGGATGTGCTCCGGGCCCAACTCGGAAGGATCGTTCAAGCCGGCCGCGCACAACAGGTCGCGCAGCGCGCGCAGGGTGTTCTCATGGTAGTTGTGCACGCGCGTGGCCTTGTCAGCGGCGTCCAGGTGACGCCAGCGATGCGGGTTCTGCGTGGCGATGCCGGTGGGGCATTTATCGCTGTGGCAGCTCAGCGACTGGATGCAGCCCAGCGCGAACATGAAGCCACGCCCGGCATTGCACCAGTCCGCGCCCAGCGCGATGGTGCGTGCGATCTCGAAGGCACTGGTGACCTTGCCCGCCGCACCGACGCGGATGCGATCGCGCAGGTCCAGGCCGACCAGCGTGTTGTGCACCAGCAACAGCGCCTCGTGCATCGGCACACCCACGTGATCGATGAACTCGGCCGGCGCCGCACCGGTACCGCCCTCGGCGCCATCGACCACGATGAAATCCGGCAGCAGCCCGGTTTCCTGCATCGCCTTGGCGATACCGAACCACTCCCAGGGGTGGCCGATGGCCAGCTTGAACCCGACCGGCTTGCCGCCGGACAACTCGCGCAGCCGCGCAACGAACTGCAGCAGTTCCACCGGCGTATTGAACGCGCTGTGCCTGGAGGGCGATACGCAATCCACGCCCATCGGCACGCCACGGGTGATCGAAATCTCCTCGCTCACCTTGGCCGCCGGCAGCACGCCGCCGTGGCCGGGCTTGGCGCCCTGCGACAGCTTGATCTCGATCATCTTGACCTGATCATGGGTGGCGTTGGCGACGAATTTCTCTTCGCTGAAACCACCGGCATCGTCACGGCACCCGAAGTAGCCCGAGCCGATTTCCCAGACCAGGTCGCCGCCCATTTCGCGGTGATAGGGCGAAATCGACCCTTCGCCGGTGTCGTGATAGAAGCTGCCACGGCGCGCGCCTTCGTTGAGGGCGCGGATCGCGTTCGCCGACAACGAACCGAAGCTCATCGCGGAGATGTTGAACACACTGGCCGAATACGGCTTGGCGCAGTTCGGGCCGATCTGGATGCGGAAATCGTGGTGGCCGATCTCGGTCGGTGCCAGCGAATGGTTGATCCACTCGTAGTCCACCGCATAGGTGCTGCGCAGCGTACCGAACGGCACCACGTCCATTTCATTCTTGGAGCGCTGGTAGATCAGCGCGCGCTGCTGGCGCGAGAACGGCACATCCTCCAGATCGCTCTGCACGAAGTACTGGCGGATCTCCGGCCCGATCGATTCCAGCCCGTAGCGGAAGTGGGCCATCACCGGATAGTTGCGCCGCAGCGTGCTGCGCTTCTGCAGCAGATCCCAGGTGCCCAGCACCACCAGCAACGCCGTCACGCCGACGCCCCAGTACCAGGCGGGCCAGATCGTGGCCAACCACAGGCAGACCGGGAACAACCCGATGGCGAGCAGGTACGCGAGATAGCGATGCATGGCTTTCCTCAATCAATAGCTGCCCCCGAGTCTACAGGCGGTCGTCCACCACTTCCCGGGGCCACACGGATTTGACGTCGTACACCACACCGCCCGGCGTGAGCAGCGCGCGCACCTGCGCGGCGTCGAAGGCACGGAAACGATCATGCGCCACCGCCAGTACGACGGCGTCATAGCCGGCCGCATCCGGGGCCTCGACCCAGCGCACGCCCGCATCGGCCAGTGCGGCCGGCCCCACCCACGGGTCCTGCACGTCCACCCGGGCGCCACTGACCTGCAGGCGCTGCGCCAGTTCCAACGCGCGGCTGTTGCGCAGGTCCGGGCAGTTCTCCTTGAAGGTCACGCCCAGTACCAGCACGCGTGCCTGCGCGACATCGATGCTGCGCGATGCCAGCAGTGCCAGCACGCGTTGTGCGACATGCTCGCCGACCCGGTTGTTGACCTGTCGCGCGGTGTGGATCAGGTCCGGGTGATACCCCACGCTTTCGGACTTGTGCAGCAGGTAGTACGGGTCCACGCCGATGCAGTGGCCGCCGACCAGGCCCGGGCGGAACGGGAGGAAATTCCACTTGCTGCCGGCCGCATCCAGCACGTCCTGGGTATCGATGCCGAGCCGATCGAAGATCAACGCCAGCTCGTTGACCAACGCAATGTTGACGTCGCGCTGGATGTTCTCGATCACCTTGGCCGCTTCGGCCACGCGGATCGAGGGCGCCGGCCAGGTGCCGGCCGTAATGATGCGCTTGTACAAGGCATCGACCACGGCGGCGACTTCCGGCGTCGAGCCGGAGGTGATCTTGCGGATGTCCGGCAACCGTCGTTCGCGGTCACCCGGATTGATCCGCTCCGGGCTGTAACCGCAATAGAAATCGACGTTGAAGCGCAGCCCCGATCCGGCCTCCAGCAGCGGCACGCAGACTTCTTCTGTCGTGCCCGGGTAGACGGTGGATTCGTAGATCACGATGTCGCCCGGCGTGAGCAGGCCGGCGATCAGGGTGCTGGCACTGCGCAGCGGCCCGAGATCGGGCTGCTCATGCGCATCGATCGGGGTGGGCACGGTCACGATGTAGACGTTGCACCCGGCCAGCTCTGAAGGATCGGCGGTGTAGCGGGCATGCAACGCAGCAGCCAGTTCATCCGCGCCCAGTTCCAGGGTGTGATCCATGCCACGCTGCAGCTCGGCGACCCGCGCCTGATCGATGTCGTAGCCCACCGTGGCCTGGTGCCGGCCAAAGGTCACGGTCAACGGCAGCCCAACGTAGCCGAGCCCGATGACCCCGATGCGCGCGGACACCGCGGCGGAAATGGCGTGCGTCATCGAGCGGCTCCGCACCGCGGAACCGGGCCAGCCATCAGGCGGGGCATCATCAGGGAATACGTCATGCGATACGGAGCCGGGAGACAGGTGGTGCAAGACTAACGCGCCCGACCCTGCCCCACAAAGAACAAAGCCGCCGCCCGCGGAGAGTACGGACGACGGCCAAAGGAATAATGGTCCAGCTGCGGTTACTACCCTTTCAGACAGCCTCCAAGGGCAAACCCCGCAAGACTGGTCACAGCTGGTAGAAAGAGGATAGGCGTGCAACCGTGATCATTGTGTTACGGACAAGGTTGTTTTGCGTTACGACCCCAATGTCACCGCTGCCGGTTCCAACTCGCCGGACACACCGGTCCATGCCTCCAGCAGACGACCAAAACCTGCGGGCATATCGTCTGGCTCGGAACACCGCTGTTGGAACCCCTGCCAGGGCGCCTCGACGATACGCGCAAGCGCATCCGGTTCGACCGCTGCCGATGCCATCGTCCAGCAGGGGAAATGGCGTTTCTCCACGAACCCTCGCGCGAGTTCGCGCAGATTCGTATGGATGCGCGCGTTGAACACGCGCTGGAACACCGAGTCGACACCGTCCTCCGGGCCCTCGAAGTACTGCAGGAAACACCGGCCGTCGAACATCAGCACGCCGGTCACGCCTGCCACTTTGTTGAACCCCATTGCTGCTCGCAGGATCTGATCGATATCAGACGTTTCGATTCCATCGATAGCGTCGCTGACATAAGCGACCGCATGCAGCGGCATGAAGGATTTCCGGAATGAACTGAAGCTGACTATGCCATGAAGTTTTCGCACTGGGTAGACACCGAATGTGCCCACGGTCTCGTTACGAATCGCCCATTACTCACGCCTTATTCCGGTGCCTGGACCTCATAGCCCCGGGCACGCAGTTGATCGGCATAGCCACCGGGCATCAGCAGCGAGGTCACCGGGACGGTCGCAAAGGTGACCGCATTGCGCGCCAACGCCTCGCCGGCCAGGGTCATCCATTTGCGCTGCGCCTGCGCATCGACATCGGTCAAGCCACGCCGCCGCCCGAAATCGCTGTTGGCCACGGCATCCACGCAGGCCAGGTACTGCCCCTTCACCGCCAGCCGCTCCAGCGCCTCGATATCACCGACCGACCAGGCGTTGGCGCGCTCGGCCAGCAGCGGCAGGCCGTGTTCGACCACATCCAGGGTACGGCGGAAGCACTCCACATCCTGCAAGGCGGTGCCACGCACTTCCTTCAACGCCTGCCGCGGATCGGCGATCTTGATCGTGACCTGGGTCGGGACCGGCGTGAGACCGTGCGCCTTGCTGGCCTTCTGCACGATCCTGGACACCGGTGAGGAACGGCCGAGGCCGACATCCTTCAGTGCGGCGGCATACAGCTGGGTCGCGGCCACCAAGGGCCGGTCTTTCTCGATGCCTCCGTCGCGGCCGATGTGGCGTTGCTTGAGCACTTCCCAGCGCGCGTAGAGATCGGGCGGCAACAGCTCGCGCAAGGTGCGTCCGTCGGGATCACGGGCAGCCTTCATCGCCGAGGGCACCAGGGTCAGCCCGCGGAAAAAGCCCACGTCGGCATCCAGTGTCCAGCCCGGCGAGCCGAGCACTTCCTGCGCGCTGGCGATCACCGCCTGCACCTCGTCGGCACGCCACGTCAGCTTGGCTGGCAGCGGCGAAACCGTCCCGAGAATCCACAGTGTGTGGCCCTGGGCATTTCGGACCTGCCACATGCCTGGCCCGGGCTGCTCACCCGAGACCACCACCGGGGCGAGATCGATCACCTCGCCTGCGGCCTGCGCCGGCACCTGCGTCTGGGCCTGCGCATGGGCCACGCCGCCGAACAGCAGCGCCACGCCCCACACCAGTGCTTTCCCTGCACGAACTGCGTTTGCCATGTGGCGTGTCCGAGGTGGGTTGCTGCGCAGCGTACGGTGGCACGCGGCCGGCTGCGTAAAGTTTGCGTTGCGCGGGCAACGCGTGAAACTGGCCGTTGGTGCCCGGGGCCGGAATCGAACCGGCATGGGGTTGCCCCCGGCGGATTTTAAGTCCGATGCGTCTACCAGTTTCGCCACCCGGGCAACGGCGCGCATAGGGTGCCTGATCGCGCCCGGTTTTGGAATGCACGCGTCACTGCGGCCCCGCTCAGATCGCGCGGGAATACCGCACGGGCTGGTCCGGCTACGTCAGATAGCGGTCGAAGCACATCGCCAGCAGCCGCAGCAGTGGGCGCCCGCGCTCGCTCGCACGCACCACGCCCTGCGCGTAATCGGCCAGGCCGTCTGCCTGCAGTGCCGCCAGCGCGCGCAGTCCCTCGGCGAAATACGTCTCGAAGTCCACGCCGTGCCGTGCCGCCACGGCTGCCCCGTCCACTTCTCCCTGGCACATCAACTGGCCGATCACTTCCGCGCGCAGCACATCGTCCTGGTCCAGGGTCAGGCCGCGCCAGACCGGCAACCGCCCTGCATCGACCGCCGCTTCCCAGGCCGGCAGTTCACGCGGGTTCTGGCTGTAGGTCTCGCCGATGTGGCTGATCGCGCTGGCCCCCAGGCCCACCAGATCGGTGTCGGCGTGCGTGGTGTAGCCCATGAAGTTGCGGTGCAGTTGCCCCGCCCGTTGTGCCCGTGACAGGTCTTCCTCCGGCAACGCGAAATGATCCATGCCGATGTACTGATAGCCCGCGTCTGAGAGGCGCTGCACCGCCAAGCCCAGCAAGGCCAGCTTCTGCTCGGGGCTGGGCAGATCCGCATCGGCGATCTGGCGCTGCGCGCGGAACAGGTGCGGCAGGTGCGCGTACCCATACACCGCCAGGCGATCCGGTCGCTCGCGCAGCACGGTTTCCAGCGTCTGCGCGAAACCGGGGAGTGTCTGCTTCGGCAGGCCGTAGATCAGATCGACATTGACCGAGCGCAAGCCATGCTCGCGGCAGGCACGCAGGATATCCAGTGTGTCCTCCACGCCCTGCTCGCGGTTGATGGCCTTCTGTACATCCGGATCGAAATCCTGCACGCCGAGGCTGGCGCGGTTGAAGCCCAGCTCGGCGAGCACCGCGATATCGGCCCGTGTGACGAAGCGCGGGTCGAGCTCGATGGAGAAATCGCGCGCGGCCGCCGTGCTGAAGTTGAAGCGCTGGCGCAGACCATCGATCAACTCGCGCATCTGTGCCGGCGCCAGGAAGTTGGGCGTGCCACCGCCGAGGTGCAGCTGGATCACTTCGCGCGCCGGATCGAACTGCGGCGCCATCAGGTCCGCCTCGCTCAGCACGCGGGCGACGTAGCTGATGCCTTTGCTGTGATCGCGGGTGATGACCCGGTTGCAGCCGCAGTAGAAACACGGGCTGCTGCAGTACGGCACATGCACGTACAGCGACAGCGCGCGGCCCCGGCGGTTGCTGTCCACGATGGCCTCGCGCAGGGCCAGCTCACCGTAGCCGTCATGGAAATGCGGGGCGGTGGGATAGGAGGTGTAGCGCGGGCCCGGCCGGTCGTGGCGACGCAGCAGCTCGGGATCGAAGTGCCAGGCGAGCCCGGCGGCGGCAGGCGAGAAGGTATCCATGCCGCCAGCTTGCGCGTGCGCGGGTGCGCACGCATTGCGTCAGATCAATTCACGCCCGGGCGGCCCGCCATCGGCAGGCTCGGCCAGCGCAGCATCTGGAAGCGACGCCAGAAGGTATCGGCGATCCGCTCGGCGACATCATCGGCCAGCCGCTGCATCGGTGGATTGCCGCATTCGGCGGTGGTCTGCCGGAACAGGGCCAGCCAGCGGTCGAACAGATCGCGATCCAGCTCATCCATGGCCATGTGCTTGGGCATGGGCGCGCCTTTGAAGCGCCGCGTGCCGCGCAGCATCGCCGACCAGAAATCCACCAGCTGCGCCAGATGCGCATCCCAGTCGTGGATCCGCGCCGTGAACACCGGGCCCAGGCGCGGCTCCTCGCGGACACGCGCGTAGAAGTCGTGCACCAGGCGGGTGACGTCCTCTTCGCTGCACAGGTCCAGTGCCGGAAGAGGCAGCACGTTGTCGGTGGGATCGGACATGAACACCCTCGGGCAGCAACGCCCAGCATCGGCGGCAGGGGCTGCCGCTGCCTTGATCAGAATCAATGAAGCCGACGGCGAAGCCTTCTAGTCTGGGAGCTCGACAGGAAGCGCGCACTCGCGGTCCCGGCCCCCGGTCGGCGCGAAGTATAGCCGTGCCCTGCCCCCTCCTCCTGACCGTGGCCGCAATGAACGACCTGCACGACCCGCCCGACGGCAGCCGCCGACGGCTGATCCAGCAATGGGGCGCCATCCTGTGGCCCAGCTTCGTCGCGGCGGGCCTGGCCAGCGTGGTGTTCTTCGCCTTTGTGGACCCGCTGCGCCTGCGCGACATCAGTTTCCCGCAGCACGAGATCAGCCGCGAGCTGGGCTACACGCTGGGGTTCTTCATGTTCTGGGCGGTCACCGCCGCCGCCAGCGCGATCACCTGGTACCTGCTGCGGCCGATGCCCAGCGACGATGACGACCTGCCACTGGGGTGACCATGACAGACCGCCTCACCCTGCATCTGGTCGATCCCTCGCCTCCGTCCCCGGCCCCGGGCCGGCGCGCGCCGCTGCGCTGGCGGCCACTGCTCTCGGTCATCCTGCTGGCCGGCTTCTATCTCCTGCCGTGGCTGCGCTGGGAGGGTCGCCAGGCGCTGTTGTTCGACCTCACCGCGCGCCGCTTCGATCTGTTCGGCTGGACCCTCTGGCCGCACGACGTCGGCATCCTGCTGGGCCTGGCCGCCGTGCTGGCCACCGCGTTGGTACTGCTCACTCACCTGGCCGGCCGGGTGTGGTGCGGCTACGGCTGTCCGCAGACCTTGTGGAGCCGGTTGTTCCGGTGGATGGATCAAGGCACCGCACGCTGGCTGCCGGCCACCGGCGCAGCGCGTGCGGTCAAGCATCTGCTGTGGCTGCTGGTGGCCGCGTGGACGGGCATCACCTTCGTGGGCTTTTTCAGCCCGATCCACGGTCTGGTCGGTACGCCGTGGCCACCGGTCTGGAGTGGCTGGGAAACGTTCTGGATCGTCTTCTATGCGGCAGCCACCTGGGGCAATGCCGGCTTCCTGCGCGAACATGTCTGCCGCGAGCTGTGTCCGTATGCGCGCATCCACGGCATGTTCTGCGACAACGACACGCCGCGCATGCAGTACCACGCACGCCGCGGCGAACCGCGCGGCCCACGCGTGGCTGGGCTGGGCGGTGTCCAGGCGCGGGGACGCGGGCTGCTTGATCCCACCAGCGCCAGCGACTATGCCTTCCGCGCCGCACATGAAGACATCGCTGGCCCGATGCCGCACTTCAGCGCCGATCGCCTCGGCGATTGTCTGGATTGCGGCGCCTGCGCCAACGTGTGCCCGATGGCGCTGGACGTGCGTGCCGGACCGAACGCTGATTGCATCAGTTGTGGCGACTGCCAGGATGCCTGCGATGCACGCATGCGTGCCTGGCAGTTCCCGACCGGGTTGATCCGCTATGCACGTCCATCGGCCATGCAGCACCACCCGACCCGGTGGATTCGTCCGCGCACGCTCGCCGCCGCCGGCACGCTGCTGGCGCTGCTGGCCATCGGTCTTCATCACCTGTAACGGCGCCGCGTTGGCGGTTGTCCCCCGTACCGGTTCCCGGTCCCCCGACCCGGTCTCAGCGCGCGCGCGGGCGTGCGCTGCGCGGCGGCACCAACTGGGCGCGCCGCACGATCCCCAACTGTTCAATGATCAACGCCAGCTCATTGGTGACACGGGTTCGCGCGGTGCCCTGCGCGGGTGGGACCAGACGCTCGAGCACGCGCTGGTAGGTGGACCAGAATTCCGGGCCGCAGCCATGTTTCACGTAGCTGGCTTCCAGCTCGGTTCGCACTCCGTCAGCCAAGTCATGTTCGCCGTATTCCATACGACCTCCGTGGGACTTGCT
The DNA here is from genome assembly GCF_039674525.1 of Stenotrophomonas sp. TWI377. NCBI lineage: Bacteria > Pseudomonadati > Pseudomonadota > Gammaproteobacteria > Lysobacterales > Lysobacteraceae > Stenotrophomonas > Stenotrophomonas sp. TWI377. The sequence continues at coordinate 106,410 of NZ_JBDJNT010000011.1, forward strand.
TGCTTCAGGGACGACAAAACCCCCTCAGGGGCGGATTCACTTCGGGTTCACCTAAAATTTGCACGGTCATCGCATTAAGTCAATTACCCGAAGGGTAAAGGCCACGCCCCTGATGAACCGTTCATACAACGTCCGAACCCGTGCCTGCATCATGCAGGCCGGGTATTGACAGCAATATGTCAGGGCAGCGCTTCGGATACTCCGCGCCTGGCCGCCCCGCCCCGGGAAGCTGCACAGGGGCGCGCCACCTCACTCGGCCGCCGAGCGGCTCTCCTGCATACCCGCGCGCGCGGGCAGGTGCGGCGCGACGAACTGCATCAGACGTTCCATGGCACTGCCTGCCGGCGGTCCGCCCGCGGCGCGATCGGCAAACGCCTCCCATTCTCCGGCAGACAAGATCTCGACCAGGGTCGGCTCCACGCCCAGCCAGCGCATGCTCCAGTAAGGAAAATAGCGCGCAGGCACGCGGGCGTGACCGAGTTTGCGAATGTTCCGATGACTGCGGGCCTGCAGTACGCGCTCGTGTACTGCCGACACCCCATCATCCGGGCCTTCGAAGTACTGCAGGAAACGACTGCCGTCGCAGAGAAGCACACCGGTGACCCCGGCCAGGCTGTTGAAGCGGATGGCATCTTCGACAAGGGCGTCGAGATGCTCCGCAGACAGCGGGCCTGCAACGTCGCTGACATACGCGATCGCGCAAAGGGGCATGGGTAAACTCCGACGATTTCAAAGCACTATGCTGTCACTTTCAGGTATCTAAATAAAGCCGTTGCCTGAAGCGTTCAGAACACTTTCAAAACGAATGCTCCTTGTCGCGCACGCTTTCGCCGGACAGGCACACGCCGGGTGCCGCGGGACTACCGATGTCCCGCCATCGAGCTTCTTACCGCCTCACTGAACGCATCGAGCAGAAACGGCTTGGCGATCATCGCCATGCCGTTGTCGAGGAATGCCGAGCGTTCCTGTGCTTTCTCTGCGTAGCCGGTCATGAACAGCACCGGCAACGACGGCCGCGATTGCCTCGCGATTTCGGCCAGCTGGCGTCCGTTGAGGCCGGGCAATCCAACGTCGGTGATCAGCAGGTCGATCTTCTTCGATGAGCCGAGGATCGGAATGGCGCCATCGGCATCACCCACGACTTCGGCGGTATACCCGAGGTCTTCCAGCACCACGGTGACCAGCATGCGCACCTGCTCGTCATCCTCCACCACCAGGATCGACTGCCCGGCGCCGAGCGACACCGGCTGTGCGCTCGGTGCACCGTCGTCCTCGGCGGCGTCGTGCACCACCGGCATGAACAGCGCTACCGTGGTGCCCTGCCCTGGCGTGGAATCCACCGTGATGTGGCCGCCGGACTGCTGCATGAAGCCGTAGATCATCGACATGCCCAAGCCCGTGCCCTTGCCGATCGGCTTGGTGGTGAAGAACGGCTCGAAGATCCGCTCGACCACCTCCGGTGGCATGCCGGTGCCGGAATCGGAGACCGATACCACGGCGTACTCGCCTGCCGGAATGGTCGGCACTTCGCCCTCGGCCGCAAAGACGTGCGAGGTCCGCAGGATCAACTCACCCCCTTCAGGCATCGCGTCACGTGCATTGATCGCCAGATTCAGCAGCGCGCTTTCGAACTGGTTGCTGTCCAGGTTGGCGCGCAGCGGCGCGTCACTGGTCGCCATCTGGATGCGGATCTTCTCGCCCAGCGTGCTGCGCAGCAGGTGCTGGACCGAGCCCACCAGCGCATTGAGTTCCACGGTCTTCGAATCCAGCGACTGACGTCGCGAAAACGCCAGCAGACGCTGGGTCAAGGCCGCCGCGCGCTGGCTGGAGGCGGTGGCCGCATCCAGGAAGCGCTCCATCCCTTCCATGCGCCCCATGTCCAGGCGCATGCGCATGATGTCCAGCGAGGACAGGATGCCGGTCAGCATGTTGTTGAAGTCGTGCGCGATGCCGCCGGTCAACTGCCCGATCGCATCCATCTTCTGCGACTGGCGCAGGGCCGCTTCGCTGGCCTCGCGCGCGACCATCTGCCGCTCCAGCTCCGCCGTGCGCTCGGCCACCATCGCCTCCAGGTCCGAGGCATGTTGCTGACTCGTTTCCAGGGCCAGCTTGGAGGCAGTGATATCGGTGACGAAGACGTGGAACCCGTCCGGCGCGCCGTCGGCATCGAAGCGCGGCGAATAACGGATCTCACTGTCGCGCCGGCGGCCGTCACTGAACGGCCAGTTGGCCTCGAACACGATGTGCTCGCCCGCCAGCGCACGTTCGATCAACGGGCGGCGGCTGCTCCATACCTCCTGCCCGAATACCTCCGGCACGCGTTTGCCGATCACGGCCGATACCGGACGCTCGAACCAGGCCTCATACGCCTTGTTGGCGAAGCGGTAACACAGGTCGCGGTCGATGAAGGCGATCAGCACCGGCATCGCATCGGCCACCAGGCGCAGCTCTGCTTCGCTGCGCTCCAGTGCGGCACGGCCATCGGCCAGCGCCCGCATCTGATCGCGGACCAGGAACTGCTTGTCGCGCGCCCGCAGCGCACTGCGCACGGAGCTGAGCAGCGAGCTGCTGCCCAGCGGCCGCTCCAGCTCGATGATGTTGATCGACAACTGCAGGCCAGGATCGGCCAAGGGGCGCTTCTGCGAGCGCGGCGAACGCAGCAGAATGAAGGGAATATCCGACCAGGACGGTTGCCTGGCCAAGGGCTCCAGCAACGCGGCGGTGCCCTTGGCGACCGCCTCTTCGGTGACGACCACCGCGCCAACGTCATCATCAAGCGCGTCGGCCAGCCGTGGCAGGCTCTCCTGGATCGCGGTCCGCAGCCCGGCGGCATTGAGTACGCCGGCAATGCTCTGCGCATCGCGCCCGAACGGCGCAACGATATGCACCACACCGGAAACGGAGTCACTCTGCACGGGTGTGGCCGAGCAGATGCGCCGTATTGCCCACGAATTCCGGCGTGCCGGTCAGAATGCCCTTGAACTCGTTGAGCGGGGCACTCAGCGAAATCCCCTTGCCGTCGATCTTCAGCTCGCGGATCGTATTCTCGTGCGCACCGCCCCGATTCTTGATCACCGAGATCGCCTTGCGGATGCGCCCCTGCGATTCGAAGAACCGGAACAACACGACCGAATCGGCGATGTAGGAAACGTTGAGGTTGCCGGTCGACATGGTGCCGACCAACCCGTGTTGCGGATTGATCAGGATGGTCGCCACGCCCTTCTGGTTGAGGTAGGACAGCATCTCGTGCAGCTGAAGCATCAACTGCTTTTCCTGGGGCATCGCGGTGACGTAGCCGTTGAGACTATCGATCACCAGCAGGCGGCAGTGGCGCTCCTCGACCGCACGCTGCATGTTCCAGGCGAACTCGCCCGGTGAGATCTCGGCCGGATCGACCTGGAGGATTTCCAGCAGGCCCGACGCCAGGTGTTTGCTCAGATCGATATCCAGCGACTCGGCGCGGGCGAGCAAGGTGCCGATGCGCTCATCGAATTCGAAGATGCAGCAGTGTTCACCGCGCTCGCAGGCCGCCCAGACGTACTGCAGCGCCACATTCGTCTTGCCGCTGCCAGCCGGGCCGGTCAAAAGCGTGCTGGTGCCCCGCAGCGGACCGCCGCCGAGCAGACTGTCGATCTCGCCGACCCCGCTGCTGATGGGCGTGCCGTTGAACGTGGCGTGGTGGTCCGAGGCGATCAACCGCGGGAAGACCTCCAGGCCCCCTTCGCGGATGGTCATGTCATGGTAGCCAGCGGTGAAGTTCACTCCGCGCAGTTTCTGGACATGCATCCGGCGGCGCGCCGGGCCGAAATCCAGCGTGAGCCGTTCCAGCGACACCACGCCATGACACAGACTGTGCAGCTGACCATCGCGCTCCTCACCGGAGGCCGTCATGTCATCGACCAGCACCACGGTCGCGCTCTTGGGCGCGAAGAACTGCTTGAGCGAGAGAATCTGCCGGCGATAACGCAGCGGATCCTGCGACAGCAATCGCAGCTCGGACAGCGAATCGAACACCACCCGATGCGGCTTGATGCGCTCCACCTCGCCGAGGATCAGCTTGACCGTTTCGTCCAGCTCGACTTCCCAGGAGTGCAGTACCGACTGCATCCGTCCGTCGCCCAGCGCTTCCTCGGCCGAGGCCAGCTCGAACAACTCCAGCCCATCCAGGGACCAGCCGTGCGCATTGGCAACTTCGCGCAGCTCGTCAGCTGTCTCGGAGAGCGTGATGTAGAGGCAGCGGTCGCCCTTGCTCAGCCCATGCAGCAGAAACTGCAGGGACAGCGTGGTCTTGCCGGAGCCTGGGGGTCCTTCCAGCAGGTACAGCCGCCCCTGCGGGAAGCCCCCGCCGAGGATGCTGTCGAGGCCTTCGATACCCGTCGCTACGCGTGCTTTTTGTGTCTGCATAAGGCTGCCAAAGTGGACGGCCGCAGCATACGAAGCGCGTTGTGTAGGCCCTGTCGGCTCTGGCCTCCGAAACTGAATGGAGGCCCACAACGCACAAAGCCCGCTTTCGCGGGCTCTGGGCTACTTTCTATTTGGAGGCCTGGGTCGGAATTGAACCGGCGTACGCGGATTTGCAGTCCGCTGCATGACCACTCTGCCACCAGGCCGGTGACCCTACGATCATCGAAGGCGTGTTGCGTGCCCCGATAAAACAAGACCCCGAGAACGGGGCCTGGTCAGGATTTGGAGCGGGAAACGAGACTCGAACTCGCGACCTCAACCTTGGCAAGGTTGCGCTCTACCAACTGAGCTATTCCCGCAAAATCAAGCGTATATGTTACCGAAACCACTCGAAACACACCAGCTTTTTCACACTTTTTTTCACATCCCGGCCCCTGCTTCCGGACCGGATGCCCGCGTGCCACCGCGGAGAAAAACAAGGCCCCAAGGGGGCCCTGTCGAAATCTGGAGCGGGAAACGAGACTCGAACTCGCGACCTCAACCTTGGCAAGGTTGCGCTCTACCAACTGAGCTATTCCCGCAGACTTTCGCTTGCCCCGACGGCACCGCACCCTGAGGCGCTGGAGGCTGTCGGCCCCTCGACCTGCGTCGAAGGAGCGCTATTCTGTCGGAATTCCTTCACGTCGTCAACATCCTTTTCGCACCACGTCAGTGCGCTGTTCCGATCTGCCCGGACGCCTCCACAGCGCTGGCGCAGCCCCTCGATCCCAGGAACCCTTCGGCCATGCCACGCCATCTCCGTATCGCCCGCCTCGCCAGGGGCACTGCGATCAGCCTCGTCGCCGTCACCCTCCTGCTGGGTGCAACGACGCACGTCTTCTCCAACGCCTGGCTGATGCTGACCGACAGAAGCAACGTGATCCCGGCCGAGTCCTCGATCCTCTGGTTCGAGCCCTACGTCATCAACCAGGGCGCATCGAACTACTGGCTGTACGGCAAAGACCGCACCAACTACTACCACTTCGCGCATATGCAGCAGGCGCTGTACCTGTACCTGCCGATCAATAACAGCTGCCCCGGGTTTGATCGGGAAAACATCCGCACCTGGTGCAACGTCCGGATCGGGAAGCACCACTGACCCTCGACACGCACAAACGAAAAAAGCGACCCGGAAGGTCGCTTTTTTCGTTGCATCGCATTGGGACGAATCCCGATGAAATGCGCTATCTGGAGCGGGAAACGAGACTCGAACTCGCGACCTCAACCTTGGCAAGGTTGCGCTCTACCAACTGAGCTATTCCCGCTTGGGAGGCGAAATTCTACAGCCAAATGCACCCCTGTCAACAGCCCTCACGCATTCTTTTTTGCTTTGGCGTTCTCACGCGCAAGGCGCTCGTCTTCGCGCAGGCTCGGCCACGCGGCGTGCAGGTATTGCAGGCCCGACCACAGTGTCAGGATCGAGGCGATCGCCAGGGTCCAATCGCCGATGTGGAAGACCTGGGTGCCCATCCAGATGTCCTGCATCGGGGTGTGCGGCGCGACCGAGTACAGCAGGCACAGCAGCGCGACCATCTGCGCGGTGGTTTTCACTTTGCCGATCACCGCCACACGCACTTTGGCCCGCTGGCCGATTTCCGCCATCCATTCGCGCAGTGCCGACACGGCGATTTCACGGCCGACGATCACGGCCGCCCAGACCGCCATCCACGCGGTGGGATGGCCCTGCACGATCAGGAACAGCGCCACGGCCACCATCAGCTTGTCCGCGACCGGGTCGAGGAAGGCGCCGAACGCGGACTGCAGGTCGTAGCGGCGGGCGATCCAGCCGTCGAGCCAGTCGGTGAGCGCAGCCAGGCCGAAGATCGCCGCCGAGGCGAAATTGGTCCACTTGTAGGGGAGATAGAACACCAGCACCAGGACGGGGATCATCACGATCCGCAGCAGGGTCAGCCAGGTGGGGAGGGTCAACTTCATTGCGTCTCTCTACTCGCCCGCCGCGTCGGGCGTGGGCAGTCCATGAAGGTTAGCGTAGATACGCGCAGCGAGGGCGTCATTGATGCCGTCCACTTTCGCGATTTCCGCTTCGCCGGCGGCTTTCAGGCCGACCAGGCCGCCGAAATGTTTGAGCAGGCTGGCGCGCCGGCGCGGGCCGATGCCAGGAATATCCTCGAGTTTGCTGGTCATCCGGGCCTTCTGGCGGCGCCCACGGTGGCCGGTGATGGCGAAGCGGTGGGCTTCGTCACGCACCTGCTGGATGAACTGCAGCGCCGGTGAGGCCGCGCCCGGGCGTAGTTCGCGGCCATCCGGCATGACCAGGGCTTCATGCCCTGCCCTGCGCTCCACACCCTTGGCCACGCCGACCAGCATCACCCCTTCCACGCCCAGATCGGCCAGCGCGGACTGCGCCTGGGCCAACTGGCCGGCACCGCCGTCGATCAGCAGCAGATCCGGCAGTACACCGTCTTCTTCGACCGCCCGGCGGAAGCGCCGCTCGATCGCCTGGCGCATGGCCGCGTAGTCATCGCCGGGCTCGATGCCGCTGATGTTGAAACGGCGGTACTGGCTGCGGACCGGGCCCGCCGCATCGAACACCACGCACGAGGCCACGGTGGCTTCGCCCATGGTGTGACTGATATCGAAACACTCCACGCGCTTGACCTGTTCGGTCAGACCGAGCATCTGCCGCAGGTCTTCGCTGCGCGCGTGCTGCGCGGTGCGGCTACCCAGTTCGGTCACCAGGGTGATCTGCGCGTTGCGCGCGGCCAGTTCCACATAGCCGGCGCGCTCACCGCGCACGTTCCAGCGCAGCTGCACCTTGTGCTCGGCGGAGGCACTCAACGCCGATTCGATCAGGCTGGCATCGGGAATCTCGCGATCGAGCAGGATCTCGCGCGGCGGCGCGTGCTCGGCGTAGTACTGGGAGACGAACGCGCCCAGCACTTCATCGGCACTCTCTTCGCCATTGGTGCGCGGGAAGAACGGCCGCGTGCCCATGTTGCGGCCATCACGGAACGCCAGCAGCAGCACGCAGGCACTGGCGCCCTGGGTGGCGCAGGCGAGCACGTCCAGATCCGCCGCGCGGCCGTCCACGTACTGGCGGGTCTGCATGCTGCGCAGCGAGGCGATCAGATCGCGCAGGCGCGCGGCCTGCTCGAATTCCAGCGCTTCGCTGGCGGTCTGCATCTGGGTGCCGAGCTCGCGCGCCAGCTGATCGCTCTTGCCTTCCAGGAACATCGAGGCGCGGCGTACCGACTCGGCGTAATCGTCCGGCGCCACCAGCTCCACGCACGGCGCGCTGCAGCGGCCGATCTGATACTGCAGGCAGGGCCGCGAGCGGTTGCGGAACACGCTGTCTTCGCAGCTGCGCAGCTTGAACAGCTTGTGCATCAGGTTGAGCGTTTCGCGCACGGCAGTGACGCCCGGGTACGGACCGAAGTAGCGCCCGGGTACCGCGCGCGGGCCACGGTGCAGCGCGATGCGCGGCCATTGCTCACGGGTCAGCAGCACGTGCGGATAGGTCTTGTCGTCGCGCAGGGAGACGTTGTAGCGCGGCGAGAGCGACTTGATCAGCTGGTTTTCCAGCAGCAGCGCCTCGGCCTCCGAGCGGGTCACGGTCACGTCCATGCGCGCGACCTGCGACAGCATCGACATGATCCGCGTGGTCTTGGGCGTGCCGTTGAAATAGCTGCCCACGCGGTTGCGCAGCGCACGCGCCTTGCCGACGTACAGCAGCGTGTCATCGGCGGCGTACATGCGGTACACGCCGGGGGCGGTGCTCAGGTGGGCCGCAAATGCCTTGCCATCGAAGGCGGGGGCGGAAGAAACAGTCATTCGTTGATCGGCACGTCGCTCAGGACACCACTGACGGGGTCGAATCGCAGCACGGCATGGGCATCGGTCTCGGCAATCCAGACCGCGCCACCGCCGGGCGCCAGGCCAGCCGGGCCATGCAGGCGGCGCGGCAACTCCAGCGTACTCAGCTCACCACCGCCCAGGCGCAGCGTACGCAGGCGGCCGTTGCCGGCATCGGCGATCCACAGCAGCGGCGCATCCGGACTGAGCGCGATCGCCTGCGGGTACTGCAGCAGTGCCGAGGTGCGCGGGCCGTCCTGTTCGCCGAAGGTCCACAGCCCCTGCCCGACCAGCGTCTGCACCAGATCCCCACGCAACTGCATGGCGCGGATAGAGGAGCCCAGCGCATCGCAGACGTACAGCACCTGCTGGACCGCCGCGACCGAGCACGGCTGTGCGAACGCGGCCATGTGGCCACTGCCGTCGCGCTCGTCGATCGCCCCACTGCCGGCGCGCCACTGCAGGCTGCGCTGGCCAAGGTGATAGCTCCAGATACGGTTGTCGCCGGCCATCGCGATGTGGATCTGGTTGTCGGCGACGGCCAGTCCCTGCGGATGGTTGAGCGCGGTGTAGCGCGGATCGGCCACCGGCCCTTCGATCGGTTCGCCGGGGCGGCCAGTGCCGCACAGCGTGTCGACCTGGCCGGAGAGCAGATGGATGCGGCGCAGGGCATGGTTGCCGGTGTCGGCCACGTACAGCCATTCGCGCTCCAGCGCGAGGCCCTGCGGATGGTGGAAGGCCGCCTGGGCCTGGTCGCCATCCATGAAATCGGCGGTGCCCATGCCGAACTGGCGCAGCACGCGGCCACCATGGCTGCATTCCAGCACGCGGTGATGGCCGGTGTCGGCGATGTACAGGCGCTCGGTGGTCACCGCCAACCCGGTCGGGAAGCGCAGCGGGAGGCGCGGCTCGGGACTGAGTTCACGGGCGCCGTGCAGATCCTCATCGGACGGCCGCGAGCTGCCTTCGCACAGCGCAGTGAGCGAGCGTTCCAGTTCCCCGCCGAGACCGACCAGACGCTCGCGCTCGCGCCCTTGGGCATCGAGCAGGACCAGGGTCGGCCATGCGGTCACGCCGAAGCGGCGCCAGCCATCCCAGTCCGCATCCAGCAGGGCCGGCGCGTTCAGCCCCTGGCGGCGCAGCAGCTTGAGGGACTGATCGGGATCGCGCTCGCCGTCAAAACGTGGCATCTGCAGCACCAGCAGCTGCAGCTTGCCCGGGTTGCGTGATTGCCACTGGGCCAGCTCGGCCAGCCGCTGCGCGCACCACACCGAGGCGGCATTGACGAAGGCCAGCACGACCGGCCGCCCCTGCAGCTCGGCCAGGGTGGTCGGTTTGGCGTTGAGCCACGTGGCGAACTCGGGCAGATCCTGGACGGGCTGGACGTTCATGCCCCGATTATGCCGGACTACGCGTCATGCAACCGTCGTGCCACGGTCACGGGTGTGCCGCCCACCAGGCTTCGGCGCGCGCCAGATCGTCCGGGGTATCAATGCCGGGCGGGAACTCGGCCGGGGTCAGCGCCACGCTGATGCGGTGCCCCGCTTCCAGCACGCGCAACTGCTCCAGCGACTCCAGCTGTTCCAGCGTGCCAGCCGGCAACGCGGCGAACTGGCGCAGGAAACCGGCGCGGTAGCCGTAGATGCCGATATGGCGCAGCCAGTGCGCGCCGGCGAGCGTGTCGCGCGAGCGGGCGAAGGCATCGCGGTGCCACGGAATGGGCGCGCGGCTGAAGTACAGCGCGTCCAGGTTCTGCTTGCGCACGACCTTGACCACGTTCGGGTCGAACAGGGTGTCCGCGTCTTCCACCGGCGTGGCCAGCGTGGACATCTCCGCACCGCTGTAGACCAGGGCTTCGGCCACCGCGCGGATGCCTTCTGCCGGGGCGAAGGGCTCGTCGCCCTGCAGGTTCACCACCAGGGTGTCATCGGACCAGCCCGCCTGCGCCGCGCACTCGGCCAGCCGATCGGTGCCGGAGGCGTGCCCGGTGGAGGTCATCGCCACACGTACCTCGGCCATGCCCTGCAGGGCATCGGCGATGCGCTGATCGTCGGTGGCGACCCATACCTCGCGCGCGCCGGCGAGCAGCGCGCGTTGCGCCACGCGCAGCACCAGCGGCTCGCCGCCGAGCAGGCGCAGCGGCTTGCCTGGCAGCCGCGAAGCGGCATAACGGGCGGGAATGGCAACGACGAACTCGGCGGAAGCGCTCATGGTGGATGACCTGTACGAAAGGAATGCAGTCAGGGACGCAGTGTGCCGCAACCGGCACCGGGCCCGTCAACGCTTGCCGAGTTTCTCGACGCGGTCCAGCAGGCTGATCCAGAACGCCGCCGGCAACTCGGCCGACAGCGGCACGGCGAAGTGCCATTCGGTCGCGAACGCCTTGCACTTGACCGCGTCCTTCTCGGTCATCAGCACCGGCAGTTCGCTGCCGAAGCGCAGATCCGCTGGCTGGTAGGCATGGTGATCAGCGAAGGCATGCGGCACCACGCCGATGCGATGCGCGCGCAGCATGTCGAAGAAGCGCTGCGGATTGGCGATACCGGCCACCGCATGCACGCGCTGGCCCTGGAAATGCGAGAGGCGCCGCGCGCGGCCGCCCTGCAGCGGCTGTGCGCTGTCGATGCGCAGCTGCATCGGCCATTCGCCGAAGCCGCAGGCGGTCTGCGCTTCGGTGCCATCGCTGGCCTGGCCCATGTTGACCACGCGGAAATCGCAGTCGCGCGCACGGCTGGCTGGCTCGCGCAGCGGCCCGGCGGGAATCAGCCGGCCGTTGCCGTAACGACGCTGGGCGTCGACGACTTCAATTTCGATGTCGCGCGCCAGCCGGTAGTGCTGCAGGCCGTCGTCGCAGACGATGATGTCGCAGCCCGCCTCGACCAGCGCCTTGCCGGCCGCGACACGGTCCGCATCCACCCGCACCGGCACGCCGGTTTTCCAGGCGATCAGCACCGGCTCGTCGCCGCCGACGGCGGTATCGGTGCTGGCCAGCACCCAGCGCGGGGTGCCCGCTTCCTCGCGCCCATAGCCACGGCTGGCGACCCCCGGCTTCCAGCCGGCGTCGCGCAGACGGTTGACCAGGGCGATCGTCAGCGGGGTCTTGCCGGTGCCACCGGCGGTGACGTTGCCGACCACCACCACCGGCACCGGCAGTGAATGCCGTTTCAGCCAGCGACGGCGATACGCCATCCGGCGCAGCGCGATCGCCGCGCCGTACAGCGGTGACGCCAGGCGTGCCAGGAACGGAATGGCGCTGCCGTCGTACCAGTACGACGGCGTGTGGGTGCCCTTGCCTGCCATCAAGGCTGCCTTTCGCGGAACTGCATCTTGTGCAGGTGCTCGTACAGGCCACCCAGCGCCAGCAGTTCGTTGTGCGTGCCGCGCTCGACGATGCGGCCATGGTCCATCACCAGCACCTGATCGGCATGTTCGATGGTGGACAGACGGTGCGCGATCACCAGTGTGGTGCGCTCGGGCATCAGGCGCTGCAACGCATCCTGCACCAGGCGCTCGGACTCGTTGTCGAGCGCAGCGGTCGCTTCATCCAGGATCAGGATCGGCGCATCGCGCAGGATCGCGCGGGCGATCGCCAGGCGCTGACGCTGGCCGCCGGAGAGCAGCGCACCGTTCTCGCCGACCGGCGTCTGCAGTTGCTGCGGCATGCGCGCGATGAACTCCCACGCATTGGCCGCTTCGGCCGCGGCGCGGATCTGCTCTTCGGTCGCATCCATGCCGTAGGCGATGTTGGCGCCCACGGTGTCATCGAACAGCATGACCTTCTGCCCGACCATGGCCACCTGGCGACGCAGGTCAGCCAGCGGGTAATCGTCCAGCGCCACCCCATCCAGCGTGATGCGGCCGCCGCTGGGTTCGTAGAAGCGCGGCACCAGGCGGATCAGGCTGGTTTTGCCGCTACCGGAGCGGCCGACAATCGCCGTCACCGTGCCCGGCCTGGCCACGAAACTGATGTCGTCCAGCGCGATGCCGGTGTCTTCGCGATAACGCAGCATCACGTGCTCGAACGCAAGCTCGCCCCGTGCGCGGCCGATCCGCTGGATCCCTTCGTCGCGCTCGACCGGCATATCGAGAATCCCGAACAGGCGCTCGGCCGCGGCCACACCGCGCGAGATCGAGGTCTGCACACTGGTCAGGCGACGCAGTGACGGAATGATCGCCATCATCGAGGTCATCAGGCCCATGAACTGGCCTGCGTTGAGCTTGCCGGCCAGCGCCTCGCGGGTGGACACCCATACGATCACCGCCAGCGCCAGGGCCGCGAGGAACTGCACCGTGCTGGAGGCCAGCGCGCGCGTGGTTTCGACCTTCATGTTCAGGCCGAGCATGCGGTTGGCAAGCCTGGAATAGCGCGAAATCTCGTGCGCCTGGGTGCCATGCACCTTCACTTCCTGCTGCGCGGCCAGGGACTGTTCGGCGGTCTGCGCCATGCCGCCCATGCCGTCCTGGATGCCACGGCTGATCCGGCGGTAGCGCTTGCCCACGATCGAGACGATCACGCCGATCAGCGGCACCACCACCAGCATCGCCATCGTGACCTTGACGCTCATCTGCAGCATCACCACCAGCATGGCGATGATGGTGAGCGTATCGGCCACCAGGGTCTTGAGCGCATCGGCGCTGGCCTGGGTGACCTGCTCGGTATCGAAGTTCAGGCGGCTGACCATCACCGGCGTGGCCTCGGCATCGAAATGCGAGGACGGCAGATGCAGGTACTTTTCCAGCACCTGCTCACGCAGGTCGCGCACCACGCTGCGCCCGGTGCGGGCCAGCGCGTAATCGCTGACCAGGGTGGCCAGGCTGCGCATCATGAACAACCCGAGGATGGTCAACGGCAGGATCACCGCCATCCGCGGCTCCGGGTTGACGAAGCCCCGGTTGACCAGCGGCTCCATGAGCTTGGTGAAGCTGTAACCGGCCAGGGCCTCGACCACCATCGCGACCACGGCGGCAACCATGAACACCCAATAGGCACCGGTATACCCGAGCAGGCGCTTGTAGATCGGCCAGACGGGGGAATGTTTCTTGCTCATGGACGCACCTCCGGCGCGGTAGCGATGGCGATGCGGCGGAAGCCCAGCTGGCCCAGAGCATCCTGGGCCGTGACGACAGCCTGGTAAGGGGTGCGCGCGTCGGCGCGCAACAGCACGGTCTGTTCCCGATCGCTGCCGGCGACGGCGGCAATGGTCTGCTTGACCGACTCGACGTCGGTGCGCAGCACTTCCTGGTCGTTGATGAAATAACGCCCTTCGGCATTGACCAGCACGCTCAGCGAGCGCGGCGGCTCGGTGGTGTCCTGCTGGCTGGCGGTCGGCAACTGCAGCTGCAGCGTCGAACGCGCGTCGAAGGTGGTGGTGACCACGAAGAAGATGATCAGAACGAGGATCACATCGATCAGGGGAACCAGATCGATCTGCGGCTCGTCCTGGATCCGGTCATTGCGGATGCGCATCCGTCAGCCCTTGACCGTGACCGGTGCGGCGCCGGCCGAACCAGCGGCGGCACGCGGCGCGTTGTTCATCACGCCCGGGCGACCGTCGAGTGCATCCAGCAGGGCCGACGCCTCCTGCTCCATCTCGATCACGTAACCGGCGATGCGGCCCTTGAAATAGCGATGGAACATCAGCGCAGGGATCGCCACGATCATGCCGGTGGCGGTGCAGACCAGCGCCTTGCCGATACCGCCGGCCAGCTGGTTCACATCGCCCACGCCGTGGTCGAGAATGCCCATGAACATCTGGATCATGCCAACCACCGTGCCGAGCAGGCCCAGCAGCGGGCCCGCCGAGGCGATCGTGCCCAGTGCGTTCAGGAACCGCTCCATGCGGTGAACCAGATGCCGGCCGGCATCTTCGATGCGCTCGCGGATCTGGTCGCGCGGGCGGTTGCGCGCTTCCAGCGCGGTCGCCAGCAGCGCGCCCAGCGGCGAGTTGCCGCGCAGCGACTGGATGTGGCTCGGGTCGAGCTTGCCGCGTGCGGCCCAGTTGCGCACTTCCTGGCCCAGCCCGGGGGGCAGGACTTCATTGCGCCGCAGGGTCCAGAAACGCTCCAGGACGATTGCCAAAGCCAGTACGCCCAACAGCAGCAGCGGCAGCATCGGCCAGCCACCGGCCTTGACCAGTTCCCACACGTTTCAATCCTCCGGCCCAGCGGCCGCCTGTTTGATCGCCGATAGGATAGCAGCCGGCCGGCTCCGCTCCGCGGCATCCCACCAACGCCGCTCGAAAACCCGTTGTTCACGCACCTGCAGGCCTCCACGCCCGAGCCAGATGCGAACCGCGCCGCTCTCGGACGTGTTGAGCACTTCGGCGCCCACCGCCTGCCAGCGCTCCACCACCTCGGCACGCGGATGCCCAAACCGGTTGCGGTGACCGGTCGAGACGATCGCCAGCCGCGGCGCGACGGCCACCACCCAGGCCGGCGTGGACGAACTGGCACTGCCATGGTGCGGCACCACGACCGCCTGGGCCGCCAGCAGCGCGCCTGCGTGCCGGAGCAGCAGGGCCTCGCTGCGCTTCTCGATGTCCCCGGCCAGCAGGATGGCCCCCTGGTTGGTTTCCAGCCGCAGCACGCAGCTGCTGTCGTTGGTCGACTGCGGTTCGTCGCGCGGCGGATGCAGCACCCGGAACGTCACGCCGTCCCACTGCCAGGATTGCCCGGCATGGCAGGTCGATGCGCGGCCACGCAGGACGCCGGGCGGCGCCTGCAGCATCGCGCCGGGAAAGCTGCGACGCACCCCGCGCAGGCCACCGGTGTGGTCGCGATGGTCGTGGCTGATCATGATCCGGTCCAGCCGACCCTGCCCCAGCGCACGCAGGGTGGGCACGACGATCCGCTCGCCGGCATCGAATCCCTCCTCGGCCCCCGGCCCGGTGTCGTACAGCAGCGTGTGCCGACGCGTGCGTACTGCCACCGCCAGGCCCTGCCCCACGTCCATCACCAGCAGTTCCACCTCGCCCTCAGCCGGCAAGTGCCGCGCCGGCCACAACAGCGGCAGGCACAGCAGCAGTGCGGGGACCCGGCCACCACTGCCACGCGGCAGCAGCAGCCAGAACACGCCGAACACGGCCGAGACCAGCGCCCAGCGGTTGGACTGCGGCAGCCACCACAGCGACAGCTCGCTGCGCGCGGCATACCCGAACAGCCACCAGCTGGCCTCGAAGCACCACGCCGCCAGCTGCCACGGCCAGCGCCCCGCCCCGTCGATCAGCGCTTCCAGGGCGGTGCCGAGCAGCGCCAGCGGCACCACCACCATCGTCCACCAGGGAATCGCCACCAGGTTCACCAGCGGTCCCGCCCGCGAGGCCTGCCCGAACAACGCCACGGTCAACGGCAGCAGCGCCACGGTTGCCACACCCTGCGCACTCAGGAACCCCCGCAACCCGCCCTCCTCGCGCCCGGGCAGGCACCAGATCAGCCACAGCACGCCGGCAAAGCTCAGCCAGAAACCGGGCGCAAGGACGGCGAGCGGGTCGAACAGCAGCATCGCCAGCGCCGCCAGGGAGAGCGACTGCGCCACGGTTGCCCGCCGCCGGCTGCAGCGCGCAGTGGCCACCACCGCGATCATCAGCACGGTCCGCACCGTCGGCAGCGCGAAACCGGCGGCTGCGGCATACAGCGCCGCGCCTGCGACGGCCGCCGCCGCGGCCCCCATCGGACGCGGTACGTACAGGCCGAGCATCGGCAGGCACCGCCAGAGCCCGCCCGCCAAAAGAGCGGCGACGCCGGCCACCACGCCGACATGGAAGCCGGAGATCGCCACCAGGTGGGTCACCCCCAGCGCACGCAGGTCATCCCAATCGGCTTGGCTCAGGCCGCGGGTATCGCCCAGTGCCAGCGCCTGGACGAAGCGACGACCATCGCCCTCGACTGCCGTGGCGATCGCGTCAGCCATCTGCTCTCGCCACGCAGGCAGTCCGGTCGGCTCACCCAGCGGGTGCGCCTGGGCAGGCTCGCGCACGTACCCGCTGCCAGCCACCCGTTGCCGCAACGCATAGCCTTCGGCGTCAAACCCGCCGGGGTTCACCCGCCCGCGTGGCGGCCGGACCCGGACCGTGAGCGACCAGCGTTCGCCGGCCTGGAGCGTGCGCCGGCGCTCATCGGCTGGGCCACGGAATGCGTCATGCCAGCCCAGCGCCAGGTCACGGCCGCGCAGTCCGGTTGGCATCGTCGGGCCGTCGTCCACCCGGAAGCGGAAACGGGTACCGCCGGGACCCTGCTGAGGCAGGCTGATCACGCGCCCCTGCAGCACATGGTCCACCGGCGGGCCACCGGGGGGCAGCTGCTGCGCCAGCCCGGCGTGACCGTGCACGGCGGCCCAGCCGAGACCGAACAAGGCAGCGCCGAGGAGGCGGAGGCGGCAGGGCAGGACCCAGAGCAGGCTACCGGCAGCTGCTGCGGCAACGCCCCACCCCAGCGGCAGCAGCCGGGGCGAGAAGACGATCGTGCAGATGCCTGCCAGCAAAGCGACGACACACGCCTTGCCGAAAATGGGAAGCGACGCGTGTGCAGCCATGCCGCCGCTGTGTAGCACTTGCCGCATGTGCAGCACCCAGGAAACCCTGAGTGTCGACGGCGGGCGCAGTGCGGGGTATCAGTGCGCCATGCAGGCAGTTGTCAGGAAACGCACATAGCAAAAAAGCCAACCCGAGGGCTGGCTTTTCTGTTGTGCCACGACAGTCTCCGGGACTGAAGTGGTGGGCGGTACAGGGTTCGAACCTGTGACCCCTACCATGTCAAGGTAGTGCTCTACCGCTGAGCTAACCGCCCGTTTTGCTTTCCTGCCCCGCTGCGAATGCGTCGGTGCAGGCCGCGTATATTACGGACGCCCCCCGGAAAGCGCAACACTTTTGTGAAGATATTTCACGATGTGTTGTTCAGCCCAGACTGGCCTCCTTCAACTGGCGGATCTGATCACGTACCCGGGCCGCATCTTCGAACTCCAGGTCGCGGGCGTGCTGGTACATCTGCTGCTCCAGGGCCTGCAGGCGCTTGGCGATCTGGGCCGGCTCCATCGTGCGGTAATCGGTGGACTCTTCGGCCACACGCCCGCCCTTGCCTTTGCCCTTCCCTTTGCCGCGCGACTCTTTCTCGGCCGCTTCCGAACGTGCGCCTTCGAGCACATCGGTGATCGGACGCAGCACCGACTTGGGCACGATGCCGTGCAGTTCGTTGTATTCGACCTGCTTGGCGCGACGGCGGTCGGTCTCGTCGATCGCGGCCTGCATCGAGCGCGTCATCTTGTCCGCATAGAGGATCGCCTTGCCGCGCAGGTTGCGCGCGGCGCGGCCGATGGTCTGGATCAGCGAACCGGTCGAACGCAGGAAGCCTTCCTTGTCGGCATCGAGGATCGCCACCAGCGACACTTCCGGCATGTCCAGGCCTTCGCGCAGCAGGTTGATGCCGACCAGCACATCGAACTTGCCCAGACGCAGATCGCGAATGATCTCCACGCGCTCGACGGTGTCGATATCCGAGTGCAGGTAACGCACGCGGATGCCGTGTTCGGTCAGGTACTCGGTGAGGTTCTCGGCCATGCGCTTGGTCAGCGTGGTGACCAGCACGCGGTCGCCCAGCTTGATGCGCTCGTTGACCTCGGACATCAGGTCATCGACCTGGGTGCCGACCGGGCGGATCTCGACGACCGGATCGATCAGGCCGGTCGGGCGCACCACCAGTTCGGTGATCTCGCCTTCGGTCTCGCGCAGCTCGTACGGCCCCGGCGTGGCCGAGACATAGATGCTGCGCGGGCAACGCTCTTCCCACTCTTCAAACCGCAGGGGACGGTTGTCCAGGGCCGAGGGCAGGCGGAAACCGAACTCGACCAGGGTTTCCTTGCGCGACCGGTCGCCTTTGAACATCGCGCCGATCTGCGGAATGGTCACGTGCGATTCGTCGATCACCAGCAGCGCATCCGGCGGCAGGTAATCGAACAACGTCGGCGGTGGATCGCCGGCGTTCTTGCCGGTGAGATGCCGCGAGTAGTTCTCGATGCCGTTGCAGTAACCGACCTCAGCCATCATCTCCAGATCGAACTGAGTACGCTGCGCCAGGCGCTGCGCTTCCACCAGCTTGTTCTGCTCGTACAGCTGTTCCAGGCGGACCTTCAACTCCGCCTTGATCGTGTCCACCGCCGACAGCACGCGCTCGCGGGTGGTCGCGTAGTGGGTCTTGGGATAGATCGTGTAGCGCATCATCTTGCGCAGGCTTTCGCCGGTCAGCGGATCGAACATGCTGATCTGCTCGACCTCGCCTTCAAACAACTCGATGCGCACCGCTTCGCTGTCCGATTCGGCCGGGAACACATCGATCACTTCGCCGCGCACGCGGAAGGTGCCGCGGTGCAGCTCGAATTCGTTGCGGGTGTACTGCAGTTGGGTCAGGTGCTTGATCAGCTCGCGCTGGTCGATCCGCTCACCGGTGGAGAGGATCAGGCGCATCGACAGATAGTCCTCGGGCGCGCCGAGGCCGTAGATCGCCGATACCGTCGCCACCACGATCGCATCCGGGCGTGACAACAGGGTCTTGGTCGCCGCCAGCCGCATCTGCTCGATGTGCTCGTTGATCGAACTGTCCTTCTCGATGAAGGTGTCCGACGAAGGCACATAGGCCTCCGGCTGGTAGTAGTCGTAGTAGCTGACGAAATACTCAACCGCGTTGTGCGGGAAGAACGACTTGAACTCGCCGTACAACTGCGCGGCCAGGGTCTTGTTCGGCGCCATCACCAGGGTCGGTTTCTGGACCCGCTGGATCACGTTGGCGACCGTGTAGGTCTTGCCGGAACCGGTGACGCCGAGCAGGGTCTGCTTGGCGATGCCCGCCTCGAAGTTGGCGGTCAGTTTCTCGATGGCCGCCGGTTGGTCGCCCGCCGGCGAATACGGGGATTCAAGTTGGAAACGATCGCTCATGGTGCCGCCACTGCCGGGAAGCCTTCAGTATAACGGCCGGGTTGGTGACGGCCTGTTGAGGGGAGGGCCGACAGCACAACGCGGCATGAACCGGCGGCGGTGGGGCCGTCGGGCCGCCAGAGTGAAGGTTGCACGCACCCCGGACCGTCGCCGTGGAACACGCCCGCCCCCTGCCCTGCCCGGCCAACTGCGCCGGCGTGACGCTGATCCAGTCGCTGATCGCGATGGCGGTCCTGGCCATCCTCACCGGCATGGCCCTGCCGGCCATGCAGCAGACCCGGGATCGCCTGCAGGCCGACAGCCTGCGCATGCAGCTGGCCTCCGCGTTGGCGACCGCGCGCAACACGGCGATCACCGAACGGCGCCCGATCGCGGCCTGCCCCACGGACGATGGCGTGACGTGCGGCCGGGACTGGGCCCGGGGCTGGATGCTCTATGCCCCCGCAACGCCTTCCTCGGGCGAGGCGCGTTCCGCAGGCCCCCTGCTGGTGCAGCAGCACGCCCGCTCCAGGCTGAGCGCCTGGGGCAGCCAGGCCAAGCCGCGCCTCCAGTTCCGGCCGGATGGGCGGCTCAATGGCAGCAACCAGTCGGTCATCTTCTGCCTGGACGGCGCCTCCCAGGGCAAGGTGGTGGTCAGCCTTTCAGGCCGCATCCGCAGCGAGCGCCCGCGGCGCCCCGTGGCCTGCTGAGCCCGTCATCGCCCGCCGGGCGGAAACACAAAAAGCAAAAGCCGCGATTGCTCGCGGCTTTTGCAGATCTGGCGCCCGAAGTTGGACTCGAACCAACGACCCCCTGATTAACAGTCAAGTGCTCTAACCGGCTGAGCTATTCGGGCGGGGTGCGCATTCTAGCCAGCATCGGCAGGGGGATGCAAGCACTCCGGTACAACCGGCGATAGGGCAACGTTACCAGCAGCCGGAGACGGTCTTCTCGGTGGGCTTCTTGCGCCCTGCCTGATCCAGAGCCAACGTGCCGCACGTGTCCTTGGCCTGGCTTCCGCCGGCCACCGGGACGGCCTGGATACCGAACGTACTCGCTGTCGGATCCTTGTCGAAAGACAGGGTGTAATGTGCGGTGCCATCGCGCGGTGACTGGGTGAACTGCAGTTTGGCGGTGGCGTACGTGTTCTGGACCGTGTGGTAACGCTCCAGGTTCTGTGCCAGCTCCACCAGATCGGCCTTCGCCTGGGCACGCCGGGATTTCCGCACGGAGTCCTGATAGGCCGGCATGGCGATGGTGGCAAGGATGGCCACCACGGCCACCGTGATCATCAGCTCGATCAGGGTGAAACCGGCGACACGGCGGCGGAAGGCGGTCTGCATGGGGGCTCTCGTCATGAAGGGCATCAGCGCACCTGCCGCCAGGACTGGCGTCCGCAGGGGCGCGGCATGTACAGCGGGTCGGCACCCGGTGCACGCAGCACGAAGGTGCACTGGTTGGCCTTGATCAGCTCATCGACCGTGCAGGTGGCCTTGGTCGGGTCGCACGGAGTCAGCTTCGGCACGAAGATGTTGCTGTCCTTCACCGGTGGGCCGCTATTGGTGGCCCCACCCTTGGTCAGCGCGATGCCGCCGCAGTTGCCTGTGCACAGCGAATCGCCCCCGATGTCCAGACTTAGGCCGGTCATCGATCCAGCGCCGGTAAGCAGATCCAGCGAGTACATCCAGTTGGTACCGCCGCCGCCGCCGCAGATCGCCTGACCCGGCTCGTAGGTGGTGAACACCACCTTCCGATCCTGGATGGTCGGATAGCCAACGAAGCGCTCACCGGCCACCACGTCGCCGACGATCAGGTCGGTATACCAGCCGCGCTGGCTCACATAATTGACGGCGTTGCTGCTGACATCCCGCAGCGAGTACCCCCCGCTTCCGGCACGCGAGGTGATCTGCTGCGAGATCAGATCACCGCGTCCGCCAATCGTCGAGGTCATGTTGTCCCAGACGCCGTACAGCGATTGCACCGGGGAAGACGAACTCACGGAATTGTCGTCATTGGTGAAGTACTGGCCGGTACCGAACACGATGTTGTACCCACGCCCGGCCGCCTTGGAGACCTCCAGGCCCCCCATGATCGGCTGGGCGACGCTGTTGCGGCTGGCGGTGAACAGGGGTGCGCCACTGTAGGCCACGGCCCACTTGCTGGGGTCTGGATCGCGGAGGTCGAACTTCCACAGGTTGCCCTGCATGTCACCGCCATAGACGGTGTCGGCGATCCCGTTGCTGTTGTAGGCCGCCACCGGCGCGACGTTGATCAGGCCGTTGCGCAACGCATAGCCGCTGCCACTGGGCGACAGTCGCTTGAGCACCTGCCCGGTCTGGATATCCACCACGAACAGCACCGGCTTGCCACTGGATGCATTGACGCCGTTGCCGAAGATCGCCACGAACCGCGGCGCGCTCTCAGCTGCACTGCCAGCGACCGGCACGATCACCGGCTTGCCCAGCGCGAAGCCCATGTCCGAATCGGTCTTGCCCGAGACTTCCCACAGCACGTCATCCTTGGTGAAGGCGCCCGGATTGCTGATGTTCAAGCCGAACATCGCGCCGTTGCCGACAGCCTTCGCATTGGGCGCCAGGGTGGCGCCGCCGGCACCGGTGGAGCCGACCAGCACGGTATGCCAGGCATCGCCGTAGTAGACGTCCGACGAGGTCAGCGCACCATCCACGTAATAACGATGCGAGTACTTCGGATTGGCCAGCTCGGCCATGTGCTGCAGCGATGCGGATGGAATGAACGCGAAGAGCTCATTGCCGGCCGTTGTGCCGGTGGAGGCATCGAAGCCGTGCAGCATGCCGTCGTTCGCGCCGACATACACCATGGTGCGCCGGCTCTTCTTCGCGGTCAGGTAGTCCTTGTATCGGGTCGCCAGCGTCGACTTCCAGGCGGGCGTGGAGCCCCACGTGCCATAGCCGTAGTTGTCGGCCGTGGACACGATCTCGGTAGTGGAGTTGACGATATCGCCAAGAATCGAGCCGCGCGAGCGGAAGCCGCTGATGGCCGAGCCTTTCAGGTAGTTCACCAGGTCGGCCACGCTGTGCGAGCCAAACCAATCGGGGATAGAGCTACTGAAACCCATACTGGCCAACTGTGCCTTGCGGTCCGCACCCGGGACATTGTTCGCCTCGAACGGTGCAGCCGCCACCGGCACCAACGCCCCGCTCCCATCGACCGTGGTCGGCGAAGTCGCCATGACGATGGTGCGACCACTGGAGCTCATCTTGGTCGAGGCGCGCCACAGCTCAACGTCATCGGTACCGGTATCGGACACCTTGCTGGCAACGACATCACCCACCCAGTCGTTGGTGCCCGAGGTCACTTTGTAACTGGCTGATACCGTGAACGAGCCCGCATTGATACGCGCACCGGAGCCACCGCCCGCCACCGGCGCGTCGCCTTCCGCAGCACTTGCGAAGATCGCCTCGAGCGCGGCCTTGAGCTTGGCTGGATTGCGTGCGAGGAAGTAGTTATCCGGCGTACCTGGCACCTTGGTGTCCCACTTGCCACTGGGCACGCCGTATTTGGCGGCGTACCACAGCGGGCTTTCCAGCTGGCTGGCCTGCGCACCACTCAACTTGTAGCGAACCAGAGAAGGCTTGGTCCAGTTGTCCGGCGGATTCTCCGAGGTGCTGATCACCGAGCCATTGCTGTCGCCCGGACGCAGCAGCAGGCGCTGCACGTTGGTCGCGCTCGAGCCAACGATGGTGTAACCGGTCAACATCGCATTGCCTGCGTACGCCGAAAGATTCTCAAGGCGCACCAGTACCTCATCTTCGCCGATGGTCGCGCTCAACAATCCATTGGCGCATTCCGTCTTGTTCTCCGATCGCCAACACATGTCAGCCACGCCCGCCTTGTCCCCGCAGGCAGCACCGACGCAGTAGCTCATCATCGTCACGACGTCGTTGTCATGATCGTTGCCCCACAACGAATCCTCCCACACCAGCGAGAAGCTGCCGGACTTGCCGTCGGCACGATAGGGACGACCATAGACATGCTTGGCACCTACCGTCGACTGCTTGGTGCCGATTCCGACGGCGCCGAGGAAGCAGCTGCGCCAACCCGAATCACTGATCTTGGCACTGCCGGTGTTGTTTGCCTGACACAGCGGCGACAACGAAATCGTGCCGCCGGCAACGCTGATGTCGAACTTGGGCAGGTTCTCCGCCATGGCCACCGTATAGGTGGTCGCGGTCACTTTGTAGTCCGCCGGCTTGCCTGTCAGGCCCGGGCGCAGATCGGTCTCCGCGGCGGCCTTTGCCAACCCTGCCATCAGGTAGCTACCTTCGGTGGAAGGAATGTCCGGACAGATACCGCGGACCAGACTGAGGTTGTCGACGGTGCGGGCTTCGCAGATGTCTTCGTGGGTTCGAATCGACTCGTAGCGGCCAGTGAGTCCGACCCGCCCAGCCATATAGCTTTTGCCGTTGATCCCTTCCGCAGCACCGAGCGCATCCGTTGCTGACACCGCCGAAGCCAGATGGGGCACCGAGCCGACGTTGTCACTGTCGAACGACGGGAGCCCCGAGGACATCACCAGGATGTTGCAGGTGGCGCAGTACGAGTTCCCCCCCGTTGCCGTGCTCCTGTAAGGATCCTTCCATTCGACCCCGGTTGGCAGGCCCGAAAGATCACCGGTATCTCCGTAAACCTTGGTTCCAGCGCCCACGTAACGCAGCGCCTCGGCATACATCTCGGCCAGCGGATTACCCCAGGCACTGCAGTTCTTGGCACCGTCGCCGGAACTGCCCGGATCGAGCAAATGGCCGCGACCCTTGAACCCCTGGCGGTTCAGAATGCTGTAGTCGTTGCAGTCGTTCCAATTGTTGCTCCAGTTCCACTGGTCAATCCGGAAGTTGGACATCGTATTGATGATGCCCTCGGCGCCACTGTTCTTCGCCAGGCAGAGCTGCCCGGTGGCCAGGTTGATCTCATCGCCCGCGTCACAAAGCGTACTGCCATTGCCAGCAATCTTGCCGATGTTCCGGCGAAGCACACCGCCATCGCGAGGACTGGAGTAGGTGCCGGTCACCAGGCCAAAACGAAGACGGCCACTCTCACCATAGCTCTGCAGCAGACCACTGGGCTTGTAGTGATCGTTGGTACCGTCGTTGTACTTGCGGCAGAAACTCTCGCGGTGCGCATCCTTGCCTGGATTACAGACTTCCACCCGGACGTTGTAGTCGGTGGTTTTTTTAGGCGTATCCGAGCCGCCATCACCCGTGCGGCTCACGCCGCATTGATAAAGTGCCGTTGACGCCCATTCCGACCAGACCCCACCCGCCACGCGCATGAGCGGCGCACCATCCGCACTGATGCTCGCGTTACAGAACGATGCGCTCGCCGTCAGGGGCGTGAAGCTGTTGATATCGTTGCCGGTATAAACCTTGACCCACGCGTGCAGGTCATTGGGGATCTGTGCGCGCTCCAGCACGGTCTTGTTGGCATCATCGGTGGAACGCTGCCCGCCATAGAGGACGTAGCGCATCACGTCCAGCCGGCTCATGGTCACCCAGTTGAGGAAGTTGCCCGACCAGCCCTTGCCACCACAGCTGTGCTTGTTGTCGCCGGTGGCTGCGTTGGCGGCCTTGAACACTCCGGCGTCATAGCTGTAGCAAAGATTCGAATCGAAATAGCCTTCGTATGGGAACTTGTCCTGGTACGTGGTATCGATGATCTTGTCGTCGTCCAGATCGCTGTAATCGCTGTAGGCCTTGTTGAACAGCTGCTCATCGCGCGACATCACCATCATCATCAGCGGCGGCTGGCTCTGCTTGGTATACAGCGGCTCCTGCGCGATGTCGTAGTCGCCCAGCGCGGCGCGCAGCGGCACGACGCGGCTGAGCAGGAAGCCCACCGCGATGACAAGGAAGCCAATGCGCAGCCAGTTGATCGTGCGCTTGCTGAAATGGAAGCGATCAGAGGTCATGGGATATAGATCGTGTCGACGACCGCACTGGCCGAGGGATTGGTCGGTTCGTCACTGGCCAGTGCAGTGATCTGATAGATGTTGCCGGTCTCTTCGTTCTGACGCTCACCCACGCGCGCACTGGAGGCGGCGAAGCACTTGTCCAGGCGCCGGGTATAGCTCGCCTTGGCGTCAGAGGTCCCGTCGGCCCAGGTCAGGGGATCGAAGATCGGGCTGCACTCTTCCTGCTTTGCCGTGTAGGTTCCGCCGGCCGCCAGGTCGGTATCGATGGTGTTCTCCAGCGTGCGTGCATCCGCCTCGGCATTCTGGAAGGCCAGGTTGGTGCGCAGGTAGTTGGCCGCCATGCGCTCCTGCATGCCGGTCACCTGCATGCCTGCTACGCCGAGTAGGGCAAGCAGGATCAATATGATCAGGGCGACATACAGCACAGCACCGTTCTGGCGGCGCGGTGCGACAAAGGGTTTTGGACGCGATGCCATGGAAGCCTCAATTGCCATAAAGGCGATTACGTACGGCGATCGTGGTTTGATACACCGTCCGGAAACGACCGTCCGTCGGCGCGGTGAAGGTGACGCCCATGGCCGTCAACGCCGCATCCGCGTTGGCCTGCGCTGCGGCCGACGGATCCGGGCTTTCCAGCACCAGGCCCAGCTGCACTGACCCGACCCGGCGCCACGCATCGGCGGCCGGCGTGATCGAAGCGTCCACGTCGGCAGCGGTTCCCTGCCGATCGATGTAGCCGGTGGGCGGCGAGGAGGCGCTGAGCGAGCGATCCTGCCCATACAGAAGCTGCATGTTGCGGACCCCCTCCACCAGTGCTTCCGGCGTACCCGCGACCAGGGCTTCACCGGGTTTGGCCGAGAAACGCACGCGATAGAGCGAACTCTGCTTGGTGGTGGCGTCGTAGCCGATGTAATAGACCACGCTCTCCGCGCGATACAGCATGGCCTGGCCCGGCGTATAGAGGCTGGTGAAGCTGCCGGTGTTGTTCGGCGCGGACTCGAATGTCACGGTACCGGCAGACCCACTCACCTCGCTTGCCTGGAACATGGTGGCGGTCAGGCAGTCGGCGACACCAAACAGGCCCGGCGCTTCCACACCACTTTGGAGAACGGCCCAACGGCTGCTGTCGAAATTGAACACCGGTTTATCGTCCGTGCCCCCCACCAAGGTGACCGGGACACCATCGGGCACCAGAAACCGCAGTGCGACGATGTCGCTGCCGTCCACCCGATTGGTCAACGCTTCGGCGTATTCCGTCGGCAGCGCCGGGGTGTACTCGATGCCGCCGGTCGACGGTGTGGCACTCAGGGTCAACGGCTTGCCAGGCTCGGTGTCGGCGGCCTCGAAGCCCTGGATGGACTGCATGAAATCCAGCGCCGGGTGGCCGCCGGCATCGAACGTTGTATGCATCGAGCCAGGGCTCTGCACATTGTGACTCTGGTCGTTGACGCAACCGAAGTGGCCAGCCATGCGCAGATCACGCTGCAGGTAGTCCATCGCGAAGCGGCCATTCTCCTGCACGCGCGCCAGCCCCTCCGAGAGGCGCGAGGCCGTGCGCGAAGCGGCGAACACCTGCATCAGGCCCAACAGCAGGACCAGGCCGATGACCATGGCGATCATCAACTCGATCAGCGAAAGACCGCGTGCGCGTTCACGGGGTGACATGGCGCGCATCACAGCTGCGTCCTCGCCGCAAAGGTGGTGTCCGCCGCGTCCAGCCAGCGCTCGTCTCCCCAGCTCACGCTGACCGTCACTTCATCGCCGCTGCGGGTCACCTTGGCACTGGCTTCATCGCCCAGGGCCTTGCCCAGCCGGCAGCGCCAGTCCGTCATGTACTGATCCTTGGTGATCTTGGCGCCGATCGGCGATGTGCAATCGGCCGCCTTGGTGGTCGCCGCGTAGCTGCCTACGTAGGTCGTCGCGGCGACGCGGTTGATCCGGATCTGGTCCAGCAGCTCGTAGCTGAGGTTGGTCGCCTGGGTGCGGAAATTCGCGCTCTGCACGAACCGCACGTTCATCGTCTGCAACAGCGCGAAACCAAGCAGGCCGATGCTCATCACCACGATCGCGATCAGCACCTCGATCATGGTGAAGCCGCCCTGCCCTGCGCGCCGCGCGCCAAGATGTCTTGCCGTCACTTGCAGCTCTCCCGTTCCACACGTACCTGCCCAACCGCCGACAGCCGCAGCGTGCGCTGCAGCGGCAGGTCCCCGCACTCGTCGGGCTTGAGGGTGATGTCCAGCGCCGATGCGGCGCGATTGCGACCCCGGCCGTCGAAGGCCAGCGTCAGGTTGTCCTGGCTGCCCAGCATCTTGGTCGAGCCGGCCGAGTACCGCAGCACCGGCTCGCCGGAATCGAAGCTGCCACTGCCGTCGGCATCGGACCAGACCATCCAGCCGTCGCCCCAGGTATCGCCGTTGCAGCTGGTGCCATCGGATGAGGCGCATACCCCGGCCCCACGGGTGTTCTTCAGCGCTTCGCTGCGCGCCAGCGCCAATGAAGCCATCAGCTCGTTGGTGGTGGTGGCGGCCCGGTTCGAGCGCAGCACGCCCTGGAAACTCGGAAACGCAATCACTGCCAGGATGGCAAGCACCGCGATGGTGACCATCAACTCGATCAGTGTGAAGCCGTTGGACCGGCGCAAAGACATGAAACGCTCCCCAGCGTTGATGACACAGAAGATGAACGTCCCGCCGCCGATCAGCAAGGGGCGGCAGGACGAACGGTCGCCCGGAGGCGACAGGCGTCAATCAGTTGACGCAGATCCAGGCCGACGGCAGGCCCCCTGCCCGCCGCTGGCCCGGCCAGGGCCTCAGGCCATGACCTTGTAGCAGGGCTGGTACTCGCCCGAGATCTTCATGCGGCGCTGCTCGACGAAGGCGCGCAGCAGCTCATCCAGCGCCTGCATCATGTCCGCATCGCCATGGATCTCGAAGGGACCGAACTGCTCGATGCGGCGCATGCCGTCTTCCTTCACGTTGCCGGCCACGATGCCGGAGAACGCGCGACGCAGGTCGGCCGCCAGGGCATGCGGCGGACGGCCGTGATGCAGGTCCAGCGCGGCCATCGCCTCGTGGGTCGGCACGAACGGCTGCTGGTATTCCCACGGAATCTCGATCGACCAGTTGAAGAAGAACGAGTCCTTCTGCGCCAGGCGATGTTCGCGCACGCGCTTGATGCCCTGGGCCATCTTGCGGGCGACGTTGACCGGATCGCCGATGATGATCTCGTAGCGGCTGGCGGCTTCCTCACCCAGGGTGAGGCGGATGAAGCGGTCGATCTGCTCGAAGTACGGCGCGGCCACGGTCGGGCCGGTCAGGATCAGCGGGAACGGCAGGTCCTTGTTCTCGTCGCGCAGCAGGATGCCCAGCAGATACAGGATCTCCTCCGCGGTGCCGACACCACCGGCGAACACGATGATGCCGTGGCCGATGCGCACGAACGCTTCGAGACGCTTCTCGATGTCCGGCATGATCACCAGGTGGTTCACGATCGGGTTCGGCGACTCGGCGGCAATGATGCCCGGCTCGGTCAGCCCGATGTAGCGCGTGGTGGTCTTGCGCTGCTTGGCGTGGGCGATGGTGGCGCCCTTCATCGGGCCCTTCATCGCGCCCGGGCCGCAGCCGGTGCAGATGTCCAGCCCGCGCAGGCCCAGCTCGTAGCCGACCTGCTTGGTGTACAGATACTCATCGCGACCGATCGAGTGGCCGCCCCAGCAGACGACCAGGTTCGGGTCGCCCGGGTTGAGGATGCGCGCGTTGCGCAGCAGCCCGAACACCGCGTTGGTGATGCCTTCCGAAGATTCCAGCTCCGCCGCGTAGGCCGGGCCCATCTCGATGGCCATGTAGGCCAGATCGCGGACCACCGCGAACAACAGCTCGGCCACACCGCGGATGATCTCGCCATCCACGAAGGCCATCGCCGGCGCGTTGACCAGATCGATGCGCACGCCGCGGTCCTGCTGTGCCACCTGGATATCGAAATCGGGATACAGATCGCGCGCCGCGCGCGGATCGTCCGAGGCGCTGCCGCTGGTCAGCACGGCCAGCGCGCAGCGGCGCAGCAGTTCGTGCATACCACCACCGGAGGCATCGCGCAGGCGCGCAACTTCCGCGCGCGACAACACATCCAGCCCACCGCGCGGGTAGATCCGCGCGTCCTGCACCGGCAGCGTCCGCGCCGGCTTTTCGTTGATCGTCATGTCCATCTTTTTCGCTTTCCTCAAGGTTACCGACTGTACCGCTGCCCCCTTAAAAAGCAAAACGGCCGGGAAACCCGACCGTTGGATGTGTCCTGACCGCGACAGGGGCACTGGGCCGTCGCAGTTGCGCTGATTTCTGCGCAACCAATTGAATATACAGGAATGCACTGCCCAGCACAACACTCATTGGAGCGGACGATGGAGACCGAGGCGTATCCAGCCGCCCCTCCCTCCTACAGACAAAAAAAGCGACCGGGTTACCCCGGCCGCTTTTCAATCATCCACTATGTCCGACGCATCAGAACTTGTAGCGGAAACCAAGCTGCAGCGACCACTGCGACACACCGGTGTTGAAACCGTCCGCATCCGCGTTGGCGAAGGCGCTGTCGGTCACGGTGGCGCTCTGGCTGCCCTGACGCTCCGCACGGAACTCGTACAGGTACTTGCCAGTGGTCGGGTCGATGCCGCGGAAGTTGGCGATACCCTGGTCAGCATAGAAGCCGAAGTCGTCGATGCGACCCCACTTCTTGTTGAGCAGGTTGCCCACGTTCTGGATATCGAGCCAGATTTCGGACTTGTGACCCTTCATGAAGCCCGGCAACTGCTGGGTGATACGCACGTCAAAGGTGTTGACCCAACCGGCGCGAGCCGAGTTCTGCGGGGTCACCTGGCCGGCGTAACGGTTCAGCTGTGCGTTGTTCTCCATCCATGCGAAGAAGGCTTCTTCCATGGCGGCACCACCGGTGAACAGCACGTCGCCACGGCCCTTCGGCACATAGAACAGGTCGTTGTAGGTGCGGCCGTCGCCGTTCATGTCGTTGGAGTAGACGAAGCTGTACGGACGACCGGTACGGCCTTCGTAGAACATGCCCACCTGGGTTTCGTAGTCACCGAAGAACGCATGCTTCCAGTTCACCGAGCCGGAAACGCGGTTACGGATCTCGTAACGCGAGCGCGACAGCGCGTTCTCGTTGGCCTGGAAGATGTAGTTGTTGTTCCAGTTCGAGGTCGCCACCGAGGAGCTGTTGCTGGCAACTTCCTTCGCATCGGTGTAGGTGTAACCCAGGTTCCAAGCCCAGTCACTGTCCGGGCTGAACGGCTTGGCCAGCGACACGGTGAACTGCGCGGTGCGCCCCTTGTCGGTGTTGTCCAGCAGCACGGCATCGCTCACCCAGCTCGGAGTGGTCGACTTCGAGGTCGAGGCGTTGGCAACGTTGCCCCAGTAGAAGTTGCGACCGTCCGGACCGCCGGTGTAGCTCGGCTGCATCAGTTCCAGGCGCTTGAAGTACAGACCATCCTTGACCTTGGTCACCAGCAGCTCGGCCGATGCGACCAGACCGTTCCACGGCAGTTCGTGATCGAACGCCAGATTGGCCTTGTACACGGACGGGGTGCGGAAATCGTCGGAGACGAAATTCACGACCTGCTGTGCCGGACGGTTGCGGTTGTTGTACGGGTAATCGGTGCCCTGGGTGAAGTTCACGCCGTTGTTGGCATAGATGTTGCCCAGCCACACCTGCGGCGCTTCACCACGGAAGAGGCCAACGCCACCACGCATCTGCGTCGGGCGATCGCTGTCGAAGGTGTAATTGAAGCCGACGCGCGGCTGTACCATGAAGCCGTTGTCGCCGATCGAACGGTTGTCGTAACCGAAGAACTCGCTGGCACGCTGGTTATAAGCCGTGTCCTTGTTGGTGTCGTACTTGTCCGCACGCACGCCCAGGGTCAGGGTCAGGTTGTTGTTGACGTACCACGTGTCCTGTACGAACAGGCCCAGAGTGGTGTAGTCGTAGTCGGCCGCAAGGCTCTCCACGCCACCATCCACCGGGTTACGCCAGGTGCTGACCACCGGCGTGTTGTTACGGAAGCCTTCGATACCGTTGTAGACCAGGTACCCATCGACGTTCGGCGCGTACAGGTTGTAGATTTCGTTCTTGCTGTAGTCCGCACCGAACTTCACGTCGTGGTCGCCCAGGGTGAGCGTGCCGGAGGCGAAGTAGTTCCAGGTCTTGGTGTACAGCTCGTTGTACTGGGTGTTGGCTTCGGTACCCAGGTACAGGGTCGGATTGGCGACCGACTCACGGTTCGAGTTCAGACCGCCGAAACCGATCAGGATCGCCGGAGTACCCGGAGCCGACGGAGTACGGATGGCCGAATAATCGCGGTAGCTGGCCTTGATTTCGGTCGAGAAGTTGTCGCTCCAGTCGCTGAACAGCTGGCCGACGTAGGACTCGATCTTCTTGTCGTGCTGGTACCAGTACGAGCTGATCGACGCGCCGGTGGTCTGGCCGTAGCCATTGATGCGCAGTTTGTCCTGCTCCAGCTTGCTGTAGCGGAAGCTCGCACGCTGATTGTCGGTGATGTTCCAGTCCAGCTTCAGCGCGTATTCTTCGAGGTTGGTGTCCGAAGCGGCGTCGTAGCTACCCGCCGACACGCCATAGCGTTCCTGGAAGATCTGCTGGGCCTGGGCGATCTGGGCATCGGTGATGGTACCGGCGCCGATGGCACTGCCGGCGATGTCGGCGCCCGGAGCGGACTGCTCGAACTTCTCATAGTTGGCGAAGAAGAACAGCTTGTCCTTCACCAGCGGGCCACCGAGAGTGAAGCCGTAGGTCTTCTCGTCTTCGAAACCGTTGAACTTGCCGCCGCCCGGGTTGTCACCGAACCAGCTGCCGTCACGCATGTAGCCGTAGACCGAGCCGTGGAATTCGTTGGTACCCGACTTGGTCACGGCATCGACCACAGCGCCGGTGGCGCCGGTGATGGTGATGTCGTAGCTGGACAGGTCGACGTTGATGGCTTCGATGGCTTCCATCGAAACCGGCTGGCGACGGGTCGGGAAGCTGTTGCCTTCCAGACCAAAGGTGTCGCTGGCGTTCACGCCATCGATACGGACGGCGTTGTAGCGCGGGTTCTGGCCGCCGGCGCTGATGCTGCCCGAAGCACGGTCAACGAAAGCGACACGCGGATCCAGGCGCATCATGTCCTGGATGTTGCCGCCGACGGACGGCATGGCTTCGATCGTTTCCTGGCTGATCGACGTGCCCGAGCCCATCTTGGTGGCGCTGAACACTTCCGACCCTGCGGCCACGGCAGTCACCTGCACGGCATCGAGGTTCGTCGCAGCGAGGTCGCCGGTCAGTGCCGCGTTGACGGTACCGATCTGGTTGACGCCGAGGTACACACCTTCTTCAGTGCGCGTGCCTTCACCCGGCTTGTTGATGGTGATGGTGTACGGACCACCCACGCGCAGGCCGCGCGCGTTGTAACGACCCGATGCATCGGTCGTGGCGCGGCTGACGGTGCCCGACTCGGTGTGCGTGATGGTGACTTCTGCACCGACGACAGGCGCGCCTGCAGCCGACGTGACCTGACCGCCGACACCGGAAGAGGTGCTCTGGGCGAAGGCGGGAGCGGCGGCAAGTGCAGCCACGAGACCAAGCGTCAGCTTGGACATCCGGAGACAATGGGAGTGGGTCATTGGGGAGTAGCCTCGATGCGAGATTGGCGATGGCGGAGAAAAAAACGCGCCCAAGCAGCCTTGCTGGCGGCTGACTGGACTTTTATCTGGGTTCCCTAGCCGCGAGCTGGTTTCAGCCGCAACGGTTAACACTAGATTAACACGATAGCCTCGGATTGTGACGGTTTGGCGACAAAACACACGCCATCACAACGGGATCGTGACGCTATCTTCACATCTGAGTGTGACTGGCTGAATGCGGGCCAGTGGGGCCCTCAGCTGTGTCGAGATGGGTGCCCGCAAGTTGGCCGGGGAGCCGGGGAGCCGGCCAGCGGCCGGCACTACCGTGAAAGAGGCGGTGACGCCTTTGCCGCTCTCAGGCGTCGAGAATCTGGCCGCGATACGCGGCGCCCGCGGCGGACAGCAGCAGGACCGCCGCGGCGGCGCACTCGGCCGGGTCACGGGCGGTGCGGTCTTCATCCAGGGAGAACGCACGGGCGCGCAGCGCCGTACGCATCGGGCCGGGTTGCAGGCCGCTGACCCGCACCGGGCTGCGGCCGAGTTCGTCATGCAGGGAAGCGATCAGGCCGCGCAGGCCGTGCTGGGCCGCGCCGTAGCCGCCCCAATAGGCCTGCCCTACCCGCGCCGGGTCATCCACGGTGAACACCAGCGCGGCATCGTCACTCTGGCGCAGCAGCGGCAGGCAGGCCTGGGCCAGCCAGGCCGGCGCGGTCAGGTTCACATGCACGGCGCGGGCAAAGGCGGCCGGGTCGGCCAGTTCGAACGGGGTCAGCCCGGCGAAATCAGCCGCGCAGTAGAGAACACCATCCAGATGACCGAGCTCGGAGTGCAGGCGCTCGGCCAGGGTGGCGTAATCGTCCGGGGTGGCGCCTTCCAGATCCAGCGGATACAGCAGCGGCTCGGGGCCGGCAGCCTCGACGGCGGCGTAGACCCGATCCAGGCGGCGCGGTTTGCGCCCCAGCAGGACCACGGTTGCCCCGGCCTGCGCGCAGGCGACAGCGGCCGCGCTACCAAAGCCTCCCCCGGCCCCGGCGATAAGAATGACGCGATCGGCGAGCGATCCGGTCCCGACCACCACGGACGGGACCGCACTCACGGCTGGGAAGCCTCTTCGACGATGCGCTTGAGCTCGCCGGATTCGAACAGCTCCAGCACGATGTCGCAGCCACCGATCAGCTCGCCGTGGATGAACAGCTGCGGGAAGGTCGGCAGGTTGGAGAAGCGCGGCAGGTTGGCGCGGATCTCGGGTTCTTCCAGCACGTTGACCGTGCGCAGCGCGATCGCGCCGGCGGCCATCAACGCCTGGATGGCACGGCTGGAAAAGCCGCACATGGGATATTGCGGAGTGCCCTTCATGAACAACACGAGGGGGTAACGTTCGACTTCGGACTGGATCTGCTGCATCACCGCCACAACGACTCTCCCTCCAATGGGACAACCCGGCCTCACCGGTCGGATAGACTTCCCTGGCCGCCATTGTATGCCCTACCTTCGGGTGGTGGGCACCCTGCCATCCGCCACACTGATGACGATCCGCCATGGATCGGCGCTCTCCCTTCCCAATCTGTCGTGCCCATGCCCCTCGAACTGCCTCGCCTTCCCTACGACCGCGCCGCCCTTCAGCCTCACCTGTCGGCGGAGACGCTGGACCTGCACCACGGGCGCCACTTCCGTGGCTACCTGGACACGGTGAACGCACGTATTGAAGGCACGGAGCTGGCCGAGCTGCCGCTGGAGGAGATCGTCCGCCAGAGCCAGGGCAGCCTGTTCGATGCCGCGGCCCAGGCCTGGAACCACCAGTTCTATTTCCAGTGCCTGCACCCGCGCGCCGGTGGCGATCCGCAGGGCCGGCTGGGTGAACTGGTCACCCGTCATTTCGGGGATGCCAAGCGCCTGCGCGATACCTTCGACAGCGCCGCACTGCGTCTGTTCGGCTCGGGCTGGGTGTGGCTGGTACAGCACCCCAATGGCGCGCTGGCGATCCAGGTCACGCGCAACGCGGGCACGCCGCTGACCGGCGAGAGCACCCCGCTGCTGGCCTGCGATGTGTGGGAACACGCGTATTACACCGACTACCAGAATGAGCGCGCGCGCTATCTGGAGGCGTTCTGGAAACTGGTGAACTGGGACTTCGTCACCGCGCAACTGCGCGATTGAGGCCCGGTAGCGGCCCACCCGTGGTCGTGGGGGCCGGGAGTGGCGGGCCCGCGGCCGGCCCCCCCCCCCCCCCACCCCCCCCGAAAACAGGGACAGCCCGCCCCCCCG